>NZ_JBBATX010000211.1:0-1025 GCF_040398505.1 Sphingomonas sp. | reverse complement strand
CATTGCTGCCGTGCATATCGCTTTAGAGCCAAACGAACTGACTGAACTTGAACGATCATTTTCCCCGGGGTCGATCGTCGGCGAGCGCTATCCCGACTACGTCCTAAAATGGGCGGCAAATTAACTGCCGATCCTAAATACCCGCTGCCTCAATGTTTTGATGGCATCCACCCATCTTACCGAAATGCAAACCTTCCGCTCTGCAACCAGGTGGGCAAGAATTTCTGTCCCAATGGCGAAGTTGCGAGACCGACCGGCGGTTATCAATCAACGGCGTCCATTCCGGCGGGCATCGCCCGACGCATAAACGCCCCGAACATTGGCACGGTAAACGCTGTCTCGCCGTAGCCCGGCGTGTAAATCATGCCCTTTGAAATCAGTGACGCACGCACGGGGCCAAAGCTGGAGGACTTGCGCCCAATATGCTCGGCGATGGCGGTCGATCCAAAGGGCCCCTCCCCCAGATCCGCCATGCCACGCAGATAGCGCTTTTCGGACGGTGTCAGGCGGTCGAACCGCACACGAAAGAAGCTGTCGTCGAGTGCGGCGATGGCCGTGGGGTGAGCCATCTCGACGTCCGCCACAGTAATGGGGCAAGCGCCGGCGGCATCCCAGCATTGCTTGCCCCATTCCTGGAGAAAATACGGGTAGCCCTCGGTGACGGCGATGATCTGCGCGACCGCGGCAGGCTCAATCGCGCATTCCTCCGCCTCGATCGGATGGATGATGGCGGAACTGGCCGCTTCGGTGCCGAGCGGACCGATGCTGGTGAACAAGAATAAGCGTTCGGCATAAGACTTGGCTTTGCCCATCTGCCCGGCCAGTTGCGGCAAGCCAGCGGCAACCAGCGTGATGGGGCGGTCGTTCTGGCGGGCGCGGTGAAGCGCGGTGATGAGCGCCGCCAGTTCGCGCTCGGGCACATATTGCAGCTCGTCGATGAAGAGCACGAGGGCGGTATCGCGCTCAGCGGCGGCTGCTCCCGCCAAGTCGATCAGGTCGATAAGATCGGCGTCGAGATCGCCATT
>NZ_JBBATX010000210.1:0-1116 GCF_040398505.1 Sphingomonas sp. | reverse complement strand
CCGCGCTCGGGGAAATCGCCGCCGCCGCGCGCGCCAGTCGCGATCCGTCGCCCGCTGGCCCGGCCAATTACCTCTTCCCCTCGCCGCTGATCCCGCTCGACCGCGACATCGCGCAGTGGTGCGCGCAGGATCTGCAGCCCGACCGCCCCGCGCTCGACGCCGCGATCGCGCTCGCCCAGCGCATCCAGAACGATTTCGCGTTCGATCCCACCGCGACGTTGGTCGACACGCCGCCGCACGAGGCGTTCCTGAAGCGCGGCGGCGTGTGTCAGGATTTCGCGCAGATTATGATCACGGGCCTCCGCGCGGCGGGCCTGCCCGCGGCCTATGCCTCGGGCTATATCCGCACGATCCCGCCACCGGGGCAGGCGCGGCTGGTCGGCGCCGATGCGACGCACGCTTGGGTATTGCTGTGGTGCGGGGCAGAACTCGGCTGGGTCGGGGTCGATCCGACCAACGGCATCTGGATGGCGGGCGACCATATCGTCATGGCGATCGGCCGCGACTACGGCGAAATCGCGCCGATCGACGGGGTGGTGCTGGGATCGAGCGCGCAGAAGATGGATGTCAGCGTCGATGTCGCGCCGGTGCTGGAGATGGTGGGATAGGGGTTGTGTCTGGAGTTGAGTAGGACGCTGACGTTGGCGCAGCGTCGGCTCGGCACTACATTAGGCCATGCCTCAAACACAGCAGAGCTTCGTCAACCTTAAAGACGATCCAATTTATGTGTCGGTTGAGCCGTGGCCGCAGTGCTTCGAGCTTGAAACTGGCGATAAGCTCACTCTCGTGTGGGATGCACCAGAAACTGGCGACACTCTGCAGATCAATTTCATTAATGATCGTGAGCTTGTTGTCTGGCCCGAAGGTGCAATCGACGACATTCGCTATTTCATCAACGGCGAACCGGGTGAGGATCGAAGCTGGACGTTCAAGCATAACCCCTAACGTCCTCGCTTGGAGCGCAATGGGCCGTCTGTCCTACGCAGCCAACCCCATGCTATCGTCCCGTCGGACAGGTCCTCCAATCACGATCAGCCCCTCGGCAGTCCACCCCGCAACAACCGCCGATGGTGCGACTCAAGTGTGACTTTACGCGTATCACTCAAATAACACACC
>NZ_JBBATX010000209.1:0-1164 GCF_040398505.1 Sphingomonas sp. | reverse complement strand
CTATATCCAGAATGCCGCCGGTCCGGTCTATGCCGGATCGCTCAATATCGGCGGCTATGCCTATAGCGTCGCGCCGAGTGCGTTTTCGAACAACGTCTACAGCTATAATCAGCGCCATTGGTCGCACAGCCTCAGCGCCACCGGGTCGTCCGGGTGGATCGACTGGCAAGTGATCGCCACGCTCTACGATTTCGCGCGCGACGACCAACGCATCGCTGGCACCGTCTTGCCCGGCGCGACCAGCGGTGGTGCCGGTACGATCACGCGGCTCGATGGCACCGGCTGGTACACGCTCGATGCCAAGGCGCTGTGGCAAGCCGGTGGTGGGCATCGCATCGGCGCGGGCTATCATCGCGATCGCTACACGCTGGCCAGCAACCGTTACGCCACGACCGACTGGATCGCAGGTGCACCCGGCGCGCTGACTCTCGCCTCCAGCGGCAAGACCCAGACCAATGCCGTCTGGGTGCAGGACGCCTGGACGATCGCACAGCCGCTGACGGTGACGCTCGGCGGGCGCTATGAGTGGTGGAAGGCGTATGACGGCGTCAATTTTTCGCCGACCTTGCTGCCGACACCGACGATCTTGCAGCCGTCGCGCTCGGCCAGCCGCTTCTCGCCCAAGGCTGCGCTCGCCTGGACCCCGGCGAAGGACTGGAAAGTCTCGCTATCGTTCGGGGAAGCGTACCGCTTCCCGACCGTCACCGAGCTGTATCAGGCGGTCACGGTCGGTGCGAACCAGCAATCGCCCAACCCGACGCTCAAGCCCGAACGCGCTTTGTCGGAGGAACTGGCGATCCAGCACGGCGATGGCGACCGCTACGTCCGCCTGTCGCTGTTCAACGAGGCATTCAGCGACGCCCTTCTGTCACAGACCGGGTTGCTGCCCGGCGGGGCCAGCGTGGCCTTTGTTCAGAATGTCGATCGCGTCCGCACGCGCGGCGCCGAACTGGCGCTGGTCGAGCGCGACCTGCTGCCGCGCTTCGATCTGTCGGGCAGCCTCACGCTGGTCGACCCGCGCATCGTCGCGAACGCAACGCTTCCCGCCACCATCGGCAAGCGTCCGCCGCAAATCCCGCTGCGCAAGGCGACGATCGTCGCAACATATCGCCCGACCGACGCGATCTCGCTCACCGCCGCCGCGCGCTATGCCAGCCGCAGTTA
>NZ_JBBATX010000208.1:0-1187 GCF_040398505.1 Sphingomonas sp. | reverse complement strand
ATACGGCGCGACCAGATTGCGCGCGCGGAACCATTCCTGCCGTTCGGGCGCGAGCGTCGCGAAATTGCCGATGACGCGGCGGCACTCCGGCGCGCGGCATTGGCAGATCATGTGCCAGTTCGATTCGGCCAAAGTGGTCGAATAATCCCACGCGATTTCCTCGCCCGGGGCGATCGCGCGGATCGCGACCAGCGTCACGCTGCCGCCGGCGAAGCGCAGGCCGGCATTGGGCGCGCAGCTATGGTTGATCAGATCGTCGATCCGGCCCGACGGGCCCATGTAATGCTGCGGCGTGACCTGCACGAAGCGGTCGTTGCTCCCGCGCATCAGGCTCGGCACGCGGTCGGCGCGGAAGCGGCGGCCGGTGAAGCGGATGATCTCGTCGCCCTCGGCAAAGCCTTGCGCGGCATAGACCGCCTTGCCGAGATGCGTCTCGCCGACCGAGAACAGGCTCGCCGCCGGGCTATAGGCATCGAGCACATAGAGCCGCCCGTTGCGAAAACCGAGCGAGCGCAACGGGTTGATCGTCGCGAGGCCGACCATGAACCACACGCTCGCATGGCACAGCAATTCGACCAGGATATAGGCATATTCGCCGACCTGCTGATTGCCGCCGCGCGTCGCGACCAGCAGCGTGGCGAGATCGCCGACTGCCCACAGCCCCCAGGCGGGCGAGCGCTCGCGGTTGCGATCCTGGGCCACGCTCTGCCAGGTCGGCCAGAAGCTGATCGGCACCGCCGCGACCACCAGCATGTGCGCCCAGAACGCGTTGCGCGAGACGATCCACAATGTCAGCGCGGCGAGGCACGCGGCGGTGCAAAGCACTTCGCCTTGCGCGGGCGCGCTCCACACCGAGCGCCGCCAGATGCCGATCGTCACCGCGACGCAGGCGAGCGCCGAAAACGCGAAGACCCAGCCTTGCACGGCACCGGGGTTGACCGCGGCATAGGTAACCGCCTCGACTGCGGTTGCGGCACTCCAGATCAGCCAGGAGGCGCGGTTGGGCTGGACCAATTGCCGCCGCAGCCCGGTCAGATACAGCGTGTATCCGGTCAGGCTGCATCCGACGGCAATGAAGAACCAGGGATCGATCGCCATGCCCGCTTACCGTTATGGTTAAAGCGGGGCTTACGCTCTTCGCCGACTCGCGTCCACAAAAACCGAGGAGTCAGCACGAGTCGCGGGGA
>NZ_JBBATX010000207.1:0-1219 GCF_040398505.1 Sphingomonas sp. | reverse complement strand
ATGGGAAAGACACGCCGGGAGTTCACTCCTGAGTACAAAGACGAGGCCGTGAAGCTGGTGATCAACACCGGCAGGGCCATCGCGACCGTGGCCCGCGAGCTCGGCATTAACGAGGCTTCGCTGGGCCGTTGGGTCATCGCTTTCAAGTCCCGCAATGACACCGGCGAGACCGCGGTCACCGAGTCGGAACGGGCCGAGCTGCTCCGGCTGCGCAAGGAAAACGCGGACCTGAAACTGGATCGGGCGTTTCTAAAAAAAGCATCCATCTTCTTCGCCCAGGAAGCGTCGGATACGAGCGCAAAGCGTTCGAACTGATGCTGGCGGAGAAGACCAACTTCACCATCACCCGCATGGTCCGCCTGCTTCAGGTGTCCCGATCGGGATACTACGTCTGGCTCGACCGCAAACCGTCAGACCGCGAGATTCGGCGGGAGAACATTGAGCAGAAAGTGGCCTGGTTCCACGGCGACTCCGACGAGGTCTATGGATCGCCGAGGATCCTCGCCGACCTCCGCGCCGACGGGGAGACCATCTCGCGCAAGACCGTCGCCAAGACCATGCAACGCCTCGGATTGGTGGGGATCTGCCCCAAAAAGTGGCGGACCACCACGATCATTGACCACGCCGACGCTTACCCCGTCGACGCCGTCAAACGGAAATGGGACACCGGGGCCCTGAACCAGGTCTGGGTCGGCGACATCACCTATCTGAGGACCTGGGAGGGGTGGGTCTACTTGGCGACCGTGATCGACGCCCACAGCCGCCGGGTAATCGGCTGGGCCATCGCCGACCACATGCGGACCGATCTGATCGAGAATGCCCTCGTGATGGCCATGACACTGCGCGGAGACAGGCCGGCGCAGGTCATCTTTCACAGCGACCGCGGCACCCAATATGCCTCGGCCCAGATCACCGCATTCGCGATCAAGAATGGCATCATACGCTCGATGGGATTGACCGGTATTTGCTGGGACAACGCGATGGCCGAGAGCTTCTTCGCCACGCTGAAAACCGAGTTCTACTACCGACGCGTTTGGCCCACCCGCGACCGCGCTACTCGGGAAGTCGGAGCCTGGATCGAGGACCGATACAACCGTCGGCGCCGGCACTCCTCGATCGGAGATGTCAGCCCCGTCGCCTTCGAACTGCAATACTCATCACAGACCGCGGAAGTTCAACTCGCCGCTTAACCCGTGTCCACTAACCGGGGGCAAGGCCA
>NZ_JBBATX010000206.1:0-1274 GCF_040398505.1 Sphingomonas sp. | reverse complement strand
AAGGGGCAATGTCAAGTGGTGGGAGCAACGCGGTCGGTTTTATGCTGCGTTGAGTAGCAGGTTGAGCTGGTGACGGGGCGTCTCCAACCCCAAAGTCGGACGGGGGCGATCATTCAAGATGCGAGCGACCCGGCGAAGGTCATCGGCGGTATGGACCGACAGGTCGGTTCCCTTCTCGAACCAGAACCGCAACAACCGGTTCGTGTTCTCATTCGTGCCCCGCTGCCACGGCGAGTGCGGATTACAGAAATACAGCTTCAGATTCAGCGCGGTCGGGATCCGCCGATACTGAGCCAACTCCGTGCCCCGATCCCACGTGATCGTTTGCAGAAGATCCCCTGGGAAAGTCTTCATCTCCCGGATCATCGCGTCTGCGACCTCGTCCGCTGAATGCCCATTCGGCAAGTGCAACAGGATCGTGAACCGCGTCTTCCGCTCGACCAAAGTCCCGATCGCAGAGCCTCCTTCCGTGCCGATGATGAGGTCTCCTTCCCAATGCCCAGGGACCGCCCGGTCCTGGATCTCTGCCGGCCGGTCACTGATCGTGAACGCCTCCTTATACGGGCTCCGCGAGACCCTGCTCGAGAGCGTACCCACGCGTTTCTTCCGCTTCAAACTCAGCTTCTGATTCAGATTCGCCCGCAGACTTCCGCGGGTCTGGACATACAACGCCTGATAGATCGTCTCGTGGCTCACCTGCATAGTCTGATCACCCGCGAACACCGATGCCAACATTCGCGAGATCAATCTCGGACTCCATCCCGTGTCCATCCACTCCGCGATCTGAGCACACAACGCATCGTTGTCCCGCAGCGTGAACGCCTTCGGACGACGCCTCGCCTGATGCGCCCGGGTATGCGCGACCGACGCGTAATAGACACCATCCGGGGACGTGTTCCGCTTCACTTCCCGCCACACGATCGACTTGTTCCGGCCGACCTGGGCGGCGATCTGGGCGTAGCTGAGGCCCTGCCTTCGGCCGAACTGGATCATGCCCCGCTCCGCGAGGCTCAACCCTCGAACCCCTGTAGCGCCAGCGTCAGGAAACGGGTCAACGAGGCCACCCGGAAGGCCGATACCCACAGTCATGCCACCAGATTGCCGCCACCACTTCATTCCTGACGTATACGACGCGCCAAAGGTCGCAGCGGCGCCTTTCGCGCTCGCACCACCACAGACCAGATCAACGAACTCCTGCCGGGTTCCCTCGGAAAAGTAACGACTCATGGAACACTCCTTCAATCAGAGCGTTGCTTCGACCATATGACTTTGCC
>NZ_JBBATX010000205.1:0-1321 GCF_040398505.1 Sphingomonas sp. | reverse complement strand
GCCCCTGTGCGAAGAACAACAGCATTACCAACCGCCCGTCCGCCCCGCTCCGCCCGAACCCCGGTGCGGCATTGTGGAACAGCCACGGGCTGAACAGCACCAGCCGGTTGAAGCGCATCGGCACCGTCATCGTCTTTTCCCAGCGTGCGGGCTTGAGCGTATCGGCATTGACCACGCGTTCGACCAAATCGTTGACGTCGCCAAAGCCGCTTTCGAGCAAGCCGAGATCGGTGGTCGGCACGCGATCGAGCCCGGTCGGGCGGTGGCGGAAGAAATCGGTGCCGCCGCGGACGTGTTCGGGCAGGCTCAAATACAAGATGCCCGAATAGAAGCACGGATCGATATGCACCCCGCTCGCGCCCTTGTCGCCGGCGAGCGTGAGGCGGCAATGGTCGTGGCTGGTCCCCGCCATCGGCGTGACCGGCACCCCGATCCGCGCCACGACGGCCGCGTCTAATCCCTTGATCTCTAGGGGAATGTTTGAGAGCAGCCCGGGATAGTTGCCCTGCTTCAACGCCGGATCATAGCCGAGGCCGAGTGCTGTGCGGCGCACGCCGTGCGGATCGGCGAGGAAATCATCGATGATAAGGAGGGAGGGGAGCATCGCGGGCAATCTGCCAGCTTTGGTGCGCAAGCGAAAGCGCCGAAGGTTCCGCTAAAGTCACACGAGTCACGACGTCGAGGGGGTGTGCGCTGGGCGGGGTGTCGCGGTGCGATCGGTTCGGATGACGGTATTGCGCGGGGCGGCGTTCCATTCGAGACGGTGAACCAGAAACCGCGCGTGTAGGACAGGATTTGGTGGATCGCGGCTTACCCGCGCAGCGCCGTTCGCGCGAAGAGGGTGCGCCACGCGACGTAGCCAACCAGCGCCAGCACCACTGCCTGGCTGACCAGCACGGCAGGCTCGCCCCCGGTCGGCGCGAGCGCGTGGAGCGGCGGGATCTTCTGATAGCTCTGCACCACCAGCACGACCATGTTGAGCCACTGCGCAAGCAGCGCGGTGACGAGATAGGTCGGGCGTGACCAGCCCTGGAGCTTGCCGCCGTACAGCGCGGCGAGCGCGACCGCGAGCAGCAGCAGCGACACCACGCCGAAGATGAAGGGCGGGCCGATCGGCTTGGGCGGGAAGAGGAAACCGGTCACGCTGGTCAGGATCGTGAAGATCAGAAAGATCAGGTTGGCGGTGGGACGCCAGCGCCCGGTGGTGAGCGCGGCGAAGAAGACGACCCCCGCGGCGATACCGACCAGACTGATCGCGGTGTGGAGCAAGGTGAAGGCGTGGAGCGACAGGCCGAACATCATGCGGATTCCCCCCGGAATT
>NZ_JBBATX010000204.1:0-1357 GCF_040398505.1 Sphingomonas sp. | reverse complement strand
TTAATCGACTCGCTTCAACCCGGTCGCATAGCTGCGGGCATTGGCAACATAATGATCGGCCGATGCTTGCAGCATTGCCTGCGCAGTCGCATCCAGCGTGCGCACCGCCCGCGCGGGCGAGCCGATAATCAGGCTGTTCGGCGGGAAGGCCTTGCCCTCGGTCACCAACGCGCCCGCGCCGACGATGCAGCCGTCGGCGATCGTCGCGTGGTTGAGCACGATCGCCCCCATGCCGATCAGCACGCGATCGCCGATCGTGCAGCCGTGCAGGATCGCGTGATGGCCGATCGTGCAATCGGTCCCGATCGTCAGCGGCGCGCCATGATCGGAATGGCACATCGCGCCTTCCTGGATGTTGCTGCGGTCGCCCACGATCATCGGGGTATTGTCGCCGCGAATCACCGCGCCGAACCAGATGCCGACATCGTCGCCAAGCTGGACATCGCCGATCAGATCGGCGCTGGGCGCGACCCAGGCATTGGCGCCGAGCGTCGGGCGCTTCCCGTCGATTTCATAAAGCGGCATGGTGCGTCGCGTCCTTCCCGAGCTTGTCGAAGGACGGTTCTTGGCGCAGCCCCGCCAAGAAGAACAGCCTTCGCGCACAGCGAGCGGCTCGCGCGATCCGCGCTTTTGCTCTAGCGTCGGCCAATGCCGCTCCACATTTACGTCGATGCCGATGCCTGCCCGGTCAAGGATGAGATCTACAAGGTTGCACTGCGGCGCGAAGTCGCCGTGACGATCGTCAGCAACAGCCCGATCCGCATTCCGATCCACCCGTTGCTGGCGCGGATCGTCGTCGGGGCGGGGTTTGACGAAGCCGATGACTGGATCGCCGAGCGCGCCGATACGGCGAGCGTGGTGGTGACGGGCGACATCCTGCTGGCGGATCGCTGTCTCAAGGCGGGCGCGCAGGTGCTTGCCCCCAATGGCAAGCCCTTCACCGCCGCATCGATCGGCAATGCGATTGCGGTGCGCGCGATCATGGCCGATCTGCGCGCGGGCGGTGATGCGATCGGCGGACCGCCACCCTTTGCCAAGACCGACCGTTCGCGCTTCCTCTCGGCGCTCGACGAAACGCTCGGGCGCTTGCTGCGGCGATAAGCGGCTTTGTCGGCACCCTTGGGCTGGACAAGCCCCGGTCCATCACTTTAAGGGCAGACGCATCGGACGGTGCGCAAGCCCGCCCTGACCGTTCGTCCGGCAGCAAAGCCCGGCAGCGGGCGCGTAGCTCAGTGGTAGAGCACACCCTTCACACGGGTGGGGTCGCTGGTTCAATCCCAGCCGCGCCCACCATTACCGAAAAGGCCCGCCGCTCCGGATTGGAGCGGCGGGCCTTTTGGTAGCCGGCCATCGCCCC
>NZ_JBBATX010000203.1:0-1423 GCF_040398505.1 Sphingomonas sp. | reverse complement strand
CCGGCGTCTCGGGCGCAGCGTTCACCAACGCGCATGCGATGCGGCTCGGTAACATCCGCTATTACCGGCCGGGCAATATGTTCTGGGACAAGCGCGCCGCAAGCGTCGAGGCGCAAGCGAGTCAGCCGATCCAGAATGCAATCGAAATGGGCTGGGACAGCGCGGCCGGCGGCATTCCCGCGCTGATCACAAAGATGAACGCGACGACCTATTATCCCGATCTCTTCACCTTCGCCTTCGGTACATCGGCCATTACCGAGGCCCGAATCCAGCAAGCGCTCGCGCAGTTCGAACGCGCGATGGTCTCGACCGGCAGCAAATGGGACACTGGCTATGCCACGGTGTTCAGCGCGACCGCGCCGAACCGCAACTTGAACACAGACTTGCCCAATTTCACCGCGCAGGAAAATCGCGGCAAGACGCTGTTCATGACCGGGCCGGGCGCCGGCGGCGCGGGCTGCGCGGCGTGCCACGTGCCCCCGACCTATGCGCTCGCCCCCAATTCGCAGAGCAACGGGCTCGACGCGGGCGAGACGATCATCTTCAAATCACCCTCGCTGAAAAGCGTCGCGATCGTCGGTCAATATATGCATGACGGCCGGCTCGCGACGCTCGCCGACGTTGTCGAGCATTATAACAGCGGCGTGCAGAACGGCCCAGCGCTCGACAATCGGCTGAAGCAAGGCGGCGCGCCGCAACGCCTCAACCTCTCCGCCGCCGACAAGGCCGCGTTGGTCGCATTCCTGCAAACGCTGACCGACACGGGCCTTGCCGCCGATGCCAAGTTCGGCAATCCCTTCAAGAAGTAGCTCAGACTTCCGCCAGTTCTTCCTGAAGCGCCGCCAGGATCGCCGCGTTGAAGGCGGGGATATCGTCTGGGTTACGGCTGGTGATGAACTGGCCGTCGCGGACGACTTCCTCGTCGACCACGTCGGCCCCGGCATTGGCGAGATCGGTGCGCAGCGACGGCCAGCTCGTCATACGCTTGCCCTCGACCACATCGGCCTCGATCAGCAACCACGGCGCGTGGCAAATCGCCGCGACCAGCTTATCGTCATCGACGAATTCCTCGATGATCTCGATCGCGCGATCGTTCATCCGCAACGTATCGGGGTTGGCCACGCCACCGGGGAGGAGCAGCGCGGTATAATCCTCGGTCTCGACGTCTTCTAGCAGCAGGTCGGGCGTGATCGTTTCGCCCTTCACGTCGTGCTGCATACCCTGGATCGGATCGGTCTTGATCGAGGCAAGCGTCACCTTGACGCCGGCATCGAGCAAGGCTTGGCGCGGTTCGAACAGTTCGGCCTGCTCGAATCCGTCGGTGGCAAGAATCAGGACGTGCGCGGTGGAAAGGTCGGCCATTGGGCATCTCCGGCTTTGGTAACGGGTGGGGGTTCGCGCCGCTCAACCGATAGACCCCCCA
>NZ_JBBATX010000202.1:0-1530 GCF_040398505.1 Sphingomonas sp. | reverse complement strand
GCGCGCGCTTTTGATCGTCTCGCCGCGGAGGTGAAGCCGCCACGTTGAGAAGGAATATCCGAACAGCTCGCGCACGATCGTGGAGGACACGAGCGAGGCGGCGATCACCGCTCCCGTGAGCGAGAAGTCATGCGTCGCTTGCAGGACCAGCATCGCCATCGTCATCGGTCCTCCCACGACAGCGACCGCGAACGCGGCCATGCCGACCAGCGCGGCATTGTGGGTGTCGATCACGGGATGGCCGACCAGTAGCGCCGAGGTGTCGGCGAACAGATGCCCGATGAGCGTGCCGAGAAATAGCGACGCAAAGAATAACCCCCCTCTCAATCCGAACCCGAGCGACACGATCGACGCAGTGCTCTTGGCAAGCAGCACGAGCAGGATGAACCCAAGCGAGGCACCGAGCGCCAGATCGGCATGAAGCGCGTCGTGTCCGGCCGACAGGACCTGCGGCGACACCATCGCGATCGGAATCAGCAACAGGCCCCAGATCGCAGGGCGCGACCATTCCGGCATCCCGGTTCGCCGAGATGCGCTCTCGACCGACGCAACGGCGCGCATCAGGGCAATGCCCAGCAGCGCGCAGACCGCGCCCAGTCCGGCATAGATCAGGTAATGGTGCGTTTCGACCGAGGCGTTGGATGCGGCGTCGATCAGATAGGGTTGCTGCCCAAAAGTTTGAGCGACGAGCGCACCCGCCAGCGCCGCAGCGGCGACAGGGGCTATCGCCGAAGGCGTGTAGGTTCCGATGACGATCTCGAAGGCGTAGAATGCTCCGGCCAAGGGAGCACCGAACGCAGCGGCGATGGCCGCACCCGTGGCAGCACCGACCAGCGTGCGTTGGTCGGCACGACGGAGCTTCAGCCAGCCCCCCAGCACCGATGCCACGGCCCCGCCCATCTGCGCGTAGGCGGCTTCGAGGCCGACCGATGCTCCAAAGCCGTTCGAGAGGATCGTCTGGCCCGAGATGACCAGGCTATCCGGCAGCGACATCCGCCCGCCATGAAGCGCGTTCGCTTCGACCGCATCGACGAGATGACGTTTGCGGGCGCGGGTCGCATAGCCAAATGCTGTGAAGATCAGGCCGCCCAGTGGCAGCACGATCAGGTTCGCCAGCGCTAGTTCGGTGACGCCGCTCAACCGCGTGTTCGGGGGCAGCGCGAACAGCAGATGTTGCAGGGTGTGCGCGAGCGCACCGAGAATGACGCTGGGCAGGCCAGCCGCGGCACCGATGCCGATTGCCAATACGATAAACGATGCTGCGCTCGCCCGCAGCCATCCTCGAAAATCGCGTGCCAGAACGCGAGCGCGACGGCGGGAGATGTTTCGCGCGGCAACGGTGCGCCGACCGTCCGTCATCGTGGCGCGCCTTCCAGAATCGACGCCATGACATTGCTCAGCGCGGCGGTAACTTCGGTGCTGACGACATAGGCGGTGGGCTTGCCGCCCTCCTCTACAATCGACGCGTCGAAAACGGCCTGCATCACGGCAGCCGCAACACAGTGCTGGTATTGTCGGAGAGCCTCCACT
>NZ_JBBATX010000201.1:0-1543 GCF_040398505.1 Sphingomonas sp. | reverse complement strand
CGTTCGTTCACTGATCCATCCCCTGCGCTTTTGTTCTGTCGCGTCTGTGCGCAGTGGTGGCGGGGAACGGCGGGTCAGTCGCCATGAATACGTATGCCGCTCGACGCGCGCACGACCAGGCGCGGCGGCAGGATCGCGGTAGCGGTCACCTCGCCGCGGATCCGCGCGAGCAGCGTGTCGACGAGGAATTCGCCGGCGCGGCGATAATCCTGCGCGACCGTGGTGAGCGGCGGATGCGCGAGCGTGGCGGCGGGCAAATCGTCAAAGCCGATGATCTTCACATCGTCGGGAACGCGACGCCCCGCCTCGGCGAGCGCGCGCATCGCGCCGATCGCGATCAGATCGCTCGCGGCGAAGATCGCATCGAAATCGCGCGCGCGCGCCAGCAGCGTTACGGCGGCGGCATAACCCGAGGCTTCGGTGGTGATCGCATCGACTTGCAACGCAGGATCGAACAGCATCCCCGCCTCGTCGATCGCTTCGCCCAGGCCGCGATAGCGATCCTCGAATTCGGGATAATGGCTCGACGCCTCGCCCAGAAACGCGATCCGGCGGCAGCCTTGCGCGATCAGATGGCGTCCGGCGTCGCGCCCGCCGCGGACATTGTCGCAGCCGACCGTCGCATCGGCGGCGTGGTTCGAGCGCACCGAGCCCCAGCGCACGAAATGCGTGTTTTGCGCCGCGAGCAAATCGAGCCGCGCGCGATATTGCTCATAATCGCCATAGCCGAGCAGGATGATCCCATCGGCCTTGCGACTATCCTCATAATCGACGTGCCAGTCGTTCGAGAGCTGCTGAAACGAAATCAGCAAATCATAGCCACGCAACGCACAGGTCCGCGTGATCGACCCGAGCATCGCCAGGAAGAACGGGTTGATCAGCGAATCGTCGGGCGTCGGATCTTCGAAAAATAGCAAGGCGAGCGTGTTCGAACTGCCGCGCCGCAAGTTCGACGCATTCTTGTCGACCTTATAATTAAGCTGGCGCGCGATCGCTTCGATCCGCAGCCGCGTCGCCGCGCTCACCGTCGAATCGCCGCGCAATGCGCGCGACACGGTCGGCTGCGAAACGCCGGCCAGCGCTGCAATATCGAAAGACGTCGGTTTGTCGTTGAGCGCCATTTGCGCAAGCGGCTCCTCAGCCTGATCCGCGCCGGATTTCCGGTCGCCTTGCACGGTGTACGCGCTGCCCCGCAGTTAAGGAAGGCCTCTGGCCGGCTAGTCTTGCGTCCGTATTGAATACGTATGTCGTTATCTTGGCTTTGCAATCGCCCAAGCGCAATCACGCTGACGAAAGGTTCAACGCGCAGCAGACGCCGTGGAGCCCAAGGGGAGAGAGAGCATGATCGCATCGATGCGCCGTGAGGCGACGCACTACCGCACCACCTTGTCATTGGGCACGAGCATGAGCGCGCTGGGCGCGGCGCTGCTGCTCCTCGGCACCACCGCCGCACACGCGCAGACCGCGCCGGCGACCGATGCACCCGCAGCCGACGCGGCGGACAAGGATATCGTCGTCACTGGTTTTCGCGCCTCGCTGCAAA
>NZ_JBBATX010000200.1:0-1592 GCF_040398505.1 Sphingomonas sp. | reverse complement strand
GGCGCGGGTGCATTTCCATGTCCTGCCCGCGCCCGTCCTGAATCCGCGTGCTCGGCGTGCGTACCGACGAGCCGTCGATCAAGGGTTCGGCCCCGGTAAAGATGATCCAGCCCGCCGTCGGCTGCCCCACCACTTTCCCCAAACCGAGCGCGCGATAACCCTCGGTGAAATCCTCGGCATCGGAGAGCGAAGATTCGTTGGTGACGAGCACGGTCGGCTTGCCGAGCGCGCGCTGCCCGAGCGCCTGCCGTCCGGGGATCGGGAACAGGTCGCGCGGGGTCATCGTCAGATAGTTTTTGCGCGCGAACACGTCGATCGCATAGCCGTTGACGAAGCCGCCATTATTGTTGCGGATATCGACGACAACGCCCTGCTTGCCCTGATTTTCGGCATCGAGATCGAGATACAATTGATCGAGCGTCTCGGACGACATGTCGGCGATGTGGACATAGCCGAGCTTGCCGCCCGACAGCCGATCGACCAGCGCGCGGCGATCCTCGACCCATTGCCGGTACGCCAGCCCCGCCGCAGTGCCGACCGACACCGGGCGCACGGTGACGGTGCGGGGTCCGCTTGCGCCCTCAACCCCGATCCGCACCCGGCGGCCGACGGTGTTTTCGAGCAAGGCGTCGAGATTACCCTTTGCGCCGACGGACACGCCGCCGACGCTGACGATGCGATCGCCCGGCACGATCTTTTCGATCGAGGCCGGGCCGAGTGTGACGATCTCGCGCACCACCAACCCGCGGCCGGCTTCATACGCGGCACGATCGAAACGCAGCCCGAGATCGCCGACGCGGTTGGTCGGGAGTGCGCCCGGGCCTGCGAACGGGCGGTTGATCCCGCTGTGCGAGGCGTTCAATTCGCCGATCATCAGCCCAATGATGCGGCGCAGCTCGTCGGGCGTGCGCGCGCCGGAGACCAACGGCTGGTATCGCGCGCGCAGCGCCTTCCAGTCCTGGCCGTTGAACGCGGCATCGAAGAATTTGCGGTTGAGCACGCTCCACGCTTCGTCGAACACGATCTGCTTTTCGGACGCGAAATCCACGTCCATTTCGGCGGCGACGGCGATTGGCTTGGGCTTGGGGCTGTCGAGCGGGGTCGAGACGATGCGACCGCCGTCAAGATAGTAAAGCGTCTTGCCGTCGCCGGTCAGCGCGAAATCACCCTTGGGCCGCTCGCTTTGCGTGAGTTGCTGCGCAACCGGTGGTTCGTCGGCGAGTTCGTCGAGCGTGTAGCTGTAGAGGTTGGCGCGGCCCTTTTCCTGCGCGCGGAAGACGAGCGTCTTACCGTCGCCACTAATGACCGGCGTATCGGCGTTGAGGCCGAGCGGGAGGATCGTCGCGCGATTGCGCAGGCCGGCCCACACGATCGTGACGGGCGGGACCTTCGGTGCAGCGGGGATTGCGGCTGCGCCCTTCTTCGCGGCGGCGGGAAGCGGTTTGGGCGCTGGCGGCGGAGGCGTGGCGGCGGGCTCGCCGGGCGTATCGGGAGTCGTGCCGGGTTGCTTGCCGGGCTTGAACAAGTCGCTGAACTTGTCTTCCTTGAACTTGGGCACGTTGGGCAGCAGGTCGACCCGGACGATGCGCGAA
>NZ_JBBATX010000199.1:0-1599 GCF_040398505.1 Sphingomonas sp. | reverse complement strand
CGTCGAGCGAGACCGGCCTCGGGATCCCCGAGCTGCGCGCGGCGGTGATGGAAGCAATCGGGTAAACCCGGTTTTCTAACCTCTGTGATTTCCACCTTCTGTCATCCCCGCGAAAGCGGGGACCCATCTCTTGCCGCTGGAGATGGATCCCCGCTTTCGCGGGGATGACAGAGGGTGGGTTTAGAGGCATCACCCCTCCAGATACGTCGCCGCATACTCCACCGGAAAATTCACCGAGCGTGCGATAAAGCAATGCGCATGGATCCGCGCGTGGATCGCATCGGCCGCCGCCAAATCGCTCCCCGCCACCACGGTAATCGTCGGCCGCAGCACCGCGCGCACGAAGCGTCCGGTCCCGTCGGGTGCGCTCTCCCCCACGCCCAGCGGATTGTCGGCATAGGCCGTCACGACGATCCCCGCCGCGCTCGCCAGATGCAGATACCACAGCATGTGACAGCCCGAGAGGCTGGCGAGCAGCAGATCCTCCGGATTGGGCAGCCCCGGATCGCCGCCAAGCAGCGGATCGTTCGAACATTGCACCACAGGCTTGCCCGGCGTCGCGATCTCCCACGTCCGGTCATAGCCGCGATAGGTCCGCGTCCCCGCGCCGTGATTGCCGGTCCAGGCGATCCGCGCGGTGAAATCGTGCGTCGCCATGCTTACCCCTCGATGATGTGCGGCACGAAGCGCGCGGTGTTGCCGGTGATCGGCCCGTCCTCGCGAATCCCCATCCCCGCCGGTTCGCCATCGACGATCCACGCGCCGAGCACCGGGCGGCGATCGCCGCTGCCGGGCAAATCGAACAGCGCCTGATAGACGAAGCCCTCCGCGCCATACTCGCCCGCGGTCTCGGCCACGCTCGCGCCGCCCTTGAAGATCGTCACATTGGCACCCTCGCGCGCCAAGAACGGCTTGCGGACGTGATCCGCGGCAAGCGGCGTCCGGCGCGCCTCAAGCAAATTGGGATGCCCCGGAAACAGCTCCCACAGCACCGCCAGAATCGCCTTGTTGCTCCACAGCATCTTCCAGATCGGCTCGATCCACAGCGTCGTGTTGAGGCTCTCGATCAGGTCCTTGCCGAACGGCTCGTTGACCAGCCATTCCCACGGATAGAGATGGAAGATCGCGTCTACGGCCATATTGTCGAGATCGACGAAGCGCCGCCCGGCACTGTCCCACCCCAGATCCTTCATCTCGATCAGCCGCGTGTCGATCCCCGCCGCGCGCGCGGTATCGGCGAGATAGGCCGTGGTGACCACATCCTCTCCCGCGGTATCGGCGACATGCGCGAGATAAAGCGCGCTTGCTCCCGGTGGCGGCGCGATCGCACGCCATTTGGCGACGAGCTTGTCGTGCAGGCTGTTATATTGGTCGTTGGACGGGAAGACCGCTTCCTTCCAGTCCCACTGGATGACCGCCGCCTCGACCAGGCTGGTCGGCGTGTCGCAGTTGAATTCGAACAATTTCGGCGGTCCAGCGCCATCATAACCCAAGTCGAAACGCCCGAAATTGAGCGCCGCCGGCTCCCCGTCCCACGTCTTGCGGATCGCCTCGTGGCAGAACGCCGGAATACCGAAATCGCCGAGCAAGTCGCGGTCG
>NZ_JBBATX010000198.1:0-1650 GCF_040398505.1 Sphingomonas sp. | reverse complement strand
GACCATGCCGGGGATGGACATGTCGGCTGATAAGTCGAGCACATCGCCGCCGATGGATGGCGTGGCGACCGGCCAGGGCGCGATGCCCGACATGGCAAAGAGCGGCACAGACCTTCCCGCCGGCAACGCACCGGCTCCAGCGCCGCCTTCGGATCATTATGCGACGCGCATTTTCCCCGCTGCCGAGATCGAACGGTCGCATCGGCAAATGATGAACGAGAGCGGTGCGCAGACCTTCGGTTTCGTGATGTTCAACCTCGCTGAGTATCAGCCCCGTCGTGGGCAGGACGGCTTCCGATGGGACGGCGAGGGCTGGTATGGTGGCGACATCAACCGCCTGACGATCAAAACGGAAGGCGAAGGCCGGTTCGGAGAAGGCGTCGACGAAGCCGAAGTGCAAGCGCTCTACAGCCGCGCCATCGATCCCTATTTCAACGCACAGGTCGGCATCCGCCAGGATTTCGGGCGCGGCGCACGGCGGACCTATGCAACCGTCGGTTTCGAGGGTCTCGCACCTTATTGGTTCGAGGTCGAGGGCGCGCTGTTCCTGTCGGACAAAGGTGACGTTCTCGGTCGTCTCGGAGGCTATTATGACCAGCGCCTCACCCAGCGGTTGATCTTGCAACCGCGCGTCGAGCTGAATTTTGCCGCGCAGGATGTGCCATCGAGCCGGATCGGCGCGGGGCTGTCCACAGCCGAGGTCGGCTTGCGGCTTCGCTACGAGATCAAGCGCCAGTTCGCGCCCTATGTCGGCGTGTCGTGGGCGCGAAAAGTCGGACAGACCGGTCGTTACGCCCGCGCCGATCGCGAGGACGCCACCAGCGCGGGCCTGGTGGCGGGGATCCGTATCTGGTTTTGATATTACTGCGTTGCAGCCTGGCCCCATCCGGCGCTGCGACAGGTTACGACAGGCGGGGGCCATCCGACGAAGGAATGACCAATGAAACTCAATCTTACGATGGCCGCGATTGCGGCGTTGGCACTGGCGACCCCGGCGCTCGCACACGAGCACAAGCATGCTAAGCCAGCGAAGCCCGCTATGTCGGGCATGGCAGGCATGGCAGGCATGGATCATTCCATGATGATGAATGACCCGTCGAATCCATACGCCAAGTCGGAGATGGACATGCACATGAAGATGATGATGGCCAAGGCCGGCGACGCTTCGGAAAAATGGACGCGTAAGATGATCGAACATCATCGTGGCGCGATTGCCATGTCGCGCGTGGCGCTTGCTCAGGCATCCGACGCCGATACCAAGCGGATGGCGCAGATGACCATCGACATGCAGGAAAAGGACATTGGCGAGCTTCAGGGCTGGCTCAGCAGCCACGGCAAGCCCGCCCAATAGTAAGGATGTTCGGCTGAAACTACGTCGCCAACGGATTCACGTGATTGCCAGCCGCCTTCACAAGTGGCTGGCGCTCGTCATCGGCTTCCAGCTGATCCTGTGGTTTGCCAGCGGCGCGCTGATGAGCTTTCTTTCGATCGACAAGGTGCGCGGCGACCACCTTGTCGATCGCAAGACCGTCGCTGCAATCCCGCAGAGCGTTCCTCTTGCCGACGTCAGCACGGTGCTGAGCAGCGCTGGTGGCGACGCTGAAAGCGTGACGGTTCGCGTGGTGCTAGGCCGACCCGTTTTCGAGGTGA
>NZ_JBBATX010000197.1:0-1697 GCF_040398505.1 Sphingomonas sp. | reverse complement strand
ATGGTGGGCGTGGCAAGGATTGAACTTGCGACCCCTGCGATGTCAACACAGTGCTCTACCACTGAGCTACACGCCCACGTCGCCGTTACGGTTCAGGGCGAGGGGCGGCCTTTAACGAAGGCCTTGCCGCCACGCAAGCGCTGCCGCACGTGCGGGTTCAGATATTGTCGCTTATCCGCTCCCGTTCAAACATGCGATCGACCTCGAGCACGAGATCGCGCAGGTGGAACGGCTTGGACAAGACGCGCGCTTGCGGCATCGTCTTGCCTGCCTTGAGCGTGACGGCGGCGAAGCCGGTGATGAACATGACGCGCAGTTCGGGCACCATCTCGCTCGCTTTCTGCGCGAGTTCGATGCCGTCCATCTCGGGCATCACGATATCGGTCAGCAGCAAGTCGAAATGCTCGGTTTCGAGCAGCGGGATCGCGGCCGTGCCGCGGTCCACCGCCGACACCGCATAGCCCGATCGTTCCAGCGCGCGGGTGAGGTATTCGCGCATCACGCGGTCATCCTCGGCAAGCAAAATCCGTATCATGTCCCAACCCTGCCCCGCGGCGTGTGCCGATCTTCAGCCTGTAAGCGCAAAGCCCTTAAGATTTTCTCGCCGGGTCATTGCGCGACGTGTGATAGCATGTACAGATCATGCACGCTTCGTCCCCTTCTTTCGACCGTTCCGGAGACATTGTTCCGGCCAGTCCGGTGATTCTTTCGGTACCGCATGCCGGGCGGGAATACCCCATGGCGTTGCGTGCTGCGCTGCGCGTCCCGATGGCGGCGGTCACCATTTTGGAGGACCGCCACATCGATGCGGTGGCGCTGGCCGCCCGCGGTTGCGAAACGATGCTGATCCAGCGGCGCGCGCGCGCCTGGATCGATCTCAACCGCTCCGAGCTTGAGCGCGACCCCGCGATCGATGAGGGCGCCGTATGGACTGCGCCGCCGCAGACCTCGGCCAAGGTGCGCGGCGGGCTCGGGCTGGTGCCGCGGCGCGTGGCGGGCGCGGGCGAATTGTGGCGGCGGCGGCTCGACGCCTATGATGTCGCGGCGCGCATCCGTGAGGACCACCGGCCCTATCATGCGGCGCTGGCGGCGGAATTGGCGGCGGCGCAGGCGCGGTTCGGGGCGGCGGTGTTGCTCGATCTGCATTCGATGCCGTCGCTCGGGCCGGGCAAGCCGCGCGTCGTCATCGGCGACCGTTTCGGGCGCAGCGCGAACGGGCGTTTCGTCGCGGCGATCGAAGCCGTCGTGGCGGCCGCGGGATATACCGTCGCGCTCAACACGCCCTATGCCGGCGGCCACATCCTCGACACCCATGCGCAGCCAGCGAGCGGCGTACATGCGGTGCAGATCGAGTTCGACCGCAGCCTCTATCTGGATCCCGTTGGGGACGGCCCCGGCGACGGCCTTGCCGCGACCGCAGCGCTGCTCCGCGGCATGATCGATGCGCTCGCCGATGAGGCGACCGCCACGCTTGCGGTCGCCGCCGAGTAACCCAAAAAAAACCACCGCGTGCAAAGCACGCGGTGGCCAAGGTTCAGGGAGGAGGCACCCTAAAAGGATGCCAGCGGCCCGCGAAAGGGGGGAACACGAACCGCGTGTCT
This sequence comes from Sphingomonas sp., assembly GCF_040398505.1. GTDB lineage: Bacteria > Pseudomonadota > Alphaproteobacteria > Sphingomonadales > Sphingomonadaceae > Sphingomonas. The sequence goes on along the minus strand of NZ_JBBATX010000197.1, from coordinate 96 downwards.
CTAATATAGGGGAGCCGTTTTCGCCCTTCAAGGGAGAAATTTTCAGTACGTAATGGACCGGATCACGGGCGCGCGGGCAATGCCGGAAGCATCCGC
>NZ_JBBATX010000196.1:0-1733 GCF_040398505.1 Sphingomonas sp. | reverse complement strand
GCGGATTGGTAACGGTGACGGTCGCGACGCGCTTGCCCGGGGCGACACTGTTATATTGAACGAGGAAATAGCGGTTGCGCTCGAACAGCGACTGCTCCTCGCTCAAGCGCTGCTTGTGCTGCCAATCGTCGATCGCGGTCTTGAGCTCGGTCAGCGCTTCGGGATTGCGCAGCGTCGTCACGTCGCCGACATCGCCGCCCTCGACCAAAGCGCGGACCATGCGACGCATATATTTGCCGCTGCGGGTTTCGGGGAATTGCGAGACTTCGATGAAATCGGCCGGCACCGCGACCGCGCCTTTCTCGCTGCGCACCAGTTCGAACAAGCGGCGCTTGTCGTCGAGCGTCAGCTTGCGCCCTGCCACGGGCACGATGAAGGCAAGCGGCGTCAGCCCTTTCTCGCGGTGCGGCGCGCCGATTACCAGCACGTTGCCGACAGGCGAATCCGGATCGAGCGCCTTGTCGCGCAGCACCGCGCCCTCGATCTCCTCGGTCCCCATGCGGTGACCCGAGACATTGATGACGTCGTCGCTGCGCCCGTGGAGCGAGAAGGAGCCATCGTCATGCGCGATCGCGAAATCGCCCTGCGTATAGGCCCAGGTGCCGCGCCAGCGCTTCCAATAGCCGTCGATCCAGCGGTCGGCGTCACCGCGCCAATTGCTCGCCACGCTGCCATTCTCGACGCGGAAATGGTCGACATCGCCCCAGATCGTGCGGGCGAGATAGGGGTAAGGCGCGGCGATAACGATCTCGCCTTTCTCGCCCATCGCGGCCTGGCGCCACGGCACGCCATCGCCGCCATCGCGCACGAACGGCGTGGCATCGGTCACCGCATCGGCATCCTCAACCCAGACATCGCCGACGATCCACGGCAGCGGATAGGCGTGCGCGTCGGGCCTTAGCGGAAAATCGCGATTGCCGTAGAAATGCGTCCAGGCGATGCCGCCATGCTCGGTCGCCCAATAGCTGTTGATATAGTGCGGCACGACATGCTGCATCCCGAATGCCTGCACCGAGGGCGAGGTCGGCTCGGCGCAGAAGGTCGCGACGCGCAACGCGCCCATGTCGTAGCGTTTAAGCTCGGCGAGGTTCGACGGGTCCGACATCACCGATTTGAGGAAGGTAACGCCCGCCTTGAAGATGGTGACCTTGTGCCGCTCGATCATCGAGGCGAAGCGCCCGGCGTGCGGGAAGACCGGCGATCCTTCGGACACGACGCTCGTCACCCGCGTCATCAGCGGCGCGCAAATGAGATAGCTTTGCCCGGTAATCCAGCCGGGATCGGCGACGACGAACAGTGTGTCGCCGGGCTGCGCATCGAACGCCACCGCCATCGTTTCGGCCAGCCCGGCGGCATAGCCGTGTGCATGGACGATCCCCTTGGGCTTACCGGTCGAGCCCGAGGTGTAGATGAAGAACATCGGATACTCGGCATCGACCGGCAGCGGCTTGGACGAGGCCCAGATCGCGCGCACGAAATCCTGATCGGGCAGCGCGAGCAAGTCGGCCTGCGTGGTGACCGAAAAGCCCGCCGCGCGCGCCTTCGCCAGCAGCGTTTCGAGCGCCGCATCGGTCAGCTCGTGGCTCCAGCGGTCGCGCTCCTCGCGCCAGATGATGTCGGGCTGCGCGGTGTGGCGCACGACGATCACCGTCTCGACGCGCGGCGGCAGCGTGACGAGGCTGGAGGCGATCGCGATCCGCACGCGCGCGGCATCGGCGCTGCTGATCCGACCT
>NZ_JBBATX010000195.1:0-1783 GCF_040398505.1 Sphingomonas sp. | reverse complement strand
TTACCGGCACCGCCGTCGAGAAGGTTGTTGCCCGCACCGCCTTCAAGATAGTCATTGCCAGCGCCGCCCAAGAGCGTGTCGTTGCCGTCGCCGCCGTACAGCGTGTCGTTACCGGCACCGCCGTCGAGAAGGTTGTTGCCCGCACCGCCTTCAAGATAGTCATTGCCAGCGCCGCCCAAGAGCGTGTCGTTGCCGTCGCCGCCGTACAGCGTGTCGTTGCCGTCGCCGCCGTCGAGGCTGTCGTTGCCCGTACCGCCGTCGAGGTAGTCATCGCCAGTGCCGCCTAACAGCACATCGTTGCCGTCGCCGCCGTACAGCGTGTCATTGCCAGCACCGCCGTCAAGGGTGTCGTTGCCGCTACCCGCCTGAGAAATCGTGTCGTTAAGATCGCCACCGTAAAGAACGTCGTTACCGTCGCCGCCAAAAATGCTATCATCGCCAGCCAGACCACTCAGTGTGTCGTTTCCGCCGTAACCATACATCGTGTCAGCAAATACTGAACCAACGAGGGTTTCGTCATTGCTCGTGCCGAAAACGTCTGCCACCCTGATTCTCCCGTTATATTACGACGTCTATTGCTTAATCCGATCGTTTCGGCAAGATGAATTCCTCATGGTGACCGTACTCGTAATTACCCACTCCCTTGTCAAACCGGGCAGTCCGTGATTCATCTTGTTCATGAAACGTGAGGAACTCGAGGGGCTTACGAAGCCTGAGTTGATCGATCTGGTTCTTGGGATGCAGCGCCCGGACAAGACGTCGCGCACCTCTTCGAAGCCACCATCGACGGACAGGAAGGCAAAGCGGGAAAGTTCGCGGCCCGGCGGCGCCAAGCTCGGTCATAAGGGGTACGCCCGCGTACTGGCTGAAGTGCCCGATGCTCGCGAAGACCATCGCCCCGGCGCATTGTGACCACTGCGGTCTGGCGTTTGCCGAGGATGCGTCCTGCGCGGTGATCGGGGAGTATGACGAGATCGACCTGCCCGAGATCAAGCCTCTGGTCAGACGGCACCGGCGGCTGAAATGCCGTTGTACCAACTGCGGCAAGACGTCGGCGGCGCCCTTGCCGGCGGCAGCGCAAGGCACGCCGTTCGGGCACAGGATCCACGCGCTGGCGCTTTATCTCAAATCGAACCAGCTATTTTCCTATGAACGGCCGCAAGCCGCGCTTGCCGATCTGTTCGGCCTGCAACTCAGCCAGGGCGCGCTGATGAACATGTTCAAACGCACCGCACCGGTCTTTGCCGCGGGACGCGACGATGCCCTGGCGGCCTTGCGCGGCGCCGAAGTTGTCGCCTGTGACGAGACGGGCATGCGGATCGAGGGATGCAATGCGTATCAGTGGGTGTTTTGTTCGAGCAAGGCCGTCGTCCATACCGCCGCGTTCAGCCGCGCCGCTCAGGTTGTGCACGACACGATGGCCGGACATACACCCGACGTATGGATATCGGATCGCTACTCTGCCCAGCAAGGGCATGGCCAGCGTCACCAGACGTGCCTTGCTCATCTCGATCGCAAGGCGCGCTTCGTCGCCGAGAATGGCAGCGATTGGATCGGGATGCGGGTCCAGTTCTGGTTTGATCGCGCCTTCAGGCTCGCCCGTGACATCGCCGCACTCGCCGCCGCTACGGTGAAAAACCGAAGGCGCGCGCTGATGCGTACGCCTCCGATAGCGGCCGCCTTGCCCGTGGGGTGATGGTCCGGTCTTAAGCCTACTCTTGAGAGCGAGCTTATACCAAGTCGCGGTGATCATGACCCATGTGCCCATTGGCGTGTTCCGATG
>NZ_JBBATX010000194.1:0-1823 GCF_040398505.1 Sphingomonas sp. | reverse complement strand
TGGCGACCCGAGACGCGCCCGATCCCGGTGATCACGCCCGCGCCGGGGACCGCATCGTCATACAGCCCGTTGGCGACGAGTTGGCCGATCTCGAGGAAGGGCGAGCCGGGGTCGAGCAGCCGCTCGACGCGCTCGCGTGGAAGGAGTTTGCCGCGCGCGGTGTGGCGTTCGCGGCTCTTCTCGTTCCCGCCAAGCGCGGCCTGCGCGACATCGCCGCGCAGCCGCTCGACCAGCGCGCGGTTGTGCGCGGCGTTGGCGCGGAAGGTCTCGCTGTCGGGGGAGAGCGCGGTGGTGAGGATGGGGGCGGTCAAAATTCCCTCTCCCTTTGGAAGAGGGAGGGAGCGGCGAAGCCGCGGAAGGGTGAGGGTGACCGAGGTGGGACGCGGTCGCCCTCACCCTCCCACTCGGCTGCGCCGAGCGGGCCCCTCCCTCTCCCAATGGGAGAGGGGCTTTGAGCGGCGCCCATCACTGCGCCACCTTGTCGCTCGCCCCGATCAACTCGCGCCCGATCAGCATCCGGCGGATCTCGTTGGTCCCCGCGCCGATATCGAGCAGCTTGGCGTCGCGATAGAACCGCTCGACCGGCCAATCCTTGGTATAGCCCGCCCCGCCCAGCGCCTGCACCGCTTCGTTCGCCACGCGCACGGCATTCTCGCTCGCGAGCAGAATCGCGCCTGCGGCATCGAAGCGCGTCGTCTTGCCCGCGTCGCAGCTCCGCGCCACCGCATAGACGTACGCGCGCGCCGAATTGAGCGCGACGTACATGTCGGCGATCTTGCCCTGCATCAGCTGGAACGCGCCGATCGGCTTGCCGAATTGCTGGCGCTCGCGGACGTAGGGGACGACGACATCGAGGCACGCCTGCATGATGCCAAGCTGGATCCCGGCGAGCACGGTGCGCTCATAATCGAGGCCGGACATCAGCACGCCGACGCCGCCATTGACCGGCCCCATGACGTTTTCTTCCGGAACCTCGCAATCGGTGAACACCAGTTCCGCCGTTGGCGACCCGCGCATCCCCATCTTGTCGATCTTCTGCCCGATCGCGAAACCCGGCATGTCCTTCTCGATCAGGAAGGTGGTGATCCCACCGCTGCCCGTCCCGGTCTTGGCGTACACCACCAGCGTATCGGCATAGGCGGCATTGGTGATCCAGAATTTGGTGCCGTTGAGGACGTACCCGCCCTGCACCTTGTCGGCCTTGAGCTTCATGCCGACCACGTCCGACCCAGCGCCCGATTCGGACATGGCGAGACTGCCGACATGCTCGCCCGAAATCAGCTTGGGCAGGTATTTCGCCTTTTGCTCCGGGTTACCCCAGCGCGCGATCTGGTTGACGCACAGGTTGGAGTGCGCGCCATAGCTGAGGCCCACCGAGGCCGAGGCGCGCGAAACTTCCTCGCAGGCGATCACGTGTTCGAGATAGCCGAGGCCGAGGCCGCCATCGTCTTCGGCCACGGTAATGCCGTGCAGGCCAAGCGCGCCCATTTCGGGCCAAAGACTTTGCGGAAACCAGTCCTCAGCATCGATCTTGGCCGCGATCGGCGCGATTCGGTCGGTCGCGAAACGTTGCGTCGTGTCGCGGATCATGTCGGCGGTTTCGCCCAACGCAAAGTCCATCTCGGCGATCATTCTACTCTCCAACGCACCCTTGGCTCGGGCCTTTGCCGTGCGATAGCGCGTGTCGCGGCAAAGCGTAAGAGCGTGATCGCTGCGTTGACGACCCCGCCCGGAATGTGGCAAACGCCCCAAATCGCGGGTGTAGCTCAATGGTAGAGCTTTTGCTTCCCAAGCAAGTGACGAGGGTTCGATTCCCTTCACCC
>NZ_JBBATX010000193.1:0-1838 GCF_040398505.1 Sphingomonas sp. | reverse complement strand
TCTTAGGGTGATGGACAGCCGAGATCTTCGCTGGTTGCTCGACGTCGTGGAAAGCGGCTCTTTCACCGAAGCGGCGCGTCGTCGCGCTGTCGCTGTATCGACCGTGACCCGCCGGATCGACGCGCTCGAAGCGCTGCTCCAGACGCGGCTGATCGACCGCGCCCAGCCGGGCGCACGGCTGACCGCGGCCGGGGAACGAATCGCCACGCTTGCGCGTGCGCAGGTCGAGGGGACGGAGCGGATCATGCTCGCCGCGACCGCGGCGCGGCTGCCCGCTGTCCGTGCGACGGTGACCATCTCGGCAACCGAATTCGTGATTGCCGAGCGGCTGGCCCCGGCGCTGGGGCGGTTATATGCCACCGCACCCTCGGTCAGCGTCGATCTGCAGTCGCAGGCGCATCTGGTCAGTCTGTCCGCGCGTGATGCCGACCTCGCGATCCGCATGTCACGACCGGAGGGGAACAGCTTGCTGATCCGCAAGATCGGTCAGATCGATCTGGGGTTGTTCGCCAGCGCGGCCTACCTCGCCGGGCGCGCGGTCAGCGCGATCGATCTGTCGCGCGAACGATTGCTTACCTATGACGACAGCTATGGCCGCATGCTCGAATATTTGTGGGTCGGCCAAGCGGGGCTTGCCCATGCGGTCGTGCTCCGGACCGGGAGTACGCGCGGGCTCTTGAATGCCACAATCGCCGGGCTCGGCATCGCAATCCTGCCGCGGCGCGATGCCATCGCGGTCGGCCTTGTCGAAATGCCATCGCCTTTGGCGTTAGAGCCGCGCAGTGCCTGGCTCGTCGTTCACCGCGACCTTCGACGGGTGCCCGCAATCGCGGCGACCTATGACTGGATCGTCGCCAGCTTTGCCGGCGACCGCCGATCCGGGGCATAACCCGGAGCGGCGGCGCACACCGTTACTTGGGCAGGACGATCGTCGGCTCAAGATTCTTGATCACGTCGCGCGCGTCGAAGGCGCGGATGTTATCCTTGGGCTTGGGGCCGCGTCCGACGATCAGCTCGGCATTGGCCTCATATTTGTCGATCGTGTCGATATCGACGCCGCGGTCGAAGAAGGGGTCACCGAAGAACGGGTCCCAGCTGCGCCAGCCAAAGCCACGGCCGCGATAGCGCCAGCTCGGGCCCCAATAGCCGCCGCCAAAGCCGCCGCCATAGCCAAAGCCTCCGCCAAATCCGCCGCCGAAGCGCGGTGTCGAGTAGGTGCGCGACCGGCGATCGACATCACGGTCCACAAAGACGAAATAGTCGAAGCCGCGCTGCACCGTCAGTTCGGCCGCGCGGTACAGCAAATACTTCTCGACCGTTTCGCGCGAGGTGTAGCTGTTGCCCGAAAAGCTGACCATGAAACGGTTCTCTTCGATTTGGCGATCACTATAGCCCGATCGTTCGAAACCGCGGCCGACGGCCGGGCGATAGGTCGATTCGGTGGCGCACGCAGAGATCAGCAACGTCGTCGCGCCAAGGGCGACGGCAAGCGTCTTGCGCAAGGTGGGGGAAGGTAGCGGCATTTCGGTCTCCAATGACTCGGCCTGTGCGGCATACCGTGCCGACAGTCCATGAAGCGCAGAACGAACGATCGTGCGCAAGGCTCCGGCGATCGTGATGTGCTTGTAAAATCGTATCTCGCCACACGTGAACGCAAGGTGACGGGCGGCGGAAATCGTGCGGCCAAGCGTTGATTTCGAAAAGAGAAAAACGGGCCTTGCGCGTTCGCGAAACTCGCTGCTATAGCCTCGCCACCGCCATGGTCCCTGATAGCTCAGCGGTAGAGTAGGTGACTGTTAATCACTTGGTCGTAGGTTCGAATCCTACTCAGGGAGCCA
>NZ_JBBATX010000192.1:0-1865 GCF_040398505.1 Sphingomonas sp. | reverse complement strand
CTCAGAGCGACCAGTAATGCAGCAAGGGCTGTGCATCGGCCGAGAGGACGAAATAGCTGCCCTGCGTTATGAGCTTCATGTTGATGAGCGAGGTCGCCGGGGCCGCACTGTTGATCCCGAGCGACGCGAGATCCTGCGCCGAATAGACGAAGCTCGCGACGGCAAGCGTCGTCAGGATCACAAGGATGAGGGCGGGAAAGATGCGCGAGATGCGCCGTTGATAAAATCGGCCGATCGAAAAACTGCGCGTGTCGATGTCCTCGATCAGGATCGCGCTGATCAGGAAACCAGAGATCACGAAGAAGATGTCGACGCCGACAAAACCGCCGGGCAAGATCGCCCGATTGAGGTGAAAGAGCGCGACCGCCAGCACCGCGATCGTCCGCAGCCCGTCGATTTCCGGCCAATAGGCCCAGGCACCCTTGGTCGCATCGGGCACCCTTGGCCGTTCTGTCGTCTGCATCATGCCCTCTTGCGCCACGGCGCGCGCCTCCCACGCTTGGTATCGAAGATCAAGCAATCGCGTGCGCCTTTGCGAATTCTTCACCACCGCAAGGCCACACCGTCCCGCGCATAGCGGACGGGAATGAGCGATGGTTTCGGATTCAACACTCAAGGTCGTCGTCGTCGGCCTCGGCTATATCGGGCTGCCGACCGCCGCCGTGATCGCGCGGACGGGGGCGCAAGTGCTCGGCATCGATGTGTCGGAGCATGTCGTCGAGACGGTCAATTCGGGCAAGGTGCATATCGAGGAAGTCGATCTCGACGGGCTCGTCTCGGGCGTCGTCGCACGCGGGAATTTGCGTGCCGCAACCTTGATCGAACCCGCCGACGTGTTCGTCATCGCCGTCCCTACCCCCTTTGCCGACGATCATGCGCCCAATATCGGCTATGTCTTGCGTGCCGCGACGACGATCGCTGCGGTGTTGAAGGCGGGCGATGTGGTGATCCTCGAATCGACCTCGCCGGTCGGCACCACCGAAAAGGTGCGCGATCTGCTCGCGCAGCTTCGCCCCGATCTGAAGGTCCCCGGCAAGACCCCGGGAGTCGTTGGCGAAAGCCCCGACATCGCGATCGCCTATTGCCCGGAGCGCGTGTTGCCGGGCCGTATCCTGGTCGAGCTGATCGATAACGACCGCGTGATCGGCGGGATCACGCCGCGCTGCGCGCGCAAAGCGCTGCAATTCTACCGCCGCTTCGTGCGCGGCGCGTGCGTCACCACGACGAGCCGCGCGGCGGAAATGACCAAGCTGACCGAAAACGCGTTCCGCGACGTCAACATTGCCTTTGCCAACGAGCTGAGCCGCGTCGCCGACACGATGGAGGTCGATGTGTGGGAGGTGATCCGCCTCGCCAACCGCCATCCCCGCGTCAACATCCTGTCGCCCGGCCCCGGCGTCGGCGGGCATTGTATCGCGGTCGACCCGTGGTTCCTCGTTCATGCCGACCGCGCCAACACGCCGCTGATCCGCACCGCGCGCGAAGTGAATGATGCGAAGATCGATTATGTCGTCGCGCGCGCGGAGGCGATGGTCGCGGCGCATCCGGGGCTGCGCGTCGCGTGTCTCGGTTTGGCGTTCAAAGCGAATATCGATGATTTCCGCGAAAGCCCCGCGCTGAAGGTCGCGCTGGCGCTCGCCGCGCGCTTCGGCGATCGGCTCGATGTGGTCGAGCCCTATACCAACACGCTGCCGACCGACTTTGACGGTACCGGTGCCACACTGACCGATATCGACAGCGCAATCGAGACGTGCGGCATCATGATCGTTTTGGTCGATCACGACGTGTTCAAATCGGTGCCGGTCGATGAGCGCGCCGACAAGATCGTCTATGACACGCGCGGCATCTGGCCCGACCAGCCACGC
>NZ_JBBATX010000191.1:0-1867 GCF_040398505.1 Sphingomonas sp. | reverse complement strand
TGGTGCACCCGACTGGATTCGAACCAGTGGCCTCTGCCTTCGGAGGGCAGCGCTCTATCCAGCTGAGCTACGGGTGCCTGAACGCTCGCCTAGCAAAGCCGCGCGCGCTGCGCCAGTCCCTGCTTGGCGGCTATTTGGCGAGCGTCACCGGCTGGAACGGGCCGAGACCGCAACTGGCGCCGCGCTGCAGCGCCGGGGTGGCGTAGAGCACGGTGATGATGTCGACCGAACACAGCTGGCTCAGGCTGGTTTCGTAAGAGAAACGCTCTTCGAACCCAAGCCCCGGGCAGGCATAAGGCAGGGTGTTGCGGTACACTTTGCGGCCGGTCATGATGAAATCGATCGTGCGGTCGCCATGGACGCGGGTTTCGCTGATCTGGCGCAGCGGAATGCAGCTTTCGGGCTTGCCCGTTTCGGTCGCGGCGGGGATCGCCTCGCGGTCGCGCGCCATGCCGGGGGCAGCGACAGCGGTGAAGGCGAGGGCGGCGAGCAGCATGCGCATGTCATGTCTCCTTGGGCGCGCGAACCTTCGGCGCCGGGGTCTTCGGCTTGAACGCACACAGATCGGCGACGCTGCAGCGCCAGCATTCGGGCGTCCGCGCCTTGCAGACATATCGCCCGTGCAAGATTAACCAGTGATGAGCGTGCAGCCGGAAGGGTTGCGGCGTCGCCTTGTCCAGCTTCAGTTCGACCGCGAGCGGGGTCTTGCCGCGCGCGAGGCCGGTGCGGTTGCCGACGCGGAAGATGTGCGTGTCGACCGCGAACGTCTCCGCGCCGAACGCGACGTTCAAGACGACATTGGCGGTCTTGCGCCCGACACCGGGCAGCGTTTCGAGCGCGGCGCGGTCGGCCGGGACTTCGCCGTCATACTCGGCGATCAGGCGTTCCGACAAAGCGATGACGTTTTTGGCCTTGGTGTTGAACAGCCCGATCGTCTTGATGTGCTGCTTCAGCCCCGCCTCGCCGAGCGCGACCATGTCGGCAGGGGTCTTCACGCTCTCGAACAGCAGCCGCGTCGCCTTGTTGACGCCGATATCGGTCGCTTGCGCCGACAGCGCGACGGCCACGACGAGCTGATAGGCATTGCCATACGCCAGTTCGGTCTCGGGATGCGGATTGTCCGCGGCGAGCCGGGCGTAGAAGTCGACGACGTCGGTCTTCTTCAAACCCCCAGCACCTGTTCCATGCCGTAGCGCCCCGCTGGTTTGCCGACCAGCCACAGCGCCGCGGTGATCGCGCCGCGCGCGAAGATCGCGCGGTTTTCGGCGCGGTGGCCGATCTCGATCCGCTCGCCCTCGCCTGCGAAGATAACGAGATGATCGCCCGCGACCGATCCGCCGCGCATGGAGGCGAAGCCGATCGTCCCCTCCGAGCGTGCCCCGGTCAGCCCGGCGCGATCGGCGACCTTGGCTTCGGCGAGCGTGATGCCGCGCCCCGCCGCCGCCGCTTCGCCGAGCAGCAGCGCAGTGCCCGAGGGCGCATCGACCTTGTGGCGGTGGTGCATCTCGGCAATCTCGATGTCCCAGTCGGGCCCAAGCCGCGCGGCGGCATCGCGCACCAGCTTGGCGAGCAGCGTGACGCCGAGCGAGACATTGCCGGTCTGCAGCACCGCGATCTCGCCAGCGGCGGCATCGATCAGCGCATGGTGCGTCGTCGACAGGCCGGTCGTGCCGATCAGGATCGGCGTGCGCGCCGCCCGTGCGGCGGCAAGCGTGCGTTCGAGGGCGGCGGGCGTCGAGAAATCGATCAGCACCGCGGCATCGTGCGCCAACGCCACCGGATCGCCCCCGGCGTCAATCCCGCCGACCAGCGTCGCGCCGAGATCGGGCACGGCGGCGGCGAGCGCCTGCCCCATCCGCCCCGCACT
>NZ_JBBATX010000190.1:0-2055 GCF_040398505.1 Sphingomonas sp. | reverse complement strand
CTTCTTCCCCAACAACGGCGCCAAATACCGCCCCGTAAAGCTCCCCTTCGCCTTCGCGACCACCTCCGGTGTGCCCTCCGCGACGATCTCCCCGCCCTTGACGCCGCCTTCCGGGCCGAGGTCGAGCACCCAATCGGCGGTCTTGATCACGTCCAGATTATGCTCGATCACCACGACGGTATTGCCCTGTTCGACCAGTTGGTGGAGCACTTCGAGCAATTTGCGGACATCCTCGAAATGCAGCCCGGTGGTGGGCTCGTCGAGGATGTACAGCGTCTGACCGGTCGCGCGGCGCGACAGTTCCTTGGCGAGTTTCACGCGCTGCGCCTCGCCGCCCGAGAGCGTCGTCGCTTGCTGGCCGACCTTGACATAGCCCAGGCCCACTTCCTGCAGCATCGCCATCTTGTCGCGGATCGGCGGGACCGCCTTGAAGAACTCGACCGCATCCTCGACCGTCATGTCGAGCACGTCGGCGATGCTGAGGCCCTTGAACTTCACCTCGAGCGTCTCGCGATTGTAGCGCGCGCCGTGGCACACGTCGCAGGTGACGTAGACGTCGGGGAGGAAGTGCATCTCGATCTTGAGCAGGCCGTCGCCCTGGCACGCCTCGCACCGGCCGCCCTTGACGTTGAAGCTGAAGCGGCCGGGTTTGTAGCCGCGCGCGGCGCTTTCGGGCAGGCCGGCGAACCAGTCGCGGATCTGGGTGAAGGCGCCGGTATAGGTGGCGGGGTTGCTGCGCGGGGTGCGGCCGATCGGCGACTGGTCGATGTCGATGACCTTGTCGAGATATTGCAGGCCGGTGACCTTGTCGTGCTTGCCCGCGAGGACGCGTGCGCCGTTGAGCGAGCGCGCGGCGGCGGCGTAGAGCGTGTCGATCGTGAAGCTCGACTTGCCGCTGCCCGAGACGCCGGTGATGCAGGTGAAGGTGCCGAGTGGGAGGCTCGCGGTCACGCCCTTGAGGTTGTTGGCGGTGGCGTTGTGGACGGTGAGCTTCTTGCCATTGCCTTTGCGGCGCGTTTTCGGGACGGCGACTTCGCGGCGGCCCGAGAGATAATCCGCGGTGATGCTGTTTTCGTTGGCGAGGACTTCTTCGAACGTGCCTTGCGCGACGATGTGGCCGCCGTGGACGCCCGCGCCCGGCCCCATGTCGATGACGTAATCGGCGGTGCGGATCGCGTCCTCGTCATGTTCGACCACCAGCACGGTGTTGCCGAGATCGCGGAGACGGCGGAGCGTCTTGAGCAGCATGTCATTGTCGCGCTGGTGCAGGCCGATGCTGGGTTCGTCGAGCACGTAGAGCACGCCGGAGAGGCCGCTGCCGATTTGCGACGCCAGGCGGATGCGCTGGCTCTCGCCGCCGCTGAGCGTGCCGCTGGTGCGATCGAGGTTGAGGTAATCGAGCCCGACATTGTTGAGGAAGCCGAGGCGTTCGAGGATTTCCTTGAGGATGCGCTCGGCGATCGCATTCTGCTGGGTGGTGAGGTCGGCGGGGACGGTTTCGAACCAGCTGAGCGCGTCGACCACTGACAGGCACGTGACGCTGGAAATGTCGCGCATCCCGATCTTGACCGCAAGCGCCTCGGGCTTGAGCCGCGCGCCGCCGCACACTTCGCACGGCGCGGAGCTTTGGTATTTGGAGAGCTCCTCGCGCATCCACGCGCTTTCGGTGCTGAGCATCCGGCGGTTGAGATTGCCGATCACGCCCTCGAACGGCTTCTTGACGTCGTACGACTTGCGGCCGTCGATGAAGGTGAGCGTGACGGGCTTGCCGCCGGTGCCGTGGAGGATGATGAGCTGCACTTCGCCGGGCAGATCTTCCCACGGCGTGTCGAGGCTGAAACCGAATTCGCGCGCGAGGCTGCCGAGGACTTGCATGTAATAGGGCGACGGGGGGTTGGACTTGGCCCAGGGGACGACCGCGCCCTTCTTGATGCTGAGCGCGTGGTTGGGAACGACGAGGTCCTCGTCGAACAGCAGTTTCTCGCCAAGGCCATCGCACGCCGGGCACGCGCCTTGCGGGGCGTTGAAGGAGAAGAGCCGCGGTTCGATCTCGGC
>NZ_JBBATX010000189.1:0-2163 GCF_040398505.1 Sphingomonas sp. | reverse complement strand
CGCCAGTTCCACGGCGGGCGTCGCAGCAGCAACGCCACGACGATCAGGATCGCCATCCCGGCATGGACATGCAGCGCATCGTCGCTGATGTGCAGTTGCTCGCCCATCTGGCGCTTGAAAATGCCCCAATCCACCGTGCGCACGCCCTTAAGTTGGAGAGATCAGGCGCGTAACCACAGTCTGATGCCAAACGTCACCACGCCGAGCGCGGTGACGCTCATCGCCCATATGCCCGCCATCCAGGCAAGCCGCTTCCACAACGGCGCTGCGGGGTTGTCAACGATCAATGGTAACCCTCGCCGACCTTACCGCGGAACACCCAATAGCCCCAGGCGGTATAGCCGATGATCAGCGGCAGCATGATGCCGACGCCGACCAGCATGAAGACTTGCGATGATTCGGGTGCCGCGGCCTGCCAGATCGTCACGGCATCGGGCACGATATAGGGATACATGCTGATCACCAGCCCAATGAAGCATAAAGCAAAGACCGCAATCGTCAGCACGAACGGCAGGATTTGCGCACTCCGCCCAAGCGCGCGCCAAAACAGCAATGCGATGCCCGCCACGAGGATCGGCACCGGCGCGGTCAGCAACAGCCCCGGCATCCGGAACCAACGGCTGTAATAATCATGGTTGAGAAACGGCGTGGCAAGGCTGACCAAGGCCACCGCCCCGAGCGTCGCCACCCCCAGCCAGCGCGCGAAGCCAAGTGCCTGTTCGGCGGTCCGCCCCTCGGTCTTGGCGATCAGCCACGTCGCGCCGAGCAGTGCATAGCCGACGACCACGCTCACGCCGGTCAGGAGACTGAACGGCGTCAACCAATCGAGCCATGCACCGCCATAGGCGCGTCCGGACACCTTCACGCCCTGCAGCAAAGCACCCAAGATCACGCCTTGCGCGAACGCGGCGGTGAACGATCCGGCGGTGAAGGCCAAGTCCCACCAGCGGCGATGCCCGGGGTCGCGCCAGCGATATTCGAACGCTACGCCGCGAAACACGAGCCCCAGCAGCATCGCGATGATCGGCGGGTACAGTGCCGGCATCAGGATCGCATAGGCAAGCGGGAAGGCGGCGAACAGTCCGCCGCCACCCAGCACCAGCCACGTTTCATTCCCGTCCCACACCGGCGCGATCGCGTTCATCGCTGCGTCGCGATCCGCGCCCACTTTGAAGGCGGGGAACAGGATGCCGATCCCCAGATCGAACCCGTCGAGCACGACATAGCCGAACACGGCGAAAGCGATGATAAAGGCCCAAATCGTGGCAAGGTCGGCGTTGATCATGCCGCTTGCCCTCCGGGATAATGCGCGGGCAAGGGCGTGGTCGCAGCGGTGCGGATCGGCGCGTCATCGATCTCGCTTTCGCCCTTTTGAACGCCCTTGCCGATCAGCCGCAGAATATACCAAGTGCCGACGCCGAACACCGCGAAATAGACAAGGACGAAGGCGATCAGCGACGCGGCGACCGCGGGCGCCGCGAGTGGCGATGCGCTGTCCACGGTGCGCAGCAGGCCGTACACCGTGTATGGTTGGCGCCCGGTTTCGGTCGTGATCCAGCCGGCGATCACCGCGACGAACCCGGCCGGCCCCATCAGCACACCCGCGCGGTGCAGCCACGGCCAGTCGTACAGCTTGCCGCGCCAGCGCGCGAACAGGCTCCACAGGCCGAGCCCGAAGATCGCGAAGCCCAAACCGACCATCACGCGGAACGACCAGAACAGGATCGCGACCGGCGGCTGCTTGTCCTGCGCGATCGTGTCGAGCCCGGCGAGCGGCGCGTTGAGATCATGCTTGAGGATCAGTGACGAAAGCTTTGGAATTTGGACCGCATAATCGATCCGTTTCTTTTCGGGATTGGGAATGCCGAACAGGATCAGCGGCGCGCCCTTGGGGTGGCTGTCATAATGCCCCTCCATCGCCATCACCTTGGCCGGTTGATACTTCAGTGTGTTCAAGCCGTGTTCGTCGCCCACGAAGATCTGAATCGGTGCGACAATCGCCGCCATCCACATCGCCATGCTGAAGATTTTCCGGGCATGCGGATCGGTTTTGTCCTTCAGCAAATGCCACGCGCCGGTCGCGCCGACCACCAGCGAGGTCGTCAGATAGGCGGCGATCACGGTGTGGACGAAACGATACGGGAAGCTCGGGTTGAAGATCAC
>NZ_JBBATX010000188.1:0-2165 GCF_040398505.1 Sphingomonas sp. | reverse complement strand
TGCTGGCGTCGTTCGGCTCGTCGCTGCTTGAAGGGCGGCAGACGGGGATGGATTACGACACCTCGTCGCTGGCGGCGGTCAATTTCAACACGACGATTGCGGGCACCGAGCGGGCCGATGTGATCCTGCTGGTCGGCACCAATGTGCGCTGGGAAGCGCCGCTGGTGAACACGCGGATCCGAAAGGCGATCAAGAAGGGCGCGAAGGTCTTCGCGATCGGGCCGGAGACCGAGCTGACCTATAAGGTCGAATGGCTCGGCGCCGATCTGGCATTGCTCGGCAATCTGCCCGAGGCGGTGATCGAGGCGTTCGGCAAGGCCGAGCGGCCGATGGTGATCGTCGGCGGGGCAGGGCTCAAGGCGCTCGGCGGCGCGCTCGCGCTGGTCGGGCCGCTGGGTCTGGTCAAGGAGGACTGGAACGGCTTCAACGTGCTCCACATGGCGGCGAGCCGGATGGGCGGGTTGATGCTCGGTTATGCGCAGAAGCGCGGCATCGCCGATGTCGTCGCGGCGGCACCGAAGCTCGCCTTCTTCCTCGGCGCGGACGAGGTCGATTTCGGGAAGTTTGCGAGCAGCTTCAAAGTCTATGTCGGCCATCATGGCGACAAGGGTGCCGCGGCGGCGGATGTGATTTTGCCGGGCGCATCCTACGCTGAAAAGTCGGGGACCTACGTTAACCTCGAAGGCCGCGTGCAACGTGGCGAGCGCGCCGTGTTCCCGCCGGGTGACGCGCGTGAGGATTGGACGATCCTCCGCGCGCTCTCGGCGGTGCTGGGCAAGTCGTTGCCGTTCGATACGCTCGACGAGCTGCGTGCGGCGATGGGCGTGGATACGCCGGCGCTCGCGACGCTGGGGCTGGCAACGTTCGACTGGGCGCCGCCTGCGCTCGATGCGACGGCTTCGGGCGAGATCGTGGGCTATCCGATCCAGGATTTCTATCTGACCAACGCGATCTGTCGCGCATCGCCGACGATGCAGCGCTGCTCGGCGGAACTGGTGCATGGCGTTGAGTTTGCGGAGGCGGCGGAATGACCTATTCCCCCCTCATCGCTTCCCCGGCGAAGGCCGGGGCCCAGTTGCGCGTGGCCGATTGGCTGGGCGCAGCGCTCAATAACTACGACCTCCGCGACTGGGCCCCGGCCTTCGCCGGGGTGGGAAATCTCGGATGACAAGTTGGACCTCCGCCACGCTCGGCTATGAAGGATCGTGGTTCCTCTGGACCATCATCGACATTTTGCTGATCGCCCTCCCGCTGATGCTGTCGGTGGCGATGATCATTTATGCCGACCGCAAGATCTGGGCGTCGATGGCGCTGCGGCGCGGGCCCAACGTCGTCGGACCGTTCGGGCTGCTACAAAGCTTTGCCGACGGGTTGAAGGTGTTCCTGCAGGAAACGATCATCCCCTCGGCCGCGAACAAGGTGCTGTTCCTGCTCGCGCCGATCATCACCTTCACGGTCGCGCTGATCGTGTGGGCGGTGGTGCCGTTCGATGAGCGCGCCGCGCTTGCCAACATCAATGTCGGCTTGCTCTACGTGCTCGCGGCGTCGTCGCTCGGCGTGTACGGCATCATCCTCGCAGGCTGGTCGTCCAATTCGAAATACCCCTTCTATTCGGCGATCCGCGCTGCGGCGCAGATGGTGAGTTACGAAGTCGCGATCGGCTTCGTGCTGATTTCGATCGTGCTGTGGAGCGGCAGCTTCAACCTGACCGACATCGTCGAGGCGCAGCGCGGCATGGGGTTCGGGCTGATCAACGGCTTCTTTATCAACCCGCTCTTGTTCCCGATGGCGGTGGTTTTCTTCATCTCCTCGCTTGCCGAAACGCAGCGTGCGCCGTTCGATCTGACCGAGGCGGAGAGCGAGCTGGTCGCGGGATATCAGACCGAATATTCGAGCATGTCGTTCGCACTGTATTGGCTCGGCGAATATGCCAACGTCATTTTGATGTGCACGCTCAACGCGACGCTGTTCTGGGGCGGGTATCTGCCGCCGCTCGACATCCCGATCCTGTACGCGGTGCCGGGCATCCTGTGGCTGTTCGCCAAGATGCTGGTGTTCTTCTTCCTGTTCAGCTGGGTGAAGGCGACCGTCCCGCGCTATCGCTACGACCAGTTGATGCGGCTGGGCTGGAAGGTGTTCCTGCCGCTGTCGCTGTTCTGGGTGTT
>NZ_JBBATX010000187.1:0-2276 GCF_040398505.1 Sphingomonas sp. | reverse complement strand
AAGCCGCCGTGGCGTAGCACGAAGGTGTGGCGGACGATCTCCGCCTGCTGCTCGATGCCATAGCGTTCGAGCCGCCACCCCGCGCGCACCGCATAATCGTACCGACAGAACGGATGCCGCCGGATCGGCAAGTAAATCCCGTTCTGGCTTTGCCAGATGTGCGTCAGCTCGTGGATCAGCAGGCCCTGGTCATCGAGAGTCCCGCACGCGAAATCGTCGCGATAGCGCGTACCCTTTGGGTGGAAATGGATGCACCCGGTTGGTGCCATGACCGTTTCGCGGGGCTGGAAGAAAGCCCATTTGCGCTGTTCGATCCGCACTGGCGCATAATCGATCGCGGCGCCGAACACGCTTTGGGCCAGGTTGATCTCGGCCGATGTCAGCGGCCGCGCCGTCATTTGATCGGCGCGGGTGCACCCGCTGCGATCGTCGGCACGCCGAGATCGATCCGCTGATTGTTCGAGAAGGTGAAGGTCAGCTTGACCGCGCGACCGGGCTTAACGCCCGGGTTCATATCAAACAGCATCAAATGCTTGCCACCGGGGGCGAAGACGTTGGTGGAACCGGCCCGTACCGGAAAATCCCCGATCGGCGTCATCTTCGCCATGGTGCCCGACGTCATCGATTCGTGAAGCTCACTCTTCACCGACACCGGGGTGGAGACCGACAGCAGCGTCACGTCGGACGTGCCGCCATGAATGGTGAAATAGGCGACCGCCGGGCGGCTCGGCACCGCACTCAGGCGGATATAGCCCTTATCGACCGACAAAGCGGGCGGCGGCTGGGTGCACGCGGCGAGCGGCAGAAGGGCGACACTGAGGAACCGGCGGAACAACGACTTTCTCCCGTGTTGGGAACAACGTGTGCTTCTGTACGTGCGGTGAAATCTTGCGACAAGCAAAAGCCCCCCTATATCCGCCAGGTGAGTGTCGCGTCGCTTGATCTGAGGGCGCGGCGGAATGGCAATTTTTTGACACACGGGGGCCCCAGAGGACCAATGGCAAAAGTAATCGGAATCGATCTCGGCACTACCAACAGCTGCGTCTCCGTGATGGAAGGCGGCAAGCCCAAGGTTATCGAGAATGCAGAAGGCGCGCGCACCACGCCGTCGATCGTCGCCTTCGCGAAGGATGGCGAGCGTCTCGTCGGTCAGCCGGCCAAGCGCCAGGCAGTGACCAACCCCGAAAATACGATTTTCGCGGTGAAGCGCCTGATCGGCCGCCGCTTCGACGATCCGATCACCAAGAAGGACACCGAATTGGTGCCCTATACCATCGTCAAGGGCCAGAATGGCGATGCGTGGGTGAAGGCCGGCGACAAGGATTACAGCCCGTCGCAGATCAGCGCGTTCACGCTGCAGAAGATGAAGGAAACCGCTGAGGCGTATCTCGGCGAGACGGTTACGCAAGCCGTCATCACCGTGCCGGCCTATTTCAACGACGCGCAGCGTCAGGCGACCAAGGATGCTGGGCAGATTGCCGGTCTCGAGGTGCTCCGCATTATCAACGAGCCGACGGCGGCGGCGCTTGCCTATGGTCTCGACAAGGACACCAACAAGACGATCGCGGTCTATGACCTTGGCGGCGGCACCTTCGACATCTCGATCCTCGAGATTGGCGACGGCGTGTTCGAAGTGAAGGCGACCAATGGCGATACCTTCCTTGGCGGCGAAGATTTCGACAATAAGCTGCTCAACTTCCTGTCGGACGATTTCCGCAAGGCCGAAGGTATCAACCTTACCAAGGATAAGCTGGCGCTCCAGCGTCTGAAGGAAGCCGCCGAAAAGGCGAAGATCGAGCTGTCTTCGGCTGCCACGACCGAGGTCAATTTGCCCTTCATTACGGCAGACGCGACCGGTCCGAAGCATCTCGTCAAGCAGATCACGCGCTCGGATCTCGAACGACTGGTCGATGACCTGATCCAGCGGACGCTCGAGCCGTGCCGCAAGGCGCTCGCCGATGCCGGCGTCAAGGCGGCCGACATCACCGAAGTCGTCCTCGTCGGCGGCATGACGCGCATGCCCAAGGTGCGCCAGGTCGTGAAGGACTTCTTCGGCAAGGAGCCGCATTCGGGCGTCAACCCGGATGAGGTCGTGGCGATGGGCGCCGCCATTCAGGCGGGCGTGCTGCAGGGCGACGTCAAGGACGTGCTGCTGCTCGACGTGACGCCGCTGTCGCTTGGCATCGAAACGCTGGGTGGCGTGTTCACCCGCATGATCGATCGCAACACCACGATCCCGACCAAGAAGTCGCAGACCTATTCGACCGCCGACGACA
>NZ_JBBATX010000186.1:0-2303 GCF_040398505.1 Sphingomonas sp. | reverse complement strand
CGCCGTGGGGGGTTTACTCCCACCGAGGGTTCGAATCCCTCCGTCTCCGCCAGCTATCGATTTCCCTACATTCCTAACCGTCCCAAAGCCCCCGATAATTGGCGGTTTTCCGGGCCTTTCCCGTTCCTCCCCGTCCCTTGTCATTCCCCACTAGCCCGCATATGATGTGGTAAATAGTGTGGGAGCGAATGAATTGGGCAAGTTGACCGCAACCGCCGTTAAGGCCGCTAAAGCGGCGGGGCGCTATGGCGATGGCGACGGGCTTTATCTGCTGGTCGGCCCCACCGGCGCGCGTTCATGGGTGTTGCGGGCGCAGAAGGACGGCAAGCGTCGCGATATTGGGCTGGGGAGTGCCGCCAAGGTGCCGCTGGCGCTCGCGCGTGACCGGGCGGCAAAGGCGCGGTCGCAAATCGAGGTGGGCATCGATCCGGTAGCGGAGCGGCGCAAGGCGGCGGGTATCCCGACCGTACGGGAAGCGGCGGCGCTGGTTCATGCGGAGACGCGCAAAGGGTGGCGCAACGGCAAGCACGACAAGCAATGGCTGTCGTCGCTGGAGACGCATTGCTTCCCCGCGATTGGCGACGTGTCGGTTTCCGATCTGGACGGCCCCGCCGTGCGCGACGTGCTGGCGTCGATCTGGTTGACCAAGCCGGAGACGGCGCGGCGCATCCGCCAGCGCATTATCTCGATTGTCGATTGGTCGGTTGCGAAGGGCTATCGCGACGTGCCGCTGGCAATGGCGGCAATCGACAAATCGCTCCCGCGCCAGAAACGCACCGACCGCCATCATGAAGCTTTGCCCTATGCCGCTTTGCCCGATTTCATGGCGAAGCTTCGTTCGCGCGAATCGGTCGGGCGCGTGGCGCTGGAGTTTCTGATTTTGACCGCCGCCCGGTCTGGCGAGGTACGCGGCGCGACATGGGCGGAAATCGATCTGGAGGCGGCGCTGTGGACGATACCGGCGGCGCGCATGAAGGCGGAGCGCGAACACGTCATCCCCCTTTCTGACGCGGCTCTGCGGGTGCTGGAGCGGGCAAAGCAATGGCGCGCGATGACGACAAGTGACGGCGCGCTGATTTTCCCCGGTATGAAGCGCGACAAGCCGATTTCCGACATGACGCTGACCAAGGTGATGCGCGACATGGAACTGACCGCCGTGCCGCACGGCTTCCGCTCCAGCTTCAAGGATTGGGCATCGGAGACGACAAGCTTCCCCAATGAACTATCGGAAGCGGCGCTTGCGCACGCCATCCCGAACAAGAGCGAGGCCGCTTATCGGCGGGGCAACATGCTGGAGAAGCGGCGGGTGATGATGGGGGCGTGGTGTCGGTTTTCTTTAGGTCAGGAATCTTCAACGGTAACGCTTATAGGGCGAGCCATAAGTGCCTAAGAAACGCTTTCACGAAACAGCGCGGTTCGAATCGCTTAAGCATGATGCCTACATAGGCTTGCGCAATCGGACCGTAGAGCCGCTGATCGAATATCTGATCGCTTTGGAAGCCACCGCAGAACGCGATGTGGTTTTCGCTAGCGATGACGGCGAAAAGCAAACCGTTATTAGACAGCAGAGTCCGCTGGTCCGCGAGCTCCGCCTTTTAGCGAATGGCAGCGCCGACGAAACCGAAATCCAGCTACAATTTGTGGTCCATCCAAACGCGCAAAAGGGCCACCTTTCGCGAGAGGCGCGTCGTGCTCAACAGGGTGTACGAACGACAACCGCAATAATGATGGTAAAAAGTGGAGCCTTGGTAGCCGGAGGTTTTGAGAGCGCGGTCAAATCCACCATGACAAAAACCAACCTTTCCCGGGCAACTGTGATTCGCCACTGGAGTCGCGAGAAGACCAAAGCGGAGTATTTGGTCAGGGTCGGATTGGCATGAAAAACTGCCTTTGTTCCGTTTAGTCGCAGCTAGTCGCAAGGATTGAGGACCGCTATTCGATTCAAATCTGCGTCGTTTGTGCATATTCCCCGCGATGCCCCCGAACACCGGGATCAGCCGGAAAGCCCGCCGCGCAAGGGCAAGGCGTCAAAGCGATGATGACAGAATTGATGACCGTAGCGGACTTCCTGTCGCGCTACTCGATTTCCCGAACCGAGTTTTACCGTCAAGTGAACGCTGGGCGCATCCGCCTCACCAAGCTGGGCAATGCCAGCCGGGTAGCGCGCGATGATGCCGAGCAATGGCGTGCATCGCTCCCCGTTCGTGCGGGAGGGTCGGCCAATGTTTGAAAAACAATCAAAGCAATCTGGAGGTGCCCCCAAGGCCGGTAGGACGGCCAAGGGGGCGGGTATCGCCAGCAAG
>NZ_JBBATX010000185.1:0-2352 GCF_040398505.1 Sphingomonas sp. | reverse complement strand
CTTACCCGCATGATCGAGGAGCGTAAAAAGATCCGCAATGACATCGTCGCGACCAACCGCGTCGAGATTGAGCAACGCAACCTTGACGCGAACAATCAGTCGCTCGAAATCGCGCAGGCGGCGGAGCAGGCGCGGTTGACGCAGGGCCAGACCCTCGCTGCTTTGCGTGCGCAACAGGCGACCGCCATCGCGACGGCCGAAGCCGAACAGACTCGTCTTGCCGAGATCGCCCGCATCGTGGCGGAACAGGCACAGGCTGTTGCGCAGACCGAGGCCGACAAGATCACGCAAACCGCCACCATCGAGCGTGACGGTGCCATTCAAACAGCCACGATCGAACGCGATCGCAACATCGAACTCGCGCGGATCACCACGGCGGTCCAGACGGCGCAGAAATCCGAAGAAGAATCGACAGCCACAGCGGCAGCCAACGAAGCACGCGCGCTAGCCGTTCGCGCCGAAGAGAGCGTTGCGACGGCGAAGGCGACCGAAATCGCCAATCGTACGAAGAATGTTGCTGTCATCGCGGCGACGCAGCGCGCGCAGGAAGAAGCTGTACAAATCACCGTAGCGGCGCAAGCCGACAAGGAAGCCGCTGAGGCGCGTGCCGTCGCGCTTCGCACCGAGGCGACCGCGCAGGCCGATGCCGAGAAATCGCGTGCGGAGGGTCGTGCCGCCGCGTTCGCAGTCGATGCGGCTGGTCAGACGGCGCTGAACGAAGCGACCAACATCTTGAACGATGCCCAGACTGCTTTGCTCGTCCGCAAGGCGATGCTCGACGCGCTACCCGCAATCCTGGCTGCGGCAGGGAAGCCCCTAGAGCAGATCGACAAGATCAGCATCCTCGATGCGCGCGGGTTGCACGGCGATGGTGGCGGCAGCGATGGCAATGGGAGCGGGACCAATTTGGCGGACGCGGCGGTCGCCGCTGCGATGCGCTATCGCGTCGGCGGACCGCTGATCGATGCGCTGATGAGCGAGCTCGGCATGAACGGCGCAACGATGGGCGGCATGCTGGCCGGAGCCTCCAGCGTTGCGCACCCGGAAAGCGGATCTGCCCCGAGCGTGACTGCGGATTCAGACATGACAGCCAAGGGGGCAAACGGCGGCACGCAGCACATCAGAGCGCGATGACATTTGCCGGACTCCCCTCCCCTTCAGGGGAGGGGCTAGCCGGATCACTATCGCGTCATCCGATTCGAAGCGGCTTCTCCGTACCGGTCAGCCGCCGGCGGGGCTGATCCGGTTTCCGGGTCGAACGCCGGGCTGGTGAAATCCAACGGGTTGGGTGTGCTTTCGGTAGCGGGCTTAGCCGATTCACGCCACGCCCGGTACACCATATCGCGCAGCATCGTCGCGCCTGCGGTGGTGCGGTCATACACCAATTGGCGCGCTTCTGCATTGTTTGGGTCGGCAAAAGCGCCGCGCTGGTCGAGCTGATAGACCATTTCCATCTTGTCGCCACTCCGGTTGAGGAAGGCGAGCACCTGATCGAACAGGTCGCCATCAAGCCGCGTCGCGCCCGGCATACGCGCTACAATGTCCTGCTCTGTCAGGCCCATTGCATCGACATAGCCGGTTTCAAACCGGCCGTGGATCGAGCGATCTTGGGTATATCCCTTGGGGTTGGGACCGCGCCAGCCGTCGCTCGCGATCGAATTATGAAGCGGCTGGGCACCGTCGCCAATATAATGGCCAAGCCACGCAACATAGAAAGCGCAAGTCTGCTGTAGCGGCCGCACATCAGCGCCCTCCGCCTGCCGCCGCCGGAGCCAGCGCATCCCCGAGACCAGCCGGCCATACCCTTCCATCGCGGCATAAGGGAGCGTGCCGGTCCAGCGAACGTTGACGCGCTTAGCCGCATCGGGGTTGATCCTGCTGATCCGCTGGTGTTCGCGGTAGAGCGCGAGCACGAACGCGTAGCGTGAGCGTGGCGGGTGCGCCATGACCGTGGATTGTTCGCGAAACCAGCCGTGATTGGGGTCTTCGTCGATCTTCGCGAACGGCTCGGATGCGGAACGCCACGTGTCGGGGATGCTGGCAGATGCCCCAATATAGTCGATATAGTCCCGCAGGAACACCGGACCATCGTCGGGCAGTGCGGCGACGGCGGCGCGATCTATCGCGGTGTGGCCGCGTTCTCCCCACGCAAAGGCTGCCATTGGCTGTGCAGCGATCAACAGTCCGGCAGCGATGCAAGTGGCGCGGCGGATGGCTTTTGGTGACATGGCAGAATCTCCGGAAAACAACGCAGCGAATGGGCGAAGGCAGCGTTCGTGGCTATTTGCATCGCGTGTTGGCAGATTGATGTTGCAATCCTGCTGCGTCGCACGCGTTTATCGTGCGTCGGTA
>NZ_JBBATX010000184.1:0-2384 GCF_040398505.1 Sphingomonas sp. | reverse complement strand
GGCTGAATCACAAGATACTGGTATTGCTCAACTACTTTCGGATCAGGCTCTAAGCTCAGGCGCGCCGTCCGTGCCAGGGGCCACTGCCCCAGCGACGAGGTCGCTACCCAGCTGCTTCACTTAATCTTGAACCGTTTGGAAAAAAAGAGCGGAATACGCCACCACGTGAGTGGTCCGTGGCCAAATCCCGGTACTCCGTCATTTTCAGCGAGCGCTTCATCAGGGCTAAAGCGGCGTAATCTTCAACCGTCCGTCCACGCACGGAATTTCTGACAGTGCCGGGGCGATAGTCTCCTAACGCCGACCGAGCGCTAGCGCGATCCGCGTCAGGCTGCCGTGCCACCCCATCACCGCCCGGGACCGGTAATACAGCCATCGCCGCCATTGCCGATTGGCCTGTCGGTCGCGCTCCATTGTCGCGCGCTCCGCCTCCGCAGTCGACGGTACGAGGTTGTGGCGGACCATGAGCGGTATCGTCACCCGATCGGGCAAGCCATGATGCCAGTAGCGATCGAGTTCGTTGTCGATCGGGCGCTCGACCCTGCAAATCGCAGCGAGCAGCCGGTGCGCACCGGCGGGCGTCAACAAATAGGCCTGTGTGCCCCAGCAATCACCGATATAGCGGTAAAGATCGAAGGATGCGAACCGAGCTTCCTGCACTCGGGGACCTTCGGTGATCGCGAACAGTCGCAGAAAATCGATCCGGCGGTCGCGCATCCGCGCGACGATCTCGTCCAGCAGTGTTGCGAAATGCGGCTCGAAGGTCACGTCGTCCTCGAGGATCAACCAGATGGATCCATGATCAGCGGCAGCCGCCTGCCGCCACAGAGCGATATGGCTGGCGAAGATACCGAGCTCTGCGGCGCCAAGTTCGCGCCCAAACCGCCGCCGCGCCACGCCGGGATCGTAGTGCAGCCCGGCTGGCCCCACATGATCGATGGCGTCGAAAAAAGCCCATGATCGTCGCAACGCTCTTAGTTGCCCGGCGACCGCCGGACGCCGATCGGAATGCTGCAGACTGATCACTCGGATGGTCGGATCACCCGACATCGAACATCCAGCGTCGCCATGACGGTAACGGGCGCAGGAACGGAGTCAATTTCCGCCCAAGCCGTGTCCAGCGATTGTTGACTTCAAGGTCCGACAGGCTTTCGCGATCGCAGCGCTCGCGAACGTATCGCTCGCGCCACTCCGCAGTGATCGCGTCGCGCTGAATCCTTAGCGACGAGCGCGGCTGGAGATCGATATCCAGCAGACCTACTAGTGCTCCGATCCGTCGGACCGTGATCTCGGGTTCCCGAATGAAATCCTCGCATACGAGATTCAGCGGCGTTATGCCGTTGGTGGCGAAGATACGATATAGCGACGCTTCGTGATGTAGTATCTGGTTTAGACAATAATCGATGTCGCCGGCATTGTAGCGGAGGCGGGACAGGTCGTCACCGCCCGGGGTGTGCCAATTCGACGTCTGCAGCGCGCGCGCAAAGGAGATCGCCTGTCCCAGCTTGTCGTTTCTGGTCAGGAAGACGATCGGCAGGCTCAGCAGGTTCTTGTGAATTTCCCGCGGCGCGAAGCCATCGCGCATCTGGCTGTAGAACGCTTTGATCCCGTGAATGCCGTTATCCGAACGGGACGCAGCCCAGATCTTTTCCCAGATGTCGTGCCCGGGATGCGAATAGGCGGCGTCCGCCGCCAGATCGCGCAGGTGAGTGCGATCGAGATATTCTGCGGGCTTGCCCAAGACATGGGTACTGGCCAGAAGCTGGCATAGATACGTCGATCCGCATCTGGGCGTGCCGAGAATGACATATCCTCGATGCGGGGGCGCGGCATCCATTGTTTATCTCGCTTCGACAAAGCTTCAGCTTGGTATCGGGCACCCTGATCTATGGCAGTGACTACTCCCGGCCCTGAAGGACCGGGCTTCTGATCAGGAGAGGTGCGTGCCTCGCGGATCGCGGTTCCTGCTTCCGTCTCCTAATGGAGCTCGATTCACAGGGCAACCACGGAAGTCCTACGGTTGGTGGTATTGCCGTCGCCTTGCCGAAGGCAAGGCGACGGATATTGATCGCGGCATTCAGATCGGCATTGATCTGCATCCCGCAGGGGACGCAGCCGAAGTCCGCTTGGCTCTTGCGGTTTTCGGCAGCGGCGTGATCGCAGGCAGAACAGCGCCTGCTGGTATTGTGAGGATCGACCGACTCGAACCGTCCTCCAGCCGCCTCGATATGCTGGCGGATGATCAAGCGGATCTGCCCGGGGGCGACATCCTGAAGCGACCGGTTGAGCCCGGCCTTCGCGCGCACGTTGGTGCCAGGCTCCGCCAGCGTACCGGCAGCGCTCCTGGTCATGTTCTGAAGCTTGAGCGCCTCCATGGCGACGCC
>NZ_JBBATX010000183.1:0-2457 GCF_040398505.1 Sphingomonas sp. | reverse complement strand
GCTTGCCCTCCCCCGCGCCGTTCCCTACCTGTTCACCGATGAGTCTCCCCGCCCCCCAGAGTCCGGCGTCCCCCGATGACCCTCCTTATCTGCGCGGCCTCAACGCCCCGCAGCGCGAGGCCGTGCTCACCACCGAAGGCCCCGTGCTGGTCCTCGCGGGCGCAGGCACCGGCAAGACCGCCGCGCTCACCGCGCGCCTCGCGCACTTGCTCAACACGCGCAAAGCGTGGCCGAGCGAGATCCTCAGCGTCACCTTCACCAACAAGGCCGCGCGCGAGATGCGCCACCGCGTCGGGCGGCTGGTCGGCGATGTGGTCGAGGGTATGCCGTGGCTCGGCACCTTCCACGCGATCGGCGCGAAGATGTTGCGCCGCCACGCCGAACTGGTCGGGCTGCAAAGCAATTTCACCATCCTCGACACCGACGACCAGTTGCGCCTGCTCAAGCAACTCATCCAGGCCGCCGATCTCGACGAAAAACGCTGGCCCGCAAGGGCGCTCGCCGGGCTGATCGACGGCTGGAAGAACAAGGGCCTCACGCCAGCGCAAATCGATGCGGGCGAGAGCGAGCTCTACGCCAATGGCCGCGGTCAGGAACTCTACGCCGCCTATCAGGCGCGCCTGATCGCGCTCAACGCCTGCGATTTCGGCGATTTGCTGCTGCACATGCTCGTCATCCTGCAGCGCGACCGCGACGTGCTCGCCGACTATCAGCGCAAATTCAAATACATCATGGTCGACGAATATCAGGACACCAACAGCGTCCAGTATCTCTGGCTCCGCCTGCTCGCGCAGGAGCGCAAGAACATTGCCTGCGTCGGCGACGACGACCAGTCGATCTATTCGTGGCGCGGCGCGCAGGTCGAGAATATCCTGAAATTCGAGAAGGATTTCCCCGGCGCGAAGATCATCCGGCTCGAGCAGAATTACCGCTCCACCCCGCACATCCTCGGCGCTGCCTCGGGCGTCATTGCCAACAATAGCGGCCGCCTTGGCAAGCAGCTCTGGACCGAGCTCGACACGGGCGAGAAGGTCAAGGTTTTGGGCGTGTGGGACGGCCCCGAGGAAGCGCGCCGCGTCGGCGAGGAAATCGACACAGCACAACGCGCGGGCAAGAGCCTCGACGACATCGCCATCCTCGTGCGCGCGCAGCATCAGACGCGCGAGTTCGAGGACCGCTTCATTGCCACCGGCATTAATTACCGCATCGTCGGCGGCTTCCGCTTCTACGAACGCGCCGAAATCCGCGATGCGCTGGCGTACCTGCGCGTCGTCGCCCAGCCCGCCGACGACCTCGCCTTCGACCGCATCGTCAACGTCCCCAAACGCGGCCTCGGTGACAAGGCCGTCGCGCGCGTCCACCAACTCGCCCGCGCGCAAGGCGTCCCGCTCGTCACTGCGGCTGCGCGGATTCTCGACACCGACGAACTGACCGGCGCCGCGCGGAAAGCGCTCGGCAACCTCGTCATCGACATGGCGCGGTGGCGCGCGCAGATGACCGAAATCCCGCACGGCGACCTCGCGCGGATCATCCTCGACGAAAGCGGCTACACGTCCGTGCTCCAGGCCGAGAAATCGGTCGAGGCCTCGGGCCGGCTCGAAAACCTCACCGAACTCGTCCGCGCGATGGAGGAGTATGAAAGCCTCGGCGCGTTCCTCGAACACGTGTCGCTGGTCATGGACAATGAAGCCGCCGCCGAGGAGCCCAAGGTCACGATCATGACGATCCACGCCGCCAAGGGCCTCGAATATGACACGGTCTTCCTCGTCGGATGGGAAGAAGGCCTGTTCCCCTCGCAACGCGCGCTCGACGAAGGCGGCACCAACAGCCTCGAGGAGGAACGCCGCCTGGCGTATGTCGCGATCACCCGCGCGCGCCGCCGCGCGATCATCCTCCACGCCGCCAACCGCCGCATCTACGGCCAATGGACCAGCAGCATCCCGAGCCGCTTCGTCGGCGAACTGCCCTTGGAGCATATCGAATCGGAATCGAGCATGGCCGGCGGCGAAAGCCTGTGGCGCGCCAATTGGTCCGAACGCGCCGACCCCTTTGCCGACGTCGCGCGCGGCGCCGGGCGCGGCCCCGGCTGGCAACGCGCGGCGGGGGGCGACGTCGCGAAGCCGGGCGGCAGTTTTGCGAGCCGAACCTTCACCCGCGAACCCTCGCGCGTGCGGGAGTCGAGCGCCCCGGCGGTCAGCATCGGCAATGCCGGCCGCGCGGATGTGTCGGTGGGGATGCGCGTCTTCCACCAGAAATTCGGCTACGGCACGATCGCCGAGATCGAAGGCAACAAGCTCGAGATTGACTTCGAAAGCGCCGGGCGCAAGCGCGTGATGGATAGCTTCGTGACGGTGGGGTGAGAACTCCCTCTCCCCCTCGGGGAGAGGGCCGGGGAGAGGGGCAGTATCGAGCGCCACCTTGGCCAATTGGCCAAAATGGTCTATCAACTTGGTCCAA
>NZ_JBBATX010000182.1:0-2470 GCF_040398505.1 Sphingomonas sp. | reverse complement strand
CGGCCTCGCTGTCTTCGGGCCGCACGATGCTGACCAGCTCGCATTTCTCGAACTGGTGCTGGCGGATGAAGCCGCGCGTATCGCGCCCCGCAGCGCCCGCTTCGGAGCGGAAGCACAAGGTCAGCGCAGTGAGCCGCAGCGGGAGCGCGCTTTCGTCGAGCAACTCGCCCATCACGCTCGCGGTGAGCGAGACTTCGCTGGTGGGGATGAGCCAGCGATCGTCGGTCGTGCGAAAGCTATCGTCTGCAAACTTTGGCAGCTTGTCGGTGCCGTACATCGCCTCGTCTTTGACGAGCACGGGCGGGTTGCATTCTTCATAGCCATGCTCGCGCGTCTGCACGTCGAGCATGAACTGCCCGAGCGCCCGGTGGAGCCGCGCCATGTCGCCCCGCAGGAAGGTGAAACGCGCACCCGAAAGCCGCGCGCCGGTTTCGAAATCCATGCCCAGCGCCGGGGCGAGGTCGGCGTGTTCCGTGGGCGTAAAGTCGAACGTGCGCGGCGTGCCCCAGCGGGCGACCTCGACATTATCCTCCTCGCCCGCGCCCTCTGGCACGTCGTCGGCGGGGAGATTGGGGATGATGTCCAGCGCGGCCTTAAGTTGGGATGCAACCGCCTTTTCCTCGGCTTCGATTGCAGGCAGGCGTTCCTTGAGCATTGCCACTTCGGCCATCAGCGGCGCCGCGGTCGCGTCGTCCTTGGCCGCCTTGGCCGCGCCGATTGCCTTGGAGGCTTCGTTGCGCCGCGCCTGCGCGACTTGCGCCTCGGTCGATAGCGCGCGGCGGCGCTCATCGAGGTCGATCAATTCTGCGGCAATCGGGGAGAGCCCGCGCCGCGCCAAAGCAGCGTCGAAAGCGGCGGGATTTTCGCGGATGAAGCGGATGTCGTGCATGACCGGGCTATGCCGTCGCGCTGCCCGACGTGCAACCCGGTGTCCTCAAAGCAAGACCGGCCCCCGTGCTGGCGCGCGGGAGCCGGTCGGGAAGCGTGTAACGCTGTTTAGGCGGTGACCGTGGTCGGCTTGGCGAAGCGCTTGCGCGCAACCAACGCCGCTGCTGCCGCGCCGAACAGCAGCACCATCGGTGGTGCCGGGACCGGGGCGGGTGGGCCGCCGCTCGATCCGGTGCTGCCCGAGCTGCCATTGTGGCCGCTCGAGCCATAGCCGCCGTTCGAGCTCCATCCACCCGTCGACGAGCCATAGCTGCTCGACCCATAGCTGCTCGAACTGGCGGAGGAGCTGGTGCTCGATCCGTTGGAAGAGCTGGCCGAGGAGACATTGCCGCTCGATGAGGTCGATGCCGAGGACGACACATTGCCGCTGGAGCTCGAACTGGTCGAAGAGGCTGACGACACATTGCCGCTCGACGCCGATGAGGACGAGACGTTGCCGCTCGATGAGGACGACACATTGCCGCTGCTGCCGCCCGAGGCCGAGGAGACATTCCCGCTCGATCCGCCCGAGGCCGAGGAAGACCCGCCCGTTGACGACGTGCTCGACACGGTCGCGCCGCCGGTGCTGCTCGACGACCCACCGCTGCCGCCCGATGACGAGGTGCTGCTGACCGATCCGCTCGACGATGTGCTTGAAACGCTGCCGCTCGATGATCCGCCGGTTGAGGTCGAAGAGCCACCGGTCGAGGTCGATCCGCCGCTGGTCGAGGACCCGCCGGTCGAGGTCGAGGTGCTCGACCCGCCCGAAGAAATGTTGATCACCGTGCCGCTCGACCCCGAGCTTGACCCGGACCCCGAGCCGCTGGATGACCCGGTCGAGGTCGATGAGATCACGATGCTGCCACCGCCCGATCCGCCGCCGCCGCCGAAGAAACCGCCCGCGAAGAAGCCGCCGCCACCGCCGAATCCGCCGCCGCCGACAACCGCTGCAGCGCCCCCGCCCCCGCCGCCCGAATAGCCGCCCGAGGGCACGAACGCGGGGGGAAGCGGGATCGGTGCACCCTGGGTCGTGACCACCACCACTTGCGGCTGTGCCGCGGTGCGAGTCTGCGTCACGACTCGGCGAACGCGGGTGCCGGTCGCTCCGCGGGCGGCGACCGTTGTGGTCCGTCGAACGATTCGCTTGGTTGCCTTATAGGTGTAGCCGCTTCGCGCCTTGGCGCTGTCTGCGACATGCACCGCGCCACCGCCGATGACCGCGCCGCCGCACGCGCAGGCACAAAGTTTGGCTAAAGCCATCCGCACCGACATAAGTCTACTCTCTTGCTACCGCCGCCGTTTCAGGCAAAGCCCCGATTACTTCGGCCATTTCGCCGCTATCGGATAAAGTGCCCAACAAATCATTAAGTGCAAGGGCGTTAACCAAAGTTTAGCGATACTTGGCTGGTTTTCCCGAATGCTGCCAATGGTTGGTAAGGTTAACGTTTCATTATGATACAGCCGCTCCCTGACCGACTCGTATCTATGTACCCATCGGTTCGATTGGGACGGCATCTGGCGAGCGTGCCCAAAGATCGGATAT
>NZ_JBBATX010000181.1:0-2653 GCF_040398505.1 Sphingomonas sp. | reverse complement strand
CAACCTCGAAGCGATCGAACGCGGTGCGTATCAGGATTTTCACGGCCGGATTTACGCGGTCGGCTTTGCGCGGAGCTATGCGCGCTTCGTCGGCATCGCCGAGCAACCGATCGCCAGCGCGGTCAGCGACGCCTATGCGCAGGCGCGTCCGGCGCAGCAGGTGCATCACTGGGCTTGAAGTCTGCGGCCGCTGCGGCTACCAGCGCCATCCGCACGCGGGTGTGGTGAAATTGGTAGACGCGCGGGACTCAAAATCCCGTTCCGCAAGGAGTGTCGGTTCGACCCCGACCACCCGCACCACAATTGCGTTCAGGCGGTCGCGAGTTCCAGCGTCTCGCTAATCTCGAACCACACGCTTTCGGCGGCATCGAGCTTCTTCGACACTTGCGCATGTTGCTTGGCCAATTCGGCGGGGCTCAATCGCGCCAGCCAGGCTTCTGCATTGCTCGGATCGAGCAATGCGCGGTCGATTGCGTCGCGCTGCTTGGTCAGCTTCACGACCAACGCCTCGGCCTCATGCGCGCGTTTCTGCAGCGCGACCGCGGCGGCGCTGATCTGCGGCTTGTCGTCTTTCTTGACGGCCTTGCTCTTGCCCGCCGTATCGCCGCCCTCGCCGGCCAAGACGAAGGCGATATAATCCTCCATGCTGCCGGCATATTCCTTCGCCGTGCCGTTATCGACCAGCACCAGCCGGTCGGCGGTCAGCTCGACCATGTGGCGATCGTGGCTGACCAGGATCACCGCACCGTCATATGCGTTGAGTGCCTGCACCAATGCCTCGCGCGCATCGACGTCGAGGTGGTTGGTCGGCTCGTCGAGGATCAGCATGTGCGGCGCGTCGCGCGTGATCAGCGCCAGCGCGAGCCGCGCGCGCTCGCCGCCCGAAAGCTTGCCGACCTTCTGCGTCGCCTTGACGCCCGAGAAACCGAAGCGCCCGAGTTGCGCGCGGACCGCGCCCGGCGTCTTGCCCGACATCATCCGCGTCATGTGTTCGAGCGGGGTGTCGTCGCCGTCGAGCTCCTCGACCTGGTACTGCGTGAAATAGCCGACGCGCATCTTGCCCGACGCCGTCATCGCGCCGTCCATCGCGGGCAATTGCGCCGCGAGCAGGCGGGCGAGCGTGGTCTTGCCATTGCCGTTGCGCCCCAACAGCGCGACGCGGTCATCGGGGTCGAGCCGCAAGTTGAGCCGCTGCAGGATCGGCTTGTCGGCATAGCCGACCGCCGCCATGTCGAGCGTGATCAGCGGCGGGCGCAATTCCTCGGGGCTGGGGAAATCGAACGACAGCGTCGAATCCTCCGCCATCGAGGCGATCGGCTGCATCTTGGCCAGCATTTTCTGGCGGCTCTGCGCTTGCTTCGCGGTCGAGGCGCGCGCGCTGTTCTTGGCGATATATTCGCTCAGCTTGGCACGCTGCGCATCCTGCGACGCCTTGGCGGCGGCGAGCTGTGCGACGCGCTCGGCGCGCTGCCGCTCGAAACTGTCATAGCCGCCAGTGTAGAGATAGACCTTGCCGCCTTCGAGATGCAGGATCGTGTCGACGACATTGTTGAGCAAATCGCGCTCATGGCTGATCACGACCATCATCGCCGGATAGCTTTTCAGGAAATTTTCGAGCCACAGCGTCGCTTCGAGATCGAGATGGTTCGACGGCTCGTCGAGCAGCAGCAGATCGGGTTCGGAAAACAACAGCGAGGCGAGCGCCACGCGCATCTTCCACCCGCCCGAATAGCTGTCGAGCGGGCGCTGCTGCATTTCCTCGTCAAAGCCCAGCCCGACCAGAATCCGCGCCGCGCGCGCCTCGGCGGTGTACGCGTCGATCGCGGTAAGCCGGTCATACACCGCCCCCATCCGGTCGGGATCGGTGCAGGTCTCCGCCTCCAGCATCAGCGCCGCGCGCTCGGTATCGCCCGCCAGCACCGCTTCGATCGGCGTGGTGGTGCCCGACGGCGCTTCCTGCGCGATATAGCCGATGCGCGTGCCGCGCGGCATTTCGATCTCGCCGAGATCGGGCTCGAGCTGGCCGATCATCACCTTCATCAGCGTCGATTTGCCGGCGCCATTGCGCCCGATCAGCCCGACACGGCTTTTGGGCGGCAAGGCGGCGGTCGCGCCGTCGAGGATCGCGCGCCCGCCAAGGCGCACCGTGATACCATTGATGTTGAGCATAAGCCGCGCGCCTAGCAGATTGTTGCGCTGCACCCAAGGGGCGGGTTTGTGCGTTCTCTCCGATCACCCCCCCCGACCGTTCGTGCTGAGCCTGTCGAAGCACTGCACTTCTTCTCCGCCGCGCGGAAAGAAAGGCAGCCCTTCGACAAGCTCAGGGCGAACGGGGTAGGGGGAGTTACGAAGCGCAGACATAAGGACCGAATATGAGCGTCGCCTTCCGCCGCGAAAGCGACGAAGAACATCTCGAACCCAAATTCGAGCGGCCAATCGCGCCGGGGCCCAACCTCGTCACCGCGCATGGTCTCGCGCTGA
The DNA here is from genome assembly GCF_040398505.1 of Sphingomonas sp. Taxonomy (GTDB): domain Bacteria; phylum Pseudomonadota; class Alphaproteobacteria; order Sphingomonadales; family Sphingomonadaceae; genus Sphingomonas. The sequence goes on along the minus strand of NZ_JBBATX010000181.1, from coordinate 172 downwards.
TCGGGGAGCAGGTCGTAACGCTCGAAACCGCAATCGCCGCCGCGCCCGAGGAAGACCGCGCCGCGCTCCAGCGCGAACTCCGCTACTGGCACACCCGCCAGACCACCGCCGAAGTGGTGCCACCGCCAGCACCCGGCACCGTCGGCATCGGCAGCCGCGTCACCTATCGCCT
>NZ_JBBATX010000180.1:0-2774 GCF_040398505.1 Sphingomonas sp. | reverse complement strand
TTACGCCGACGCCCATCTCGCGATCACGCAGATCATTTCCGAAGGCGAGGGTGCACCCGACGATTCGCTCGATTTTCAGAACGATATCGCGCATTTCTACCGCTTCGGGGAAGTGTTCTACGATCGCGTGCTGACCAAGGCCCCGGGGACCGAAAAGGGCTATACGTGGGGACCCGAGCCGCTCGGCGTCGATTGGGACGCGGTGTTCCCCGCGATCTCTGACCCCGGCGAGCATGATTTTTCGAACGATCCGCCCGCCGCGCAAGCCGCACAAGCCGAATGCGATGCTGCTTACGCGCTGATGGTCGATGAACTGCAGCGGGCGGTGTCGGGCGAGCCTGCGCGGATGGGCAATGCCGCACAGGCGATGTTCGATTTGCGGATGGCGATGCTCGTCGCCTTCCGCACCCCGCTCGCCGATCCGACCAAGGTTTCCGGGCCGAGCTTCCGCTACAATCCCACCACCGAGGGAGCATTGCTATGAGTGTGCTCGAAACCCCGCAGATCCTGTTCCGCGGCAAGGTGGCGTGGGACCCGATCACCACCAACAATTACAGCACGATGTATGACGAAGCCGCGGCATCCTGGGCGCAGATCCCGGCGGAAACCGCGCAAGCCTTTCGCGACGAGGCGATCACCGCAGTCGAGAATGGCAATTGGAACCCCGGGGGCACGCACCGATCGACCTTTTTCGATACGCAGATCAGCGGTGTCGACACCGGCGGCGGGGTCGTCACCGACGATCCGTTTGTCAGCGCGCCGGTCGGCTTTCAGGGGATGCTGGTCGATTGCGAGCCGTACGGCGCGTTCAGCTCGCAGCTGTTCTTCGATTCGCTCAGCTTGGGGATCGCCGGAGGGTGCCGGATCTATGCGCCGCGCACCACGCGCTTTACCGCGCGCTACATCAATTTCCGTCGCAACGGTGCCAATCGCATGATCGCGGGCGTCGCCTCGGTCATCTGGCAGACGGCGTTCGCCAAGGCCGATGGGCTTCAAATCGACACCTTTGATTCGCCCGCGCTGCAGACGCTCGCCGCGGCGCTTGAGGATCCTGACGTGCTGGGGCTGACGGTGCGGTGGAATTCGTATTTCACGGTCTATTATGATGATCCCTCGCTCGGCGATGCCAGCGACCCGGCCAAACAGAAACAGCTTCAGGCGGCGCGGGCCGCCGAGCTGCAGGCCAAATTGCTGGGTGGTGGCTTCCAGCCCAATCCAGCGCGCAGCGACATTGTCGGCGTGGTCGGGCTGTGGCGCACGGGCGAGCCAATCCACGAGCCGGGCGACCGTGCCTTGCTGTCGGCTGAGGGCAATGTCGCGTTCGGCACCGCCTTCGCGCGGATCGACGGCGACACGCTGACGCTCGACCTCAGCAACAGTGTCAGCGAAGTCGATCAGGCGCTGACCAAGCAGAATTTGGGGCAGATCGATGTTGTCGCACGCGATGCCAGCGGCACCGATCTCGCGGTGCTCGGCAGCCTGGCCTATGCTGATTATGACAAGGCTGCCTATGATCGGGCGTCAGGGCTGGTGACGCTCAAGCTCGATCCCGATGCCGCGACAATCGCCGCCGACGCTGATCTGTGCCTGCGTCAAAGCAACGGCACGGTGCTCGCCGCCGAAGCCGCGCTGCGCGCGATTCCGCTCACCCCCAACCTTTATCTCGATCAGGGCGATACCACGACCGCGTTCGCGCAAGTCTATGCGCGCGGGGTTCCGGTGGGGGCGGGGGTGCCGGTGACGATCGCAGCCTCCGCGTCGAGCGTGACGGTCACCTCGGTGGCGCAGACCGATGCGAACGGCCAGGTCGCGTTCGACGTGATCGGCAGCCAGGGGCAAGTCAACGGCTTCGTCTTTGTGCCGGGTCCCGATGCGGTGGTGCCACCGGGCGGGATCGATCCGCAGGTCACCACGTACATGTATGCGCGGACGCTGCCCGATAACGGGCTGGAACAGGTGCCTGCGACCTGGGCCAACGTCTACAACGCCGTGCTGATCAATTGGTATGCGATGGCGCCGTGCATGGACAATTGGCTGCGGCTCAACGATCCGGCGCAAGTTCATGCTTATGGCCCGTTGCTCAAGACGCTGACCGACCCCGCCAATTTCGAATCGTTCCGCTTCATGCCGGTGGTGCGCGACATGACGGCGGATTCGCGCGGGCTGCTCTACCGCTTCCTCGACGGGCCAGCGCCCGGCGCGACGAAGGTTGCAGACGGGATGACGGCGGCGCTGGTCGAGGAGTTGGCGCACGAACCGACCAATGCCGAACTCAGCCGCGCGATGCGCGGCAATTGAGCGCGGAGGAGGCCTGACGCGCAGGGATGGGTGTGATACGGCGCGGACGAGATCAGCTGTTCCCGGGCGTCCAAGATGAATCCAGTCTACTCCGCGCTCGGCACCACGATCTTCGAGACGATGTCGGCGCGCGCGCGGGCGACCGGGGCGATCAATCTCGGCCAGGGCTTCCCCGACGGGCGCGGGCCGGAGGATGTGCTGGCGGAAGGCGCGCGCGCGCTGCTCGAAGACTCGAACCAATATCCGCCGATGGCGGGTACCCCCGCGCTGCGGCAGGCGGTGGCCGATCATTACCGCTTGCATCAGGGGCTCGATCTCTCGCCCGACGAAGTGATCGTGACTTCGGGCGCGACCGAAGCGCTGGCGGCGGCAATCTTCGCCCTGGTGTCGCCCGGCGACGAGGTGGTGCTGTTCCAGCCGCTCTACGACGCCTATCTGCCGCTGGTGCAGCGCGCGGGCGGGGTGGCGAAGCTGGT
>NZ_JBBATX010000179.1:0-2811 GCF_040398505.1 Sphingomonas sp. | reverse complement strand
CCTTCGAAGAGCGCCGCAACCGTCTCGCCCAACGCTGCAAATGCGTCCTGGCCTGTCGCCGCCGCAACCTTGGCGCGCTTTCGTCCTGCTGCCATCGCGATCATGACGTGACCGGCTTGCTCTATTGCGGAGTCGATGGTCGCTTCCAGCTTGCGCAGCGGGAGCGCGATGGTCCGGCCAACTTCGAGGCGTTCGTCGTGCAATTTTGACATTTCAATTCCCCGCCCGACAACGGGCGCTGTCGGGACACTAATGGTTGATGGGCTGCGTAGTTTTGTAAGCGTGTGCAAGCCGCGTGATTGAATCTGCGCCAGCGACCAGCACGAGGACGGAAAGAACCAGGACAAACGACATTCCTGCGATGATCGCTGTCCGCCATTGCCAATCGAGTGTGATCTCCCTTCCCCGGAGAACCGCCGTTTCGACGGATCCGAACTCGGTTGAGTTCGGATTGGCCGCTGGCTCAACACGGGGAATGTCCTCAGGGAGATTCTCCGGTAGCGAACGGCAATACTCATCGTAGAGCCGAGCCGCGTGGAGGGACGAGTTCGCGCCGATTTTCCCTTTGGCGGAAGCTAGATAGGCCTCCACGGTCTTGACCGACAGCGTCAGCTCGGCCGCGATTTCCTTTGGGCGCATTGGAGTCGCGATAAGCGTCAGGCACTGCCGCTCGCGTGGAGAGAGATGATCGAAAGACCCCATTTGGACCAAACTATAATTTTACACCGGAAGTGGAAACCCTGCCGTTGCGCGTTAATTTGCAGCAATCTCCCTTAGGCGGCGACGAATTGCTCGCCGCCCATATTCGCGACGCATTGAGACCGGCCGACGCGTTGGGGCATCATGGCGTCGGCGTTCACCTCGATACCGCGCTCGTGTGTTTGACCGGGGCTGGTTTGCCGCCTCCGGGGTCGCCAGACTCATCCGCGGACGACACCGCACCGCGCGACGCTCTCGATCGTCACAAGAGCGTCATGCAAATGCAGAGTAGCTTACATTTATCGTCCCTAGGGGAACCCGAGCGGGAATCGAATCGGGGGCGTTATGACATCGCAATACAAATTGTTGCTCGCGTGCTGCGCGAGCGCGCTCGCGTGCATTCTGGTGGCACCGGCGGCGGCGCAAACCGCGCCAGCCGCACCAGCGGTGGCAGAGGACGATCAGGAGATCTTGGTCACCGGCAAGCGCCCGATCGCGGAATCGGAAGCGGCGGCGTTGAAGGTGCAGAAGAATTCCGACTCGCTCGTAACGGTCGCCGCGGCCGATGGCGTCGGTCGGCTACCCGACCAGAATATCGCCCAGGCGGTCGGTCGTCTCGCCGGTGCGGCGGTCGAGCGCGACCAGGGTCAGGCGCGCTACATCAGCTTGCGCGGCGCGCCCAATTACTGGACGACGCTGTCGTTCGACGGGATCAACGTCGTCAGCCCCGAAGGGCGCGACGCGCGTTTCGATTCGATCCCGTCGGCGATCGCGTCGCAGATCATCGTGTCGAAGGCGGTCACGCCCGAAATGCCGGGTGAGACGGTAGCGGGCAACGTCAACGTCATCACCCGCTCGGCCTTCGATTACAAAGGCTTGAATGTCTCGGGCAAGGCCGGGTTCGGCGTCGCCGAATATGGCAGCCGCAACCAATATGAGGCATCGCTCGTCGCGTCCGACCGGTTCAACCTCGGCGGCGGCGAAGTCGGCGTGCTCGTCTCGGGCAGCTATTTCGAACGCGGCCAGATCACCGACAATTTCGAAACCGATTATGAGCGTGTCGCGCAGGACCTGCGTCCCGACAACCTGACGCGCTTCTGGGCGCAGGAAGCCGAAAACAAGCTGTACCGCCTGACCCGCCGCAACTGGTCGGTCACGGGCCGGCTCGATTACAAGCCGGATGCGAACAACAGCTTCTCGCTGCGCTCGATCTACACGATCTTCACCGACGATGAGGCGCGTGACAATTACCGCTTCGACCTCGACGATCAGCAGAGCGCGCTGGTTGCCAATAGCGCCGCCTGTACGATCACCCCGAACAGCACCCCGACGACGAGCGGCTATGCCGACATCTGCATCGGCAATACGCCGCAGGTCGGCACGATCTATGGCATCGACATCCGCCAGCGCTCGACGTTGCGGGCCTATAAGCAATCGATCTTCACCAACACGTTTACCGGCGACCACGATTTTGCCGATGGCTGGCATCTGATGTGGCTGGGCAATTACACGCAGTCGAAGGATGATCGCTCGGTCGTCGGCGAAGTGTCGTGGGATAGCCCAAGCACGCGCAACCTGCGCCCGACGGTAGGCTATGATTTCAGCGATCCCAATCGCTCGCGCTTGCAGCTTTTCACCACCAACCAGCTGAGCGGCCCGACCCGCTTCCAAGCGGGGACACGGGTGACGGCGATCGACACTTTCGCTAAAACTCCGTCGTCGCTGACGGTGCTCGATGCGATCGATACGACCGACGCCTATACGGGCAAGATCGTCCTTTCGCGCCAAACCGAGTTCCTCGGTGCCGACGCGACCTTCAAGGCCGGGTTTCAGTTCGACCAGCGCACCAAGATCGCGGACGAGCGGAACATCGTGGTCGGATCCAATTCCTTGACCCGAGCCGCCGACTTCGCGACGATCGGCCTGCCGCAGGATTACAACCTGTTCTCGCTCAACGATGCGTTCCTCGACAAGCTTCCGATGGACTATACGTTCCGCTATTTCGACACCAACCAGATGCGCGCGGTCGCGAAAGCCGCGCGCGCTAACTTCGCCTTGGTGCCGGTCACCGGAAACAATTACAATGTGCGTGAGCAGGTTCTCGCCGGGTAT
>NZ_JBBATX010000178.1:0-3145 GCF_040398505.1 Sphingomonas sp. | reverse complement strand
TAGGCAGCCAGTCTAGACGCCAATTTTGTCATCCCCGCGAAAGCGGGGACCCAGCTCCGGCGGCACGTGATGGGTCCCCGCTTTCGCGGGGATGACACAGGGTGGGGAGCGCAGTCGTAGCGCGAGTTACGCAGCCTCGCCGACCCCAGCCGACGTCGGCGGCAGCGGCGTCTCCCGCAGCAAATTACCGAGTTCTGCCAGCACCGCCCCGCTCGCCGCGTCGGCCAGCCCCGCCTCCAGCCGCCGATACGCCCCCAGCACCGCCTGCCCCGTCGGCGTGAGTGACGCCCCGCGCCCATGCCCGCCGCCCGCGACCGTCTCGACCAGTTTCTCTTGCCAGCAGCGGTTCATGCTGTCGACCAGCAGCCAGCTGCGCCGGTAGCTCATCCCCATCGCGCGGCCCGCGCCCGAGATCGATCCCGCGCGGTCGATCGCCTCAAGCAGATCGGCCTTGCCCGGCCCCATCGCCAGTTCGTCGCCGCAATAGAGCTGCGCCTTGATCTTGAGTTTGCCGACCCGCATGGCCGGGGTTCTAGCCCAAAACGCTGGCAGGTGGCAAAGCGGCGCAAACCGCGTTAGGTCGCAGACATGGCGAAGCCGCACCCGTTCCATTCGATCCACACCCACGGCTTCGTCCGCGTCGGTGCCTGCACCCCGCGCGCCAGCGTTGGGGACCCCGTCGCCAATGCCGAGGCGGTGATCGCGCTGGCGAAGGACGGCCACGCGCGGGGCGCCGACCTGCTCGTCTTCCCCGAGCTCAACATCACCTCCTACGCGATCGACGATCTGCATTTGCAGACCGCGCAGCATCGCGCGACCGAAGCGGCGATCGGCGCAGTGGTGGCGGCGAGCGCCAAGCTGCGGCCGGTGCTGCTGGTGGGGGCGGCGCTGCCGCGCAACGGGCGGCTGTACAATTGCGCGGTGGTGATCGCGCGCGGGCGCATCCTCGGCGTGGTGCCGAAGATTTTCCTGCCCAATTACCGCGAATATTATGAAAAACGCTGGTTTGCGAGCGGTGCCGGGCTGACCGGCGACTGCGAGATCACGCTCGCCGGACAGACCGCTCCCTTCGGCACCAACCTGATCTTCGCGGCGAGCGAATTGCCGCATTTCATCTTCCACGCCGAAATCTGCGAAGATTTCTGGGCCCCCACCCCGCCCTCGACGATGGGTGCGCTGGCCGGGGCGCTGATCTGCTGCAATCTCTCCGCCTCCAATATCGTGGTCGGCAAGGCGCGCGAGCGGGCGATGCTATGCGCAGCGCAATCCGCGCGCGCGATCTGCGCCTATGTCTTCTCCGCTGCAGGACCCGGCGAAAGCACGACCGATCTGGCGTGGGACGGCCAGGGCATGATCCACGAACTCGGCGAGTTGCTCGCCGAATCGAGCCGCTTCAACCGCGCATCGCAACTCGTCCTCGCCGATGTCGATGCCGAGCGGATCGAGCAGGAACGGATGCGCGTCGGTACCTTCAACGACGCCGCGCGCCTCGCCGACGACCCGGAGAAGCGTTTTCGGCGAGTCAGCTTCACGCACCAGCCCGGCTTCGCCGATATCGGCCTGCTGCGCGCGCAAGGCCGTTTCCCGTTCGTCCCCGACACGCCCGAAAAGCTCGATCAGGATTGCTACGAGGCCTTCAACATTCAGGTCGAGGGTATCCTCAAGCGCTTTGAGGCGGCGCATGCTGAGCGGCTCGTCATCGGCGTATCGGGCGGGCTCGATTCGACCCACGCGCTGATCGTCGCGGCCAAGGCGATGGACCGGCTCGGGTTACCACGCAGCCGGATCCTCGGCTTCACCATGCCCGGTTTCGCGACCAGCGAGGCGACCAAGGACAATGCCTGGGCGCTGATGCGCGCGCTCGGCGTCGATGGCGACGAAATCGACATTCGCCCCGCCGCGACGCAGATGCTCGCCGACATGGACCATCCGTTCGCCAGCGGTGAACCGGTCTATGACGTAACCTTCGAGAATGTGCAGGCAGGTTTGCGCACCGATTATTTGTTCCGTCTCGCCAATCAGCGCGGCGGATTGGTGGTCGGCACGGGTGACCTGTCGGAGCTGGCGCTGGGCTGGTGCACCTACGGCGTCGGCGACCAGATGAGCCATTATGCGGTCAATGCCGGCGTCCCCAAGACGCTGATCCAGTTCCTGATTCGCTGGTGCATCCGCACCGACCAATATGACCGCGAGACCGACGCGATCCTTGAGGCGATTCTTGGCACCGAGATTTCGCCCGAACTGGTGCCCGCCGGGGCCGATGGCGCGATCCAGAGCACCGAAGCCAAGATCGGGCCGTACGCGCTCAACGATTTCTTCCTGCATCATGTCGTGCGGCACGGCATGGCGCCGTCAAAGATCGCCTTCCTCGCGCTCCACGCCTGGCGCGATGCGCGCGCGGGGGGCTGGCCGCGCGATTTCCCTGCGGCGGCGCGGGTGGCGTACGATCTTCCGACGATCGCCAGCTGGCTCGAGAAGTTTCTCGTCCGCTTCTTCGCGACGAGCCAGTTCAAGCGCTCGGCGATTCCCAACGGGCCGAAAGTTTCGAGCAGTGGCGCGCTCAGCCCGCGTGGCGACTGGCGGGCGCCATCGGATGGCACGGCACGGGTGTGGCTGGAGGAACTGGCGCGCGGGCTGCCGTGATGTCCGTTATCGAAAGGGACACATCAAACGTGTCATCCCCGCGAAAGCGGGGACCCATCTCGTAACGCCGGAGTTGGGTCCCCGCTTTCGGGGGGATGACACCGTAGCAACGAAATGATGGTGACTTACCGCTTCGCCTTACGCGCAGCATAGCGCGCGTCGCGCGCGGCCTTTTTGTCGATCTCGGCCTGGACCGCGGCTTGCTCGGCATCCTTGATCGCTTGTTCAGCGGCTTCGGCCTTGGCGAGCTTGTCGAGTCGCGCCTGTTCGATCGCGAGCTTTTTCTCTTCGCGCTTCTTCGCTTCGGCGGCTTCCTTGGCTTCGCGCGCGGCAGCGCGGGCGGCGGCGACGGCGGGATCGACCGGAGGCTTGGCCTTCAGCTTTTCGAGCGCGCGCTGCTTTGCGTCGGCGGAAAGGGCCGCGCGGTCCTGGAAGGTGGGTTCTTTGTAAGATGCCATGCGGCGCGCTTTAGCCTTATCGTCGAGAGAAGCAAATGGCGGAG
>NZ_JBBATX010000177.1:0-3214 GCF_040398505.1 Sphingomonas sp. | reverse complement strand
GCTTGCGCCAGCGTTCATCGCCTTGCAGCCCGCTCCAGTCGGCATAGCGGTCGTCCGGATCGGCATAATCGGGCAGCGGCTTCTTGAGATAGGTGGCAATCGAGGCGTCGAGATCGATGCGCTTTTCCGCAGCAAGCTGCAGCACGGTATAGGCGAAGACTGCCTTGGTCAGCGACGCGCCGTATAGCACCGTCGTCGGGGTCAGTGCATCACCCTTGGCATTGCGCGCACCCCAGGTCCTTACCGCGACAATCTAGCTACGGTCGATCACGGCGATGGCGATGCCCTTCGCGCCCGTCTTTGCCATGCCGTCCCGGACCTGTGCGTCGATGCTATCGAGCTTGACCTGCGCGCCGGCAGCAATCGGCACGAGGAGCAGTAGCGCCGCCAGAAGTACCGCCGATCCGCGCATTTTTTGCCTCCTAAAGTGCCGTGCCAACCCCCAGATCGGCCGGCCCGAACGCGTGCGGCAGCAACTCCGATAAAGCATACCGTTCGATCGCATCGCCCTCGGCCGCACCACAATAGACCGTCACATCGCGCCCGCCCATTTGCGCGGCTTCGTTGATCACCTGGCGGCAGCGCCCGCACGGGCCGACCGGAGTGCGGCCGGTCGGACGGCCAGCATCATCCATCGCCCCGCCGATCACGCCGATCGCCACCACATTGCGCAGATCGCCCGCGCTGCTGACCGTGGCGAGCGCGACCGTTTCGGCGCAAAGCGACAGGCCGTAGCTGGCATTCTCGAAATTGGCGGCGGTCACGATCCGCCCGTCGCGCAGCAACACCGCCGCGCCGACCGCAAAGCGCGAATAGGGCGCGTGCGCGTTGAGCGCTGCTGTGCGCGCCGCGGCAATCAGGGTTGGGCCGGTTTCACTATCGTTCATGGTGCCACCACATTCCAATGGACCGGCCCTTCGATCCCGTCGATTCGCCGCATGCTGTTCGCTTGCCACATCCGCCACGGTCTTGCCGGATAATCCGGCGGGAAGAAATCCTGCACTGCCCAGACCGGGCGCGGTATCGCCGCCGTCACGCCATAGGCCGCATCGAACGGTTTGCTGATCTTGAGCAGCACGGGCTTGCCGGTATGCGCCTCGACCATCGTGAGGTAGCGGCGGAGCTCGTCGAGCACGACGCGCGCGACGGGTCGTGAGGCGCAATTGGCGGCAAAATCGATCTCGACCGCGGCCGGCAGGGCTTCGTGGTCACGCGGCACGGTGGTGTTGAAGTTATTGGCCTGATCGGCGGCCAAGCGGCAGAGCGAATAGACGTGGATCGCGCCGCGGCGCAGGCCGGTTTCGTAGACCCCGGCCCAATTGGCCTCGAACCGGGGATCGCGCCCGTCGGCACCGCTGGTCGCGCGGACATAGGCAAAGTCGGCGCCGCCCTTGCGCACGCCCCACCAGTCGATCGTCCCGTTGGCGGCCGACACGTCGACCCCCTGGAACGCGAACCGATCCGACGGACGCCAACTGAACGCCAGCGTCACCGCCACGATGCTGGTGAGCCCGAGTACCACGAGCAGCGCGCCGATCAGCCCGATCCGCCTGTTCCAGAGCCGGAGATTCACCGCGTCACGCCCACATCACGCTTTGATGTGCAAGACACAGATCAACGTGAACAACCGGCGCGCGGTGTCGAAATCGATCTCGATCTTGCCCTCCAGCCGTTCCTTCAACAGGTCTGCGGCTTCGTTGTGGATCCCGCGCCGGGCCATATCGACCGTCTCGATATGGTCGGGCGTTGCACTCCGGATCGCCTGATAATAGCTGTCGCAAATCGCGAAATAGTCTTTGATCGGGCGGCGGAAGCGCCCCATGCCGAGGACATAGGTTTCGAGATGCGTGTCATCCGCGCGGTGGATCGCGATGCCAAGCCGCCCTTCCTCGACTGCCAATTCGATCTTGTACGGCCCGGCATAGCCATCGGGATACGCCTTTTGCGGCGCGAAATGGTTGCCCTCGATCAGATCGAAGATCGCGATCCGGCGTTCCTGTTCGATATCGGCCGAGCGCCAGAGAATGGTGCGCTCGTCGAGGGTCACGGCAATGATGCGCGGATCGGACATCACACTGCCGTAGCGGGCGCGGGCGCGAGGGACAATCCATCCGTAAAGTCGCACGAGTCGCACCGTCGACAGGTTGGCGGGGGCGCTAAAGTCACACAGAGTCGCACCATCGGCATGGTTGTCAGGTCTCGACGGTCAGCGCCTCCACGTGGGCGGTGGCGCGTCCGGCGGCGCGGATGTCCGATACGATCGCGAGATCGGCGACGAGATGCCCGCGAACCGGCAAATCAGCTTCGGGGAGGCGCGCGAGCCAGTGCGCGAAGGCGGTATCGTCGGGGCCGTCGAGCGCCAGGTGGTGGCGCGCGCCGATAAAGGTGGCGCTGGCCCAGCGCGAGGATTCGCGCAGGGACAGCGTCACCACGCACCCGGCGCGGCGCGCGTCGCGTTCGATCGCGCGGGCGACCAGCGTCCCGGCATCGGGCCCGCGACTCATCGCCGTTGCTCCGGCGGCGCGGTGTCGCGCGCGGCGAGGAAGGCCTCGATCCGCCGCACCATGCGCGGCCCCGGTTCGCGCCCGCGCCGCAAATCATCGACCAGCCGCGGATCGCGCACCGCCAAACGCCCGAACTTGGTCCGCGGCATTGCGGTTGCCTTCAGATAGCGATCGATTTCCACCAACACCGACATGCCCTTCGCTCCTTCGATTCGTTTAATCTGTTCTTGATCTGTTCTATTTTCCAACTTGTCTAGGAAATTTCCTATGGTTATTGTGTCGGCGATGGACGGGAGCGATCCTCGTGCGCGGCTGGCGGCGCTGATCGATGCGGCGGGCGTCAGCTATGCGGCGCTGTCGCGGATGCTGCGGCGCAACGATGCGTACCTTCAGCAATATGTGAAGCGCGGCACGCCGCGCGTGCTGGCCGAGCGCGACCGGGCGTTGCTCGCGGGCTATTTTCGCGTCGATGGGGCGGAGCTGGGCGGGCCGCCGACGCCGCGTATGGCCTCGATCCGGCGGATCGATGTCGAGGCGTCGGCGGGGCCGGGGGCGCTATCGGGTGATGATCCGAGCGCCGCGCCGCTGCTGCTCGATTCCCGCTTGATCGAAACGCTCGGGCTCGACCCGGCGCGCGCCGCAATGCTGCGCGCACGCGGCGATTCGATGGAGCCGACGATCGCCGATGGCGACCAGATCGTGGTCGACGA
>NZ_JBBATX010000176.1:0-3383 GCF_040398505.1 Sphingomonas sp. | reverse complement strand
CGCAAGCCTGGTTCAACGACGCGTGGTTCGCGCGAGTCGCCAAGACCTATGGCAGCACCGGCAAGGTCAGCTATTACGACGTGCCAGTGGCGCTCGACAATGCGCCGCTGCCGGAAAGCGTTGCGGCGAAATAACCGTTCGACCGGCACCGCGTCCGCGCGGTGCCGGTTACAAGCGCGGGCTTATACCGCGCCGTGGCAATGCTTGTATTTGCGGCCCGATCCGCATGGGCACGGCGAATTGCGGCTGACGGTACCTTCCCACGCCGCCGGATCCTGCCCGATCGCGCTGCCATCGGGCTGCGGGATCGACAGCGGCGGCAGCCGCGTGGTGATCAGGCCGCTACCGGCATCGCGATCGTACGTGTCGTCCTCGCCGCTGAACGGATCGAAATGCGATGTGATAAAATCGGGCAAGCTCGGTAGCGCCGGCGCTTCCTCGATCTGGAACTGCGCGAAGGCGATCGTCCGGGTGACATCCTCGCGAATGTTGGTCAGCATCCGCTCGAACAGCGAAAACGCTTCCTGCTTATATTCGTTGATCGGCGTCTTCTGCGCATAGGCGCGCAAATGCACGACCTGGCGCAGCGCATCGAGCGTTGAAAGATGCTCTTTCCAGTGATGATCGAGATTCTGCAGCAGAATCGACTTTTCGACGCGAATCCACGTTTCCGGATCGAGCGACGCGGCCTTTTCCCCGACCATCGCGTCAGCCATTTTCTGGACTCGGTCTTCGATGATCTCAGGATCGATCGCTTCTTCCTGGAGCCACGCCTCGATTTGCGGCTCGATATTGAGCGTCTCGGCCAGCCCGGCCTTCATCCCGGCAATGTCCCATTGCTCCGGGTAGGTTCCCGGAGGGCACGCCCCGCCGACGATCGTGTTGACCGTCTCGGCGCGCATATCCTCGACCACGTCGCCGACGGTATCGGCATCCATGATGTCGGCGCGCTGTTCATAGATCACCTTGCGCTGATCGTTCATCACGTCGTCATATTCGACGACCTGTTTGCGGATGTCGTAATTGCGCGCCTCGACCTTTTTCTGCGCGGTCTCGATCGCCTTGGACAGCCACTTGCTGCCGATCGCCTCGCCATCGCCAATGTTCGAGCGCATCATCTTCGCAAACAAAGTGTCGGGGCCGAAGATGCGCAGCAGATCGTCGTCGAGACTGAGGTAGAAGCGCGACAGGCCCGGATCGCCCTGGCGACCCGAACGACCGCGCAGCTGGTTGTCAATCCGGCGGCTCTCATGCCGTTCGGTGCCGAGCACGAACAGCCCGCCGGCGGCCAGCACTTCGGCCTTTTCGACCGCGATCTGCGCCTTGATTCGCGCGACTTCCGCGTCGCGCTCGGGCCCTTCGGGCATGTCCGAAAGCTCGTCTGCGACCATGAATTCGAGATTGCCGCCAAGCTGAATGTCGGTGCCGCGCCCGGCCATGTTGGTGGCGATCGTCACCACGCTCTTGCGCCCCGCCTGCGCCACGATATGCGCCTCGCGCTCATGCTGGCGCGCGTTGAGCACCTCGTGCTTAACGCCTTCCTTGACGAGGAACTCGCTCAGCAATTCCGACTTTTCGATCGACACCGTGCCGACCAGCACCGGCTGGCCGAGATCGGCGTGATGCTTGATCTTCTTGGCGATCGCGGCGAATTTGTCGGCGGTGTCCTTGTAGAATTCGTCTTCCTCATCGATCCGCTTGACGCTGACGTTGGTCGGGATCGTCACCACGTTCATCTTGTAGATGTCGTAAAATTCCGCCGCCTCGGTCGCGGCGGTACCCGTCATGCCGCTGAGCTTGGGGTACATGCGGAAATAATTCTGGAAGGTGATCGACGCCATCGTCTGGTTCTCGGGCTCGATCTCGACGCCCTCCTTCGCTTCGACTGCCTGGTGCAAACCGTCCGACCAGCGCCGCCCGTCCATCATGCGGCCGGTGAACTCGTCGATGATGATGACCTTGCCATCCTTGACGATATAATCGGTGTCGGCGCGGAACATCATGTTCGCGCGCAGCGCCTGGTTGAGGTGGTGCACGACCTGGGTATTTTCGAAATCATAGAGGTTGGCGCCCTCGAGCAGCCCGGCGGTCTCGAGCATCCGCTCGACCTTCTCGGTGCCGTCCTCGGTCAGGATGATCGACTTCTGCTTCTCGTCCTTCTCGTAATCCTCCGGGCTCAACTCCTTCACGACGAGATCGACCGAGCGATACAGATCGGACTTGTCGTCGGTCGGGCCGGAGATGATCAACGGCGTGCGCGCTTCGTCGATCAGCACCGAATCGACCTCGTCGACGATCGCCATCGCAAACGGGCGCTGGACCATCGATTCGCGGTCATACTTCATATTGTCGCGCAGATAATCGAAGCCGAACTCGTTGTTCGTCCCGTAGGTGATGTCGGCGGCATAGGCGTCGCGGCGCTCCTGGTCCGACAGGTTCGGCACGATCACGCCCACCGTCATGCCAAGGAAGCTGTAGACCTGCCCCATCCATCCGGCGTCGCGTGCGGCAAGGTAATCGTTCACCGTGATGACGTGGACACCCTTGCCCGGCAGCGCATTGAGATAGACCGCGAGCGTGGCGACCAGCGTCTTGCCCTCGCCGGTGCGCATTTCGGCGATTTCGCCGCGGTGAAGCACGATCCCGCCGACCATCTGCACGTCATAATGCCGCTGGCCCAGCACGCGCTTGGCTGCCTCGCGCACCGTCGCGAACGCCTCGGGCAGCAAAGCGTCGAGCGTTTCGCCCTCCGCAAGCCGCGCGCGGAACGTGACCGTCTGCCCGGCGAGCGCCTCGTCAGACATCGCTTGCAGGGTTGGCTCGAACGCGCCGACCTTGTCGACGATCGTGCCGAGCGATTTGACATACCGGTCGTTCGACGACCCGAAGAGCGATTTGGCAATGCCGCCGAGCATATGGATTTCCTGAGATAAAGAGAAATGGCCCGCGCGCCGCGCGGTGCCGAAAGACGCGAGAAGAGTGCGAGCGCGGTCAGCGCCGCCGGATCAAGCCCGCAGGCGATCCAGATACAGGCGCGGGCTGGCGAGCGTCATGCCAGCTACGTGGCTAGCGCACGCAAACCTCTCACCAAGTCCGAATGCACCGAGCAAATGAACATGCCCGCGTGCAGGCCGGACAGCGACGATGGCCTGACGCCGGACACTCGCCGCAAGTGCCGATTGCTGAATCGTCGCCTCAATCGGGCGCGCGCCAACGCTAACGCCGGTCAGCGTTGAAAAGAGCGCGGAAAGAACAAGCAACCAGTTCATCGTACGGTGCCGCATGTAAGGGCTCGATCCCGCAACGTCCATGACGAACTGCGCAAAGCCATATCGACGCCATTCGGCGTACTTAAAGAAATGGTGGAGCCGAGGGGGATCGAA
>NZ_JBBATX010000175.1:0-3481 GCF_040398505.1 Sphingomonas sp. | reverse complement strand
CGCACGATGTCGCCCGCCGCGAACACGCCGTCGAGGCTGGTCATCAGCGTCTTGTTGTCGACCAGCACCGTGCCCCAGCGCGTGACGCCGAGCTCGCGTGCGCCGAACAAAGTCGGCAAATCCTCGGCATCGAAGCCAAGCGCCTTGATGACGAGGTCGGCAGGAACGTCGAACCCGCCAGCCGGATCGATCTCGGGTGCGCGGCGGCCGCTCGCGTCGGGCGCGCCGAGCCGCATTGCGCTCGCCTTGACCCCCGTAACGCTCTCGCCGCCGACGAAACTTTCGGGCGCGGAGAGCCAGACGAACTCGACGCCTTCCTCCTCGGCATTGGTCACTTCGCGCTGCGATCCCGGCATGTTGGCGCGGTCGCGGCGGTAGAGGCATTTGACCGAAGCCGCGCCCTGGCGGACGGCGGTGCGCACGCAATCCATCGCGGTATCGCCGCCGCCGATCACCACGACATGCTTGCCCGCGGCGTTCAGGCTGCCGTCGTCGAACGCGGGCACGGCATCGCCAAAGCCCTTGCGGTTCGATGCGGTGAGGAACGCGAGCGCATCGACCACGCCATTCGCCTCAACCCCTGGCGCTTTGATCGCGCGCGCACGGTACACCCCGGTCGCGATCAGCACTGCATCATGGCGTTGGCGCAGCTCG
The DNA here is from genome assembly GCF_040398505.1 of Sphingomonas sp. GTDB lineage: Bacteria > Pseudomonadota > Alphaproteobacteria > Sphingomonadales > Sphingomonadaceae > Sphingomonas. The sequence goes on along the minus strand of NZ_JBBATX010000175.1, from coordinate 2,827 downwards.
TCCATGCTCGCGTCGCGCCCGACTTCGAAGCCTTCGTGAAAGACGATGCCGCCCGCCTTCAACCGCTCGACGCGGCGCATGACGACAGGCTTTTCGAGCTTGAAGCCGGGGATGCCATAGGTCAGCAGCCCGCCAGCGCGGTCATAGCGGTCGTAAATGTGGACGTCATAGCCGTTGATTCGCAGATATTCCGCCGCGCTAAGCCCAGCGGGCCCGGCACCGATCACCGCGACCGATTGGCCGCGTGGCCGACCGGGGACGAGCGGCTCGACCCAGCCTTCTTCCCACGCAGTATCCGTGATGAACTTCTCGACCGCGCCGATCGTCACCGCGCCATGGCCGGAGAATTCGATCACGCAATTGCCTTCGCACAGCCGGTCCTGTGGGCAAATGCGCCCGCAAATCTCGGGCATGGTCGAAGTGGCGTTGCTCAGCTCATACGCCTCGCGCAGCCGGCCCTCGGCGGTCAGCCGCAGCCAATCGGGAATATGGTTGTGGAGCGGGCAATGCACCGAGCAATACGGCACGCCGCATTGCGAACAGCGCCCGGCCTGATCCTCGGCATCGGGCATCGCATAGCGATCGGCGATCTCGCGGAAATCCTCGGCACGGATCTCGGGCTCGCGCTTCGCCGGATAGGCTTGATCGCGATCAACGAATTTCAACAGCGACGTGTCAGCCATGATGCACCCTCTCGAGCGCGCCAGATAACGCGACATACCCGCGCTGTCACGTGGAAAACGCTAGATAGGACAGTATGTATGCCCTATTAAGGAGGATCCCGCCTGACCGTGCGTAAAAACCGAGCGACCTTTTCAAATAACAGGGCCGCATCGGACCTATAGCGTGGAGAGCCAGATCAGCGCGGCGCTGCCCGCGACGATGCGATACCAGGCAAAGGGCACGAACCCGAAGCGGGTGACGATCCCGACGAACGCGCGCACCACGATCACCGCGACCACGAACGCGACGGCAAACCCAAGCGCAATCGCGCCGAACCCGACGCCGACCCCGTGCAGCAACGCGTCGCGATTCTTGACCAGTTCGAGCGTCGTTGCGCCGAGCATCGTCGGGATGGCGAGGAAGAAGCTGAATTCCGCCGCCGTCCGCCGCTCGACTCCCAGCGCCAGCGCGCCGAGAATCGTCGCGCCCGATCGACTGACGCCGGGCACCATCGACAGGCATTGCAGGAACCCGATGCCGATAACCTTGCCGAGCGGAATCTCCGCCACACCTGAGATATCGCTCTTGGGCGCGAACCGCTCGACCGCGATGATCGCGAAGCCGCCGACGATCAACGCGATCGACACGACCTCAGCATTGCCGAGCAGCGCTTCGATCTGCTTGTGGATGGCGAGACCGATCACAGCGGCGGGCACGAACGCGACCAGCACGTTGCGCACGAAGCGGATCGACACGGGGTCGCGCTGCAACAGGCCCAGCCCGACCGCCCAGAGCGTCCGCCAGTACAGAACCACGATCGCCAGAATCGCACCGAGCTGGATCACGATGTTGAACACCGCCCATTTCTCGGCATCGTAGCCGAGCAATTTGGTCGCCAGGATAAGGTGCCCGGTCGAGGACACGGGCAGGAATTCGGTCACTCCCTCGACGATGCCGAGCAGAATGATACTAATGATATCAGTCACGAAATTCCCCTATCGAGCCGCGTTCAGGCGACCGTCGGTGCCGCGAAGCGACCGCCCTTGCGGTATCGTACGAGCCAGCCAGCCGCCACTGCGTCGAGCGGCGTCGGCGTGATGCCCAACGCCTTTAGCCCATCGGTGCCCGAGACGACATTGTCGTTTGCCAACATCTTCCACTGGTCCGTCGTGATCGGCGCACCGGGCAGGAAGCCCAAGGTCGCGATCGCCGCGCCGATCGCATCGGGCAGCTCGACGATCGCCCGCTTGCGCCCCGTTGCCTTGGCGATCCAGCGCACCAGCGCGCCCATCGACAGGATATCGGGCCCGCCAAGCTCGAGCGTCTTGCCCGCCGCCAGCTCTGGATGCGCCAGCGCCGCCACCACGGCTTTCGCAACGTCGCCGACATAGACGGGCTGGAACTTGGTGCCGGCGCGCAACACAGGGACGACGGGCGCGCTCGCGATCATCGCGGCGAAACGATTGACGAACTGATCCTCGCGCCCGAACACGATCGACGGCCGCAGGATCGTCGCGGCGGGAAACCCTGCGCGCACTGCCGCCTCGCCTTCGCCCTTCGAGCGGCCATAGGCCGAAGCGGACGCCGCATCCGCCCCGATCGCCGAGATATGAACGAGGGCCGCGACTCCGGCCTGCGCTGCCGCCTCGGCGACGATTCGCGCGCCCGCGACTTGCACCTTCTGGAAATTGCCATGGAGGATGCCGACCAGATTGACCACCGCATCCGACCCCGCGACGGCATGTGCGATCGATTCGGGTTTGGAAATGTCGGCGGCCACGAATTGCGTCTGGCCGAGCCCACCCAGCGGTTTCAGGAAAAACGCCCGCCGCGGATCACGCTGCGCGATCCGTACCCGCGCGCCGCCTTCCAGCAGCGCCTGCGCGACATAGCGGCCGAGAAACCCCCCGCCGCCGATCAGCGTAACCAATGTATCCTTCATGTGCTTATGTCCTTGGGGGCAAATCCCGGTCGCCGACCCTTGCCCCAGCACGCCCTTGGTTGACAAGGCCAAGTCAGCCGCCCTAAGGGCCGCCCCTACCTGATGTTTAAAGCTCTTGTGCTTGACGACTTTCGTGCCCGGATGGCGGAATTGGTAGACGCACCAGCTTCAGGTGCTGGCGCTCGCAAGGGCGTGGAGGTTCGAGTCCTCTTCCGGGCACCA
>NZ_JBBATX010000174.1:1166-3537 GCF_040398505.1 Sphingomonas sp. | reverse complement strand
TTGGCGCCACCGCATCGGCTATTTCAGCCCGAACGCGCATGACGAATGGGTGTTACATACGTGGAGTCTGGCAGTCGAATGGCAATTCTATTTGCTCTTCCCGCTGTTTCTGCTGGGCGTGTGGCGGTGGTGGCCACACCGGCGCCGCCGCATCGTGCTGGCACTGTGCGCCGCAGGCTTCGCGGTCTCGCTCTATTTTTCGTATCTGCGGCCCGACATCGCGTTCTTCCTATTGCCGGCGCGGCTGTGGGAATTGCTGTTGGGCGCGCTGGTATGGTTGTACCCGGTCAACCTGCCGCGCCGCGCCGCGCTGGCCGCCTCGGTCATCGGGCACGGGTTGATCGTGGCGAGCATCGTGCTGATCCAGCCGGAGGCGCGCTGGCCGGGCTGGCTCGCCTTGCTGCCGACGCTCGGCACGCTTGCCGTCCTGTATGCGAACCGCCCGCTACCGCTGCTGCGGGGGTGCGCGGTCCAGGGCGTCGGCGCGATCTCTTACTCGCTGTATATGTGGCACTGGCCTGCGCTTACTCTGTTGTATTTCGTGGCGCAGACGCAGACCGTGCTGCCGAGCCTCCTGACGCTCGCCGCACTCGTGCCCGTCAGTGTCGGTTCCTACTCTCTGCTCGAAATCCGCCTTCGTAGTGCACTGGCACGGCCGGGAGTCGCGCAAGCCGGAATGGGCGCTGCCGTCGTTGCGGTGCTGGGCGCTGCGGGCGCGGTCCTCGCATTGGGCGGAATGGTGCCCGGCCGTGCCGCCGATCTGGCGCTGCGCGACGAGCTCGTCAAACGCAATGCTAACGTCTTTCTGGATCCCCGCGCGACATATTGGCGCGCGTGCGACCGGTTCGAAACGCAGCAGCGCACGGGCAGCGACGCCATCCCAGCGGCGTGCACCGCCGGGCCGCCGGGGGGCGTGTTCCTGTGGGGCGATTCGCATGCGGGCGCGCTCTATCCTGCGCTGCGCGCACACATTCCGGCAGCGATCCCGCTCGACCGGGTGACGGCGGCCGGATGCATGCCCGGGCTTGACCCCGTGCCGAGCACGGCGCTGTGCGGTCGCGCGATCGACTATGCGCTGGCGGCGATCGCACGCTTGCGCCCGCACATCGTGCTGATCGTGATGCGCAAGGATCAGAATCAGCATTATTTGCCCGCGTTGACTGCCCGGCTCCACCGGATGGGCGTGGCGCAGGTCGTCTTGCTCGGACCGGCAATCATGTGGACCAGCGCACCGTCACGCGCGATCGTTCGGCGGCACTGGACCGGCGCGTCAACGGGCCCGGTGTGGATTGCTGACGGATCGATCGACTGGATTTTCCGAACGCAGGACATCGCGTTTCAACGCCAGATGCGCGGGGCCGATGCGACGGTGATCTCGCTCGCCGACGCGCTGTGCCGGGGCGACCAATGCCTCGCCCGCTTGGGCGGTGGCGCGATGCTGCAGGATGACACGCAGCATCCGACGCTGGAAGGTGCCGATTTCATCGTCCGCACGATCGTGATGCCGCGGCTCCGTCCGTTACTACCCGCCCCCAAGCTTGACTCAGGCCACGCCCCCGGCTAACCGCCTCTCCTCGCAATTGGCCCCGCACCCCGGTGAAGCGGTGGCCCTGCCCTGATCTCCAAACCAGATCCGGATAGAGCGATACCGGGTATCGATCACGCCGCTTTCAGCGGCGCGGTCTTGTTACGAAGCACTTGCCCAAGGAAATACCATGTCGAAGCGTTCATCCGCAAAGTATAAGCTCGATCGCCGTATGGGCGAGAATATTTGGGGCCGCCCCAAATCGCCCGTCAACAAGCGTGAATATGGCCCCGGCCAGCACGGTCAGCGCCGCAAGGGCAAGGTTAGCGATTTCGGTATCCAGCTGCGCGCCAAGCAGAAGCTCAAGGGCTACTACGGCGACGTGACCGAGAAGCAATTCCGCGCTTGCTACACCGAAGCCGCACGCATGAAGGGCGATACCGGCCAGAACCTGATCGGCCTGCTTGAGCAGCGGCTCGACATGATCGTCTATCGTGCGAAGTTCGCGCCAACGGTTTGGGCCGCACGCCAGCTCGTTTCGCATGGCCACGTCCGCGTCAACGGCGTGAAGTGCAACATCGCCAGCCGCCGCTGCTTCGTCGGTGACGAGATTACGCTCGGCGACAAGGCCAAGGAAATGGCGCTGGTGATGGAGGCGCAGAGCCTCGCCGAGCGCGAAATCCCCGATTATGTCGCCCCCGACGGTGCCGCCAAGGTCACCTTCACGCGCGTGCCGGCGCTTGATGAGGTCCCGTATCCGGTGAAGATGGAACCCAATCTGGTGGTCGAATTTTACAGCCGCTGAGGCGAGGATTTAGCGCAAGCTAAATCCAGCCACACTCAGCG
>NZ_JBBATX010000174.1:0-1066 GCF_040398505.1 Sphingomonas sp. | reverse complement strand
TTGTCGAGCATCGTGGTGCGCGCGGTACTGTCGTCGAGCTGATGGTCGAGATTCTTGAATTCGACGAGTTCGACTGATCTTCCAGCACCTCGCAGCCGGCTGGCCATCATGCGCGATTCGCCGATCCCGACATTCTGGTCCATGTCGCCATGGAACATCAGCACGGGCGCGGTGATGCGCGCCGCATTTTGGGCGGGTGATCCCTGAGAGACATGCGGCCCCTTGCCGATGAAAGCATCGACCAAGTCGAAATCTTTGTAATTGTCATGCTCGTGCCGGAGCGTGTCGAGGTCGGTGACCGGCGCGATCGCAACGATCGCCTTGAACAGCGTCGGGTCGAGCACCGCCGACTGCAACGCGGCATAACCGCCATAAGACCAGCCGACGATCGCCAGCGTCGTCGGCGCGGCGATTCCCTGCTTCACCAGCCAGCGCCCACCGTCATTGACGTCGCCGATCGCAGTCCGCCACGATTTGAAGCCGTTTTCGCGGAACCAGCTTTCGCCATAGCCGGTCGATCCGCGATAATTGGGTTGCAGCACCGCATAGCCGCGCGCGGCAAAGAATTGCGCAAGCCAGTCAAAGCCCCATTCGTCGCGGTCGCCCGGCCCGCCATGCGGCATGACAATCGCGGGAAGGTTGGTTGCCGATTGGCCGACGGGCAGGGTCAGGTAGCCCGGGATCATCGTACCGTCGGCCGCAGGGAACGTGATCGCCTTCACGGGTGCGAGCGTGGTCTGCGCAAGCGGCGGCCGCACACCCAATAACGGGCTGAGCTGCCGCGTCTTCTTGTCGAACAGCATATAGTCGCCGGGATCGACGTCGCTGCCGGCCCATAACAGCAGTTTCGATTCATCGGCGCTGGCGTCGATGAACTGAATCAGCGGGCGCTTTGGGATTGCTTTCGCCAGCCCGATGCCGAGCTTTTTCAGTTCCGGGTCGAAGAATTCGGTCTGGCGCCGGTCGGTGACGAAGCTGACCCCGACCACACGATGCTGTCGCCCGATCCGGACCAGCCCCGCGACATCGACGTCGGGTCTGGCGAACACGAGATCGCGCTTCAGGC
>NZ_JBBATX010000173.1:0-3586 GCF_040398505.1 Sphingomonas sp. | reverse complement strand
TGGCACGGCTCTTGCTGATGTTAGCCTGAACAAGGGCGACACAGCCGGGGACCGATGCCTTTCAATCCACTCACGATCCTGAACGGGGCGGTCAACGAGGCGAAGAGCCTTGGCGGCGGCGCGGTGCGCAATGCCATCGCCAATGCCAGCCAGAAGACCGGGATCGACTTCAACTATCTGCTCGGCCAGGCCAAGCTCGAAAGCGGCTTACGCGCCGATGCGCGCGCCGGCACGTCGAGCGCGCGCGGTCTGTATCAGTTCATCGACCAAAGCTGGCTGCGCGTGGTCAAGGCGCATGGTGCCGAACACGGGCTTGGCTGGGCGGCGAACGCGATTACGACAACGGCGAGTGGCCGCGCGACGGTGGCAGACCCCGCGATGCGCAAGGCGATCCTCGATTTGCGCAAGGACCCGGGCGCCGCCTCGCTGATGGCGGCCGAACATGCCAGCGACAATAAGAGCGCGCTGGAAACCGCGACCGGGCGCACCGCGACCGGCACCGATCTGTACATGGCGCATTTCCTCGGCCTTGGCGGCGCGCGCTCGTTCCTCACCGCGATGCAAGCTGCGCCCGATCGTTCGGGCGCGGCGATGTTCCCGGCGGCCGCGCACGCCAATCGCAGCATCTTCTTCGACGCGAGCGGCGGCGCGCGCTCGCTGTCCGAAATCTACAGCCGCTTTGGTGCCAAGCTCGAAAAGAGCGTCGACGGGGCGAGCCTGCCGGCCGCGCGCGCGGGTCTGACGGCGACGCGGCTGGGCGAATGGGGTGCGGACGTCATTCCCGGCAATGGGGAGGATTCGACCGCCGATGCGGCGGTGTGGGCGCAATCGACGCTCGAACGGCTGAACGGGCCGGCGGGGCAGGCGGGCCGGATCGAAACCGCGAGCCTGTTCCGCCCGACGCCGAGCACGGCGCGGCTGGCGTACATGATGCTGGCGAGCCTGGGAGCGTAGCGGGTGGCAATTGCTTTGACGTCGAATACGCTGAAATCCGGCGGGATCTTGCCGCTGCTCCGCTCGGCCGCTTTGCCGGTCGCGATTCTGCTGCTGGTCGTGCTGATGGTCGTGCCGATCCCGGCGGCGATGCTCGATGTGTTCTTCATCATGAACATCACGATCAGCCTTGCGGTGCTGATGGTGAGCCTCAACGCGCAGAAGCCGCTCGATTTCTCGGCCTTCCCGACGGTCTTGCTGTTCGCGACGCTGTTTCGCCTGTCCTTGAACGTCGCCTCGACGCGCGTCGTGCTGGTGCATGGGCATGAGGGCGAGGGGGCTGCGGGCCATGTGATCGAGGCGTTCGGCACCTTCCTGATCGGCGGCGACTATGTCGTTGGCTTGTTCGTCTTCGCGATCCTGGTGATCATCAACATGATCGTGGTGACCAAGGGCGCGGGGCGCGTGTCCGAAGTTTCCGCGCGCTTCACGCTCGACGCGCTGCCGGGCAAGCAAATGGCGATTGACGCCGATTTGAACGCCGGGCTGATCACCCCCGAAGAAGCCAAGGCGCGCCGGATCGAAGTCGCGACCGAAGCCGATTTCTACGGGTCGATGGACGGTTCGTCGAAGTTCGTGAAGGGCGATGCGGTCGCGGGGCTGCTGATCCTGTTCGCCAATATTATCGGCGGGCTGATCCTGGGACCCGTCAGCCACGGCATGACGATTGCCGATGCCGCGCATAACTATGTGCTGCTCGCGATCGGCGATGCGCTCGTCGCGCAGATTCCGTCGCTGATGCTGTCGATCGCGGCGGCGGCGATCGTGACGCGCGTGACTTCGAGCATGGATTTGGCGGGGCAGATCGGCAGCCAGTTCGGCTCGGCGCGGACGTGGACGCCGGTCGCGATCATCCTTGCCTTGCTCGGCGTGATGCCGGGGATGCCGCATCTGGTGATCCTGCCGGCGGCCGCGCTCGCCGGGTTCGCCGCGTGGCGGATGCGGCAGGCGGCGCTGCGCCCACCGCCGGTTGTCACCGTGCCGGTCGAGCCGATCGATTATGCCAAGATCGGCTGGGACGAAGTCGCCGACACGATGCAAGTCAATCTCGACATCGGCTATGGCCTGGTGCCGCTGGTCGACGAACGCCGCGGTGCGCCGCTGATGGGGCGGATCACCGGCGTGCGGCGGCAGCTGTCGAAGGATATGGGTTTCGTCATCCCGCAAGTCCGCGTGCGCGACGATATCAACCTGGCACCCTATGCCTATCGTATCCTGGTCGGCGGCGTCGTCGTCGGCGAAGACAGCGTGTCGCCCGACGAGATGCTCGCGCTCGATACGGGGCAAGCGGTCGGCGGGTTGATGGGCAAGCGCGCCAAGGACCCGACCTTTGGCCTCGATGCGGTGTGGATCGCGGCGGGCGATGCCGATGCGGCGACGGGGGCGGGCTATCTCGTGGTCGATCCGGGCACGGTGGTGGCGACGCACCTCAATCATCAGCTGAGTGTTCACGCCGCCGAATTGCTTGGCGCGGACGATGTGCAGGCGCTGCTCGATGGGCTCAAGGAGCGCAACCCGCAATTGGTCGCCTCGCTCTCGCCCAATCCGCTGCCGCTGACCACGCTGACGCAAGTGCTGCGCGGGCTGCTGGCGGAGAATATCCCCTTGAAGGAATTCCGCCGGATCGCGGCTGCGATCGCGGTCGCCGCGCAGAAGACGCTCGATGCCGAGGATATTATCGAGGCGATCCGTCCCGATCTCGGCGGGCTGATCATCGGCAAATTGTGCGGCGTGCGCGAGCCGCTGCGCGTGATGACGCTGGAAGGCCAGCTCGAAGGGTTGCTCGGCCAGGCGCTGCGCAACGATCCGTCGCGCCGCCACACGATCGAGCCCGATCTCGGCCGCCGCATCGTCGAGGCGCTGCAACGCGCGGCGCAGCCGTTGATCGACGAGGCCAAGCCGTTCGCTTTGGTCGTGCAGCCCGCGATCCGCCTCGCGATCCGCAAACTGGTCAAGACCTGCCTGCCCGACCTTCCGGTGATGAGCTTCTTCGAAGTGCCCGAAGACAAATCGGTCGAAGTCGTTGCCGTGATCGGCGCCCCCGGAGCCCTCCCCGCATGACCGCCCAGCCCCATTTCGCCGCCTTCGCCGAGGCGATGCCGCTGACCTATGGCCGCACCGCCGCGCCTGATCTTAACTTGCTGGCGAAGAAGCACCTCCCGCTGGTGCGGCGGATCGCGTGGCACGTGCATGGCAGCATGTCCTCGGCGGTCGAAGTCGAGGATCTGGTGCAGATCGGGCTGGTTGCGTTGGTCGAGGCGGCGAACAGTTTCGAGGAACGCGGGCAAGTGACGTTCGAGCAATATCTCGTCACGCGGGTGCGCGGGTCGATGATCGATGCGCTGCGGCGCAGTGCGACGCTGACGCGCGGGGCGATGCAGCGCAAGCGGGTCTATGCGCAGACCGTTGCGGCGCTGGCTGCGGAATTGGGCCATGCCCCCGACGAGGCGCTGGTCGCGGCGCGGATCGGCGTCAGCCGCGGGAAATTGCGGCTCGACTATGCCAACGCCCAGCCGATGCGCTTCGAGCCGATCGACGAGGTCTATTCCGACCAAGGCCCGTGGTTCGCGAGCGACGAGCCCGATGCGTTCGC
>NZ_JBBATX010000172.1:0-3692 GCF_040398505.1 Sphingomonas sp. | reverse complement strand
CTCAAGGCCGAACTCGGCCGGTTGAACGAAAAGATCGAAAAGCTCGGCGACTGAGTAGCGCAATGGTGTCGTGGATCGCGGCGGCGGTCGCAGGTCTTGTTGCGGTCGCGGCGGGCGTCGGCGATTGGCGGCGGTCGGCGCGCGCGGATCTCGACCGGATCGGAGTCGTCGATTGGCGGACGCTGCAGATGGTCGCGCTGATCGTCGCCGCGTGCTGCGCGATCGTGGCGACGCACGGTCAGTAAAAGCTGCGCAGCGTCAGCGTTCGGATCGTGCCATCGCACACCCCCAGCCTCACCGTGCGCCCAGGGCGATCGACCGGCCAGCGGAGCGGCGCTTCGCTGGCGACGGTTGCGCCATCGACTCGGCAAATCTGTTCGCCCGCGTGCCATCCGGCGGCTTCGGCAGGGCTGCCGCGCATGACGTGGAGTACGCTCAGCCGGTCGGCCTCGGCGCGCAACACCAGGCCGCTGGTTGATCGCAGTGGGGGCTCGTCGCCATTCTTGCCAGGGCCCAGCACCATACGCCCGGCGGCGGGATCGAGCAGGACGCGGTAGCGGCTGAGGAAGCCCGACCCGATCCGCCCGTTCATCCCGATCGCCTGCGTATAGCCTGTGTTGGGTTCGATCCGTACCTCGACAGTGCGGGCGGTCAGCGTGCCGCTGTGGACGGCGGGGACGATCGCGAGATCGACCAACGATGCCCCGCCGATGCCATAGGCGATCGTACTGGTGGTCGGCATTTTCGCCTCGGGCAGGGCGCTCCACACGCCATGGCGCAGCGTAACAGCACCGCCATCGCCGGTATCGATCAGCACGCGGGAGATGTGGGCAGCGCCGAGCGAAAGCTCGGTCACGTACCCCGGCCACGTGCCGGCAATGCGCAGCGGCGCGGTGCTTCCGCGAAAGGGAAGGCGCCCCGAGGGCAGCAGGCGGAAGCGCCGCGCATCATAATCGATGTCGAGCGCATAGCCCTGGGTCATATCCCGCCCGACGAGGAGATCGACCGGCGCGCCGCCCGTTGCGGCGTCGGGCAGGGTGGTAGTGGCCAGTTGCGCGTGGTGCCGGGTTAATGGACCGACCACCATCTCGCGGACATCGACCCAGCCGCTCGCCACCGTCCCGCCGATCGCGACGGCGGCTGGGCCGGAGCGGATGCGTAGCTTGGTCCGCTCGACGAAGCCGCGCGACAGCAGCGATGTGCTGACCCCGGTATCGAGAATCGCGCTGACGGGTTGAACATCGACGATGGCCGAGAAGCGGATCTGGTTGGCGGGGGTGAGCTCGAATGCGATCCAGCGCGCCTCGGCATCGGGTGCCAGCACATCGATCGTTGCCGGTTGGGATGCGGCGACTGTCAGCAGCGGGAGGGTGAGGAGAAGCGCGCGCATCGGGGGGAGCTTAGACACTGCTCATGCAGTCGTCGATTTTTGGGCAGTGGCCGTTTTCGGTTCGTTACACCGGCCCTGTCCCGGCTCCACAGCCGCGCAGATGAGAGACGTTGCGCGCGCTGAACGGTGGACCCCGGCACAAGGCCGGGGTGACGGAAGGGGGCGCGACGGTCTATGCTTAGAGGCACGCCTCGAGATAGGCCTGATCGAAGCCAAAGGTCCGCGCCTTTTCCAGCGTATAGGGGCGCAACCCCATCGAGCGATATTCGCCGATGATCTTGCCGTCGGCGGACTCGTCGAGATATTCGAACTTAAACAGCTCCTGCGTGACGATCACCGGGCCTTCCATGCCGATCACTTCGGTCACGTTGGTGACGCGGCGCGAACCGTCGCGCAGGCGCTTCACCTGAATGATCATCTCGACCGAATCGGCGATCTGGCGCGAGATCGCTTCCTTGGGCACCTTGATGTCGGACATCATCACCATGTTCTCCATACGCGCGAGCGCCTCGCGCGGGGAGTTGGCGTGGAGCGTACACATCGATCCATCGTGACCGGTGTTCATCGCGGCGAGCATGTCGAAACACTCGCTGCCGCGAATTTCGCCGAGGATGATGCGATCCGGGCGCATACGCAGCGCGTTCTTGACGAGATCGCGGATGCTGATTTCGCCCTGACCTTCGAGGTTGGCGGGGCGCGTTTCGAGCGGGAGCCAGTGCGGCTGTTGCAAGCGGAGTTCGGCGGCGTCCTCGATCGTCAGCACGCGCTCGCCGGGGTCGATCATCTTCGACAGCGCGTTGAGCATCGTGGTTTTGCCCGAGCCGGTACCGCCCGAGATGACGACGTTGAAGCGGCACGCGCCGGCAATCTTGAGTGCGGTGGCCATCTTCGGGCTCATCGAGCCGAAGCCCGCCATCATGTCGAGCGTGATCGGCTTGGCGGAGAATTTACGAATCGAGATTGCGGTGCCGCGCAAGCTGAGCGGCGGGACGATGACGTTGACGCGGCTGCCGTCCTTGAGGCGGGCGTCGGCGAGCGGCGTGGTCTGATCGACGCGGCGGCCGACCGAGTTGCAGATGCGCTGCGCGATCTGGAACAGATGCTCCTCGTCGCGGAACTGGATCTGCGCGAGTTCGAGCTTGCCCTTGCGCTCGACATAGGTCTGGTCGGGGCCGTTGACCATGATGTCGGTGATGTTGGGATCGGCGAGCAATTCTTCGAGCGGCCCGAGGCCAAGCAGTTCGTCGACCAGCACCTTTTCGAGCGCGAATTGCTCGCGGCGGTTGAGCGTCAGCTTGAGCTCGGCGAGCACTTCGCCGATGATCGGGCGGAATTCCTCGGCGAGTTCGTCCTTGTTCAGCGTTGCCGCCGCCTCGGGATCGACGCGTTCGAGCAAGCGCGGAAGGACCTGTTCCTTGATCTTGTGGATCGAGCTTTCGAAGCCCTCGACCTTCGAGCTGCCCGATTCGGCGGACGAGGCCTGGCGGTCGGCAAGGCGCTGCATCGCATCCTGCTGCGTGCCGGGCATGGTGCCGGTCGGATCGCTTTCGGGGAAGGTCGGCAGCGGTGGGAACTGTTCGCCGGCGCCTGGCCCGGCTTCGCCATCGGACGGGCGTGCGCTGCCGCCCTGCATCGGGCGCGCGACACCGAAAGCGGGGCGCGCTCCAGCTCCAGCCATTCCCGGTCGACGTCCAAATGCACTCATGCCGTGCGGTTCCCTAATGGCCACCGCAAATGCCTAAGCGCGAGAGTTTGACAATTTCCTAACCAAAACCGCCGCGTGTCGCATAAGGTCCGCGCGTCAGGCGGTCCGTTCGGCCAACACGGTCAGGCCTGCCGCCGAAACCTCGGCGAAACCGCCTTCGATCGCAATCGTTTCCGGCTCGCCCTTTTCGGTGCGATAGACCGACAGCGCGCCGTCGCGGATCGTCGACATGACCGGGGCATGGCCCTCCAGTACGCCGAAATCGCCCTCGGTCCCGGGGACGACGACCATATACACGTCCTCGCTGCGGACGAGGCGTTCTGGGGTGACGAGTTCGAAGTGAAGGGGCATGGTTCTTATCCTATGCCCTCTCCCGCGTTCGCGGGAGAGGCTACGGAGACTTGGCAGCTTGCTGCCTAGTCGAAGTCGGTGAGGGTCTTCTTCTTGTCCGGAGCGCGGCGAAGAAGAAGACCCTCACCCAACCCTCTCCCATGAAGATGGGAGAGGGCTAAAAAGAGAAATTACGCTTCCTTGGCCATCCGCTCGGCCTTGGCGATCACTTCGTCGATGCCGCCGACCATGTAGAAGGCGCTCTCG
>NZ_JBBATX010000171.1:0-3741 GCF_040398505.1 Sphingomonas sp. | reverse complement strand
GCGCTGATGCGCGGCGGCCTGACCATGCCAGAAGGCCAATCGAACGGGTGGGACGATACCGATTGCGAAGGCAATATCACGACCTATGGCGACCATGTCGGCGCGATGGAAGTGAAGGCCTCGTGGACGCCGCTGCCCGCCGACCATTCGCTCGATTACCGCTACAAGACCGCGATTGCCGAAATCGTCGACCCGACGACCAAGGCCAAACGGCAGGTGACCGTCGGCCTGGTCGGCCTGCACATCGCGCGCAAGACGGTGGCGTTCCACCAATGGATCTGGGCGACGTTTGAGCAGATCGACAATACGCCAGACGAGGCGGCGGGCGGGGGCTTCGTCGCGCCGACCTTGCCCGCCAACCCCAACCAGAAGCCGTCGCCGGGCTACACCTTCTTCAATCCGAAGTGCGACCCGAAGACCAATGCGTTCAAATGCGTACACAATGCACCGCCGACACCATGTCCGGCTGCGCCCGGCGGAACATGCCAGCCTTATACTGCGCCGATGCAGATCACGCGGGTGACGCCGGTATCGGCGACGGCGAACAGCGTGACGGCCTATTTCTGGAGCTTGCTGCCGCCCAAGTCGGTGTTCAATTATTACCGGCTGATTGGCGTGCAATGGCCGACCAACAGCGGCAATCCGCTCCCGGCCGGGCAGCGTCTGCCGCTGCCGCAGGGCACGCCCTCACCCAAGGGTGCGGCGGGTGGGACCGGGCAGATCCTTGCCGATGCCACGCTCGAATCGTTCCAACAGACGCAGGCGGCGTGCATGGATTGCCATGCCAACTTCACGTCAATCGCGTCGGCACCGGGGCTGCAGGCGTCGGCTAAGGGTGGCTTGCGCAAGGTGTCGAAGCCTGCGGCCGGCGCGCAGCAGCCTTATGCTTCGGATTACTCGTTCCTGTTTTTGACGGAAACGAAGCGGTAGGAGCTCGGGTGGCGGGTGGCGACGCGGCGAAGCCGCGTCGTCGGTCGGCGCTGTAGCGCCGCCGGGGCACCCCACAAAGTATTACTTTGTGGGGACCCCGATCGGCCGGTCGCGTAGCTGGGGGCTTGATTTAGCTTCGCTAAATCTGCGCGCTACGCGACTTCAAACAGTCCAGCCGCCCCCATGCCCCCAGCGGTACACATCGACACCACGACATAGCGAACCCCACGCCGCCGCCCCTCGATCAGCGCATGGCCGACCAGCCGCGATCCGGTCATCCCGAACGGATGCCCGATCGCAATCGCGCCGCCGTTGACGTTATACTTTTCCGGATCGATCCCGAGGAAATCGCGGCAATACAGGCATTGCGACGCGAACGCTTCGTTCAATTCCCACAGCCCGATATCCGCGACCGACAGCCCGGCGCGCGCCAGCAATTTGGGGATCGCGAAGACCGGGCCAATGCCCATTTCATCGGGTGCGCAGCCCGCCGCTTGAAAACCGCGATAGATGCCCAGGATTTCGCGTCCCTCGGCCTTGGCCGTGGCATGGTCCATCACGATCTGCGCCGAGGCACCGTCCGAAAGCTGGCTGGCATTGCCTGCGGTGATGTTCTGCCCCGGCCCGGTGAACTCGCCGCCCGGCCAGACGGTCTTGAGTCCCGCAAGGCCCTCGGCCGTCGTGCCGGCGCGAATGCCCTCGTCTTGCGACAACAATACCGTCTCGCTGCCGGCCGGCTCGCCGCCTTTGCCGAACAGCGCCCTCTCGACCGTGATCGGCGCGATTTCTGTGGTGAACGCCCCCGTTTCGAGCCCGCGGACCGCGCGTTGCTGGCTCATCGCGGCATAGGCGTCCTGCGCCTCGCGGCTGATGCCATAGCGTTCGGCGACGATCTCGGCGGTCTCGATCATCGGGATGTACGCGGCGGGTTCTTGCGCGATCACCGATTGGTTGACGTAGCGCGGCGCTTCCTTAGTCACGGTGAAGCTGACCGATTCCATGCCCCCGGCCAGCGCGACATCCATTTCGTCGCAGATGATGCTCCGCGCGGCGAGCGCGATCGCGGTCAGGCCGGAGCCGCATTTGCGGTCGAGCGTGAAGGCGGGGACGCTTTGCGGCAGACCCGCCGCGAAGGTCGCCATGCGCCCGGCATTGCCGCCCTGGCTGCCCCATTGATTGCCCACGCCCCAGAAAATCTCGTCGATCCGCGCCGGGTCGATCCCGGCGCGCTCGACCGCCGCGTTCATCACATGCGCCGCCAGCACAGGGGCCTCGGTCGCGTTGAAGGCACCACGATAGGCTTTGCCGATCGGCGTGCGGGCGGTGGAAACGATCGCGGCTTCGCGCATAAGAAAGGCCTTTCAAGGAATGCGCGTGGCTTACGGTCTGCACCGTTTCTCCACAAGCGCGGGATCAGTGATGGATCAGGCGAGGGTAGTGGATACTTCTCCCCTCCCTTCCAGGGAGGGGAGGCAAGAAGAGTTGACCCCTGCGTACCCGGAGCCACTATGCCGCGTATGAACCACATCCTGATCGTCGATGACGACCCGCACATTCGCGACTTGCTCGCCTTCGCGCTCGGCAAGGCCGGGATGAGCGTGGCGGAGGCAGCGGATGGCGAGGATGCGCTGGCGGCGCTTGCGCGGCGGATGCCCGATCTGATGGTGCTCGACATCAATATGCCGCGCCTCGGCGGGCTCGATCTGTGCCGCAAATTGCGCGCCGAGGGCGGGGCGGGGGCGACGCTGCCGATCCTGTTTCTGTCGTCGCGCGATGACGAGATCGACCGCATCGTTGGGATCGAAATCGGCGGCGACGATTATGTCGTGAAGCCCTTTTCGCCACGCGAAGTGGTGGCGCGGGTCGGCGCGATCCTGAAGCGCGGATCGGCCCCGCCTGTGCCACCCAAGGCGGTGACGCACGCGCGCCTGTCGCTCGATACCGAGGCGTGGGAGGCGCGCTTCGACGATGCGGCGGTGTTGCTCACCGCAACCGAATTCCAATTGCTGCTGCTGTTCGCGACGAGCCCGACCAAGGTTTTCTCGCGCGATGCGATCATCGATCGGCTGCATGGGCCGGGCTTTGCCATCACCGACCGCACGATCGACAGCCATGTCCGCAATTTGCGCGGCAAATTTCCCGAGGTCGATCTGATCGAGACGCGCGCCGGGATCGGGTATCGCATCGGCAGTTGCCGTTGAGCCTTGATGTGATCGGGGCGCTGAAGACCTTTGCCAAGGCGCATTGGCCCAAGTTGCGGCTGCGCGTCATCCTGTTCGGGACGTTGCTGTTCGTGGCGACCTTGCCCGGCGTCGCGGCGCTGTCGCTGCGCGTGTATGAGAATACGATTGTTCAGCAGACCGAATCCGAACTGATCGCGCAAAGCGTGGTGCTGGCCGCGGCGTATAAATCAGCGTGGCGAAACGGGGCACCGGACCCGGTGCCACGCCCGCTTGCGCCCGAAACGCCGGGGATCGATTTGCGCACCGATGTCGTGCTGCCGTCTGCGCCACGCGGGGGGCGCGCGGCTGGTCCGCCCGACCCCAATGCCGTGCAAGT
The DNA here is from genome assembly GCF_040398505.1 of Sphingomonas sp. GTDB lineage: Bacteria > Pseudomonadota > Alphaproteobacteria > Sphingomonadales > Sphingomonadaceae > Sphingomonas. Next base: position 252 of record NZ_JBBATX010000171.1, on the reverse strand, counting down.
CGCGCAGAGGCTCCGCCCGATGGTGAGCGATGCGGTGGCGGTCACGCTGACCGCGACGCGTCTGCTCGATGCGCGGGGCACGGTCGTGCTCGGGCGCAACGATGCCGGCCTTAGTTATGCGAAACTCGCCGAGGTGCGCGCGGCGTTGCGCGGGCGTCCGGCGACCGTCCTGCGCGAACGCAGCGCGGCGGAAATGGCCGACTGGCGGGCGATGCTGAGCCGGGCCTATGCGATCCGTGTGCACCACGCCCG
>NZ_JBBATX010000170.1:0-3851 GCF_040398505.1 Sphingomonas sp. | reverse complement strand
GCCGCCCGCGCCGTTTCAAGCACGGTCGCGATCTTGCCGATCGTCCCCGCCGCCCCCGCAATATCGAACCCGGCGAGATCGACATAGCCGCCTGCGCTCGCATAGGCGTTCTGCATGTCGATCACGACCACCGCGGTCGTCTCGGGCGCGAGCCGCAGCGCCTCGGGCCGGGCGGGGAGCGTGATCGCCGCTGCGCCTTCGCCGCCAGGGCAGGTTACGGTCTGGTCGTCGGACATCGGCGCTCCTGCGGTGCGAAGCGCAAGTGTGGTCGGCGCAAGCGCGTTCGGCAAGTCCCGTCAGGTGCGCGATGCGCGCGCGGCGGGTTGATCCGTCACAGGCAGGCTGATGGCGGTGGCGAAGAGTATCAGCATCACCCCGCCGAACAGCTGGCCCGTGTCGACCGCACCGACAAGGCCGCCCGAGAGCAGGACCAGCCCGGCCGAGCCCATTGCCACACTCCCCGCGCGAAAAATGGCGTGGCGGTGCGGCGAGCGGCGCGCCCACGCACCGCCGAAAATTCCCACCAGCCCGAGCAACGCCAGAACCCCGGCCAGGCCGGTCATAAAATGCGCAATTGTCATCGCGATCGCTCCTTTTAAACGATAGGCACCACTGACATTTAGTCATGTACACATGACACATCAGAGTGTCAATCGGCTTCGGCTTGCGCCGCAAACCGCGGCGCGCTAGGGCTTCTTGCGTCGGTGCAAGGTTGCGCGACAGGGCGCGCGGGTGTAGTACAATGGTAGTACAGCAGCCTTCCAAGCTGAATACACGGGTTCGATTCCCGTCACCCGCTCCACCGCCGAACCCAACCCGATGACCGATTTCATAACCGCGCGCGACCAGGTCGTCGCGGTCGGGCGATGGCTCGACGGCAAGGGCTGGGCGCCGGCGACATCGGGCAATTATTCGGTGCGGCTCGACGATGGCAGCTTCGCGGTAACGGTGTCGGGGCGGCACAAGGGGCGATTGACGCCCGATGACGTCATGCGCGTCGATGCGGCGGGCGAATCGCTCGACGGCAAGAAACCCTCCGCCGAGACCGCGCTTCATCTGGCTTTGTATCGCGCGTTTCCGAACGCAGGCGCGGTGCTGCACAGCCATTCCCCCGCCGCCGTCGGGCTGAGCCGCGCCGTGACGGGGGACGGTTATACGCTCGCGGGGCACGAAATGCTCAAGGCGCTGCCCGGCATCGCAACGCACGAAACGTCGGTCATCCTGCCGATCGTCGAGAACAGCCAGGACATGGCGGTGATCGACGCAGGCATCACGCCGCGCCTGCTGGAACCGGGTGCGATCCCGGCCTATCTGATCCGCAGCCACGGCCTGTACGGCTGGGGCCGCGACATGGCCGAGGCCGAGCGCGTGATCGAGGCGATCGAGTGGATGTTTGCCGCCGAACTGGCCGAAAGGAGCTTTCGATGAGCCGCTTGCACGTCTTTGCCGAGGATAACGGCGCGAGCGCCTTGCTCGACACCAGCGACGCCGACGCGATCGCAGGAGCATTGAGCGAGATCGGCGTGGTGTTCGAACGCTGGCCGCTCAAGCCGCTCGACGCCGACAGCGACATTCTCGCGGTCTATGCCGACGAGGTCGCACGGCTGACGACACATGGCGGCTATCGCGCGATCGACGTGGCGCGGATCGCGCCCGATCATCCCGAACGCGCTGCGCTGCGCAGCAAATTCCTGTCCGAACATACCCACGCCGAGGACGAAGTGCGCTTTTTCGTCGCGGGCGAAGGGCTGTTCACGCTCCACCACGACCGCCAAGTGTTCACCATGCTGTGCTGCGCAGGCGATTTAATTTCGGTGCCTGCGGGGATGCGGCATTGGTTCGACATGGGGGCGGCCCCCAGCTTCACCGCGATCCGGCTGTTCCTGAACCCCGATGGCTGGGTCGCGGCGTTCACCGGCAGCGACATTGCGACGCGCTTTCCTCGGCTTGAGCGCGCGTGAAAGCGATCCTGACCGATATTGAAGGGACGACGTCGAGCATCGCCTTCGTCGCCGATGTGCTGTTCCCCTATGCCCGCGCGCGCCTTGCCGACTATGTCGCGGCGCATCCGGCGGAGACGGCGGCGATCCTGCAGGAGGTCGCCGCGATTGAAGCGGGCGATCCGGTCGCGACGCTGATCCGCTGGATCGACGAAGACCGCAAGGCCACGCCGCTCAAGGCGTTGCAGGGCATGATCTGGGCGGATGGCTATACGTCGGGCGCGTTTCGGGGGCATGTCTATCCCGATGCGGTAGCGGGGTTGCGGCGCTGGCAGGCGACGGGCGTGCGGCTTTACGTGTTTTCGTCGGGGTCGGTGGCGGCGCAGAAGCAGCTTTTCGGGTTTAGCGAAGCGGGGGATCTGACGCCGCTCTTCTCGGGCTATTTCGATACGAATACGGGGGCGAAGCGGGAGGCGGAGTCCTATGCGAAGATTGCCGATGCCATCGGGGAGCTGCCTGCGGACGTGCTGTTTCTGTCGGACACACCCGAGGAAGTGGCGGCGGCGCGGGAAGCGGGGATGGCGGCGCTACTGATCGACCGCGCTGGCGATGGCGGGGATATCGCAAGTTTCGATGACCTCCCCCATCTCGCTTCCCCGGCGAAGGCCGGGGCCCAGTAGCGAAAACGATTTTTTGGTGAGCACAACTCTCGGTTGATAAACCTGCGCGACTGGGCCCCGGCCTTCGCCGGGGAAGCGGGTAGAAAACAAGACATGATCCTCGAAGGCATCCATCAACGCTCGATCAAGCGCACCGCCGACGGTGCGGGCGCGTGCATCCTCGATCAGCGCGAACTGCCGTGGGCGGTCACATGGGTCGAGCTGCGCTCCGCCCGCGACGCCGAAATCGCGATCCGTGAGATGTGGACGCGCGGTGCGCCGCTGATCGGGGCGACCGCCGCTTACGGTCTCGCGATGGCGCTGGCTGAGGATGGCTCGGATGCGGCGCTTGCCGCCCAATACGCGCTGCTGCTCGATGCCCGCCCGACGGCGGTGAACCTCAAATGGGCGCTCGACAAAATCGTCGATGCCGTCCGCCCCCTCCCCGCGACCGATCGCGCTGCCGCCGCCTTCGCGCGCGCCGATGCGATTTGCGACGAGGATGTCGCGCTCAATCGCGCGATCGGCGAGCACGGCCTCGCGCTGCTGCGCGACCTCCACGCGCAGCACCCCGGGCGCCCGCTCAACATCCTGACGCATTGCAATGCCGGGTGGCTGGCGACGGTCGATTACGGCACCGCGACCGCGCCAATCTACCTCGCGCACGATGCCGGGATCCCGGTGCATGTCTGGGTCGACGAAACCCGCCCGCGCAACCAGGGCGCGTTGCTCACCGCGTTCGAACTGGCCGGGCACGGCGTGCCGCATACCGTCATCACCGACAATGCCGGCGGGCATCTGATGATGACAGGCCAAGTCGATGCGGTGATCGTCGGCACCGACCGGGTGACCGCGAACGGCGATGTCTGCAACAAGATCGGCACCTATTTGAAAGCGCTCGCCGCCAAGGATAATGGCGTACCGTTCTACGTTGCGCTGCCCTACACCACCTTCGACCCCAATACCGCGACGGGTGCCGACGTGCCGATCGAGGAGCGATCGGGCGAGGAAGTGACGCATGTTGCAGGCGAAGGCGGCCGCATTCGTGTGACCGCGTCCGCCGCCGCCAACCCCGCCTTCGACGTAACCCCGGCGCGGCTGGTGACGGGGTATCTCACCGAGCGCGGTCTGGTGGAGCGGGTAGGAGCATGACCGGGCGCCTTGCGGCACTCTCCGCCGACGCACGCTTTCGTTGGGCCGTCGCCGGGATCGTCCTGCTCGCCTTCGTGCTTCGCGTCGGCGCACGCGCGGC
>NZ_JBBATX010000169.1:0-3869 GCF_040398505.1 Sphingomonas sp. | reverse complement strand
GCGGCGAAGGCGGCGAGGTCGGCGGGCGAATCATAGCTGATCGCGATGAAGCCGACGCCCTTCGCCTTTGCCGCCGCCGCAACCGGGCCGAGGCTCTTTAGCTGGCCCTGGCAATAGGGGCACCATTTGGCCGAGCGGAACAGGATGACCATCATTGGCTTGCCATGCGCGACCGCAGCGAGCGTGGTCTTCTTGCCATTGCTGTCGGTCAGCATGGCACCGGTTGCGATGCGTGTGCCGACTGCCGGACCGATCGCTGCCGTTGCGGGGACGGCCTGCGCATAACCGATCGTGGCGGCACCCGCCGATCCGAGGGCGAGCGCGACGGCAAGCGCAGCGCGAAGAGCGAGTGATGTCATGGCGGGGGTCCTTCCGGTTGTTACCCCGCTATATTCGCCTACCGCCCGCGTGACGTTACGCGAGCGGTGCGCTTGCGTCCCCCATCAGTTGCGGAAAAAACCCTTCATGCGCGGAGCGTAACTGATCGAGCGTCACGACATGGTCGTCATCGGGCAGTTCGAAAATGAGTCGCCCCGCGATCGTGCGGCCAATCCGCGCGATTTCCACCCCCGCCGTATCGGCGGCGGTCAGCGTAGCGAGTAGCAAATGATCGGCGATCGTGGCGATATACAGCCCCTGATCCTCACCGAACAGCGAGCACGCGACACCGCACGGCAGCGGCGCGTGGAGCATCGCGCCGATATTGCCGGCGAGCGCCATCTCGGCGATCGTCACCGCGACGCCGCCGTCGGACACGTCGTGCACGGCGGTGAGCGCGCCATTGGCGATATGTTTACGCACGAACACGCCGTTGCGGCGCTCCGCCATCAAGTCGACCGGCGGCGGCGGGCCTTCCTCGCGGCCATGGACTTCGCGCAGCCACAGCGACTGGCCGAGATGCCCGCTGCGTTCGCCGATAAGGACGATGACGTCGCCCGTCCCCTTGAACGCGATCGTCGCGGACTTCGACCAGTCGGGCAGCAATCCGACGCCACCAATTGCCGGGGTGGGGAGGATCGCCGAGCCGCCGCCCGTCGCCTTGCTCTCATTGTAAAGCGAGACGTTGCCCGAAACGATCGGGAAATCGAGCGCGCGGCACGCATCGCCCATGCCGTCGAGGCAGCCGGTGAGCTGCGCCATGATCTCGGGGCGCTGCGGATTGGCGAAATTGAGGCAGTTGGTGACGGCGAGCGGCATTGCGCCCACCGCCGAGAGGTTGCGATAGCATTCGGCGATCGCTTGCTTGCCGCCCTCATACGGGTCGGCATAGCAATAGCGCGGGGTGCAATCGGTGCTCATCGCGAGCCCCTTTTGCGTGCCATGGACGCGCACCACGGCGGCGTCACCACCGGGGCGCTGAATCGTATCGGCGCCGACCTGGGTATCATATTGCTCCCAGATCCAGCGGCGCGAAGCGATATCGGGCGAGGCCATCAGCGTCAGCAGATCAGCGGCGATGTCGCTCGCCTCGGGCATTACGCCGAGCGGCGGCACCTTCGCCCAGGCCTGATACTCTTCCTTGGTCGCGGCGGGGCGGTCGTACAGCGGAGCGTCGTCGGCAAGCGGGGCGAGCGGGATGTCGCACACCGTTTCGCCGTTGAATTTCAGCACCATATGGCCGGTTTCGGTGACCTTGCCGATCACCGCGAAATCGAGCTCCCACTTCTTGAAGATGCGTTCGGCGAAATCCTCGCGGCCGGGCTTCAAGACCATGAGCATCCGCTCCTGGCTTTCGCTCAGCATCATCTCATACGGCGTCATGCCGGTCTCGCGCTGCGGTACGGCGTTCATGTCGAGCTCGATCCCGACGCCGCCCTTCGACGCCATCTCGACCGCCGAGGAGGTGAGGCCGGCCGCGCCCATATCCTGGATCGCGACGATCGCGTCCGACGCCATCAGTTCAAGGCACGCCTCGATCAGCAATTTTTCGGTGAAGGGATCGCCGACTTGCACGGTCGGGCGCTTCGACTCCGAATCCTCGCCGAAATCGGCCGAGGCCATTGTTGCGCCGTGAATGCCGTCGCGTCCGGTCTTGGAGCCGACATAGACGATCGAATTGCCGATGCCGCTGGCCGCCGAATAGAAGATCTTGTCGGTCTGCGCGACGCCGACGGTCATCGCATTGACGAGGATGTTGCCGTCATAGGCTGGGTGAAAATTCACCTCGCCACCAACGGTCGGCACGCCGACGCAATTGCCGTATCCGCCGATGCCGTGGACGACGCCCGCGATCAAATGCCGCATCTTGGGATGATCGGGCGATCCGAAGCGCAAGGCGTTGAGGTTGGCGATCGGGCGCGCGCCCATTGTGAAGACGTCGCGCAGGATGCCGCCGACCCCGGTTGCCGCCCCTTGATAGGGCTCGATGTATGACGGGTGGTTGTGGCTCTCCATCTTGAAGATCGCAGCCTGTCCGTCGCCGATATCGATCACGCCGGCATTCTCACCCGGGCCACAGATCACTTGCGGGCCGGTAGTCGGCAGCTTTTTCAGATGGATACGGCTGGATTTATAGCTGCAATGTTCGGACCACATCACCGAGAAAATGCCGAGCTCGGTCAGATTGGGCTCGCGGCCCATCGCGTGCAGAACGCGCTCATATTCTTCCGGGGAAAGCCCGTGCTGGGCGACGATCTCGGGGGTTATTTCGGTCATGCAGCAGGCATTAGCCGCCAGCGGGGGAGGGGGCTAGCCACTTTGCGAACCGTACCCCCGCCCACGCCCCCGCGAATTGCGAAAGGATGAATCCCGGCGCATCAACCGGCCGGATCCCGGCAAAGCTGTCGGTCAGCGCGCGCGCGAGCGTGATCGCGGGATTGGCGAAGCTGGTCGAGGCGGTGAACCAATAGCCCGCGACGATCCACAAGGCGACCAGCGCCGGCACCGCATCGGGGCGCTGGCGGCTGCCGACGACAATCGTGAACAACAGCCCGAACGTCGCGACGAATTCGCCAATCCACTGGCCGATGCCGGTGCGGACTTTCATGCCCTGTTCGATCAAGGGCATGTCGAACATCGCGTGGACGATCAGCACGCCGGTGATCCCACCGAGCACTTGCGCCGCGATAAACGGCAGCCAGCGCTCGCGCGCGCCGAGCAGGAGCGTGACGGCCGGGTTGAAATGCGCGCCCGAAATCGGGCCGAGCAGCGTAATCAGCACGAACAGCACCGCGCCGGTCGCCGCGGTGTTGCCGATCAGCGCGACGGCATCGTTTCCGCCCGACAGCCGCTGCGCCATCACGCCCGATCCCACCACGGTCGCGAACAGGATCAGCGAGCCAATAAATTCCGCGGCAACCGCGCGCGCGTCGTTCACAAAATCTCGTGCACTGTCTCGGGCGGTCGACACAGGCGCACGCCTTTTTCGGTCTCGACCAAGGGACGCTGAATGAGGATCGGGTGTGCCATCATGGCGTCGAGGATAGTCGCTTCATCCGCATCCTTAAGGCCGAGGTCCGCGACCAGTTCGGCGGCAGGAGAATTGGTCGTGCGCATGCCTTGCCGATGCGAAAGGCCGGCGTCGCGATGCAGCTGGACGAGTTTCTCGCGTGTCGGCGGGGCCTTCAGATATTCGATGACCGTCAGCTCGACCCCCGGAGCTGCCTCCAGAATGGCGAGTGTCTTGCGCGAGGTGCCGCACGCCGGATTGTGCCAGATCGTCGCCTGCATCACGCGCACCCGCACGCGGATTTGGCGGTCAGCGCATCGATCGTCGCCGACGTACCATAGGTCGTCGCTTCGCCCTGCGTCAGGAACGTCTCCCACACCACGCCCTGCGGATCGGTGATCCAGCTCTTTTCGGATTTGGCGTAGCAGCACGTCGTCGCGCCTTCTTCGACTACCGGCGCATCGGCCTGATCGAGCCGTGC
>NZ_JBBATX010000168.1:0-4076 GCF_040398505.1 Sphingomonas sp. | reverse complement strand
CCAATGAACTCGTGCGATGGACGACAACTTCCGCGTATCGCAAATTTCAGGCTTAGTGGGTGAAACGACAGCTGCCGGAGACACAATCCGACGCTCGGCTCGTGCTTGAAAGAGTCAGGGCACTAATGAACGAGTTTGCAAGCTAAACAATCATTTCCCCGCCGATGCTGCCAATTGTCTAACGTGATTGGCTGCGACGCGGTGGATCAGATCGCTCAAGTATTGCGCGGGCGGCGACAATTGCGTTCGCTCGAGGCGTACTGCACAGATTGGCGGGGCAAAAGTCGCCTCTTTAATCGGAATATGGACGAGCAGGTTTGTCGCTGGAATAAGTTCGAGCCACTCGCGCGGTGCAGGGGCAAGCAAATCCGTGGATGCGACCACCGAAATGATGCTCATTCCCGACGTTGCTTGAACGACGATCCTAGGTGTCGGAAGGCCAGCCCCCTCATAGATCGCTTTCACTTCGTTTTCGGTGTTCGGCATCACGGGCGTGGTTACCCAGCACGCATCGACGAGGTCTTTGATTGAGGTTGCGCCGGCAAGCGGATGCCCACGGCGCCCCACTATAATCCGCGGATTCTCGAATAATACGTCGCAGATGAGCCCTCGGCTCCGAAGGTCTTTGGGAACTGGCCCGACATAAGTGTCGATTTCGCCGTCACGGATGCTGGCTTCCAAGGCAGGGTATAGCCCCTCGATTATCTTGAGCCGCACGTCGGGATAACGCCGACGAAATGGGTTCAAAATTCGTGGTAAGATCGCTACGTGCGCGGCAGTCGACAAAGCAAGCGACAAAGTGCCGGTCTCGGCACCTTTATAGCGTTGCACGTCTTCAAGCGTGTGCTGCATTTGAAGTTGAATCGTCCGCGCGTGGTGCGTCACTGCACGTCCCGCGTCGGTCGGCATGACGCCGCTAGACGAGCGCTCAAACAGCTGCACGCCGAGCTCGCGCTCGAGTTCGCGAATGCTCCGCGTCATCGCGGGCTGAGTCATGCCGAGTTGACGCGCTGCTCCGCGCAAGCTGCCCCGTTCGCTAATCGCGACGAGGACATTGAAATGACTTAGCTTCATCGACCTCTCTGGGCGTCTCTATTTTCATCGAAGGACGCTGTCCTATCTTATCGAGAGATGAGGCAGATGTCATCAATCGCGGCACGCGCGCCAACGTTTCGTTCAAACGAATGGCGCAAAGTCGGCTGCATCCTTAGGGACTTCCGCTCGAGCTCGCCTGATTTGCGGTTGCGCCCGGTGAGGAGTCGGGAAAAACCTGTGGCGGGCCGTCCCACTTGGTTGCCCGCCGGGGTCCTGCCCAGACGAGGTGCGCGCGCAGGCCGACGCCACGAAGTGACTCGACCGCGAGCAACGCTTCGAACTCTTCAGCACCTCCGATGGCACGTGTTAACTGATTGAGTGTCTCGGGCCGCGTTGCAAAATCAGCGGCTTGCATCAAGGCGGCGTCGCGCGTGCCGCCGATCACAACGATTTGGTTCCCGCCCACACCTTTAAAGCCCGCAATCAGCGCATAATCACGCGTTGGCGTGTCGGTGCCAGCGTCGAGATGTGACCCCGCAAGAAAGCGCCGTCCAGTCGCGCGATCCACGATCTCATCGTAGGACGAGCCAATTCCAAAGCGCGACCCGCTAAAGAGGGGATCGCGCAACGAACCCAGCCCGCTCAGATAGCCAAGATAGACGATATTTGTCAGCTTGAGTTGTTCCGGGGTTAGCTTCGAAGCCGGGATCACGAAACTGAGCACTTCGGTCCGGGCATTGCGCCGCACAACCGGCACAACGACGCGCAGCGCATTGCCGACGCCGACCGGCAAATAAGCGAGGCCGAGGTCTATAACGTCACGCGCGTCGTCCCCTCGCGCGCTGGCTCGCACCTCGAGATCGCGACTTGAATTGACGTCGAATTCCCGGACCAAGCGCGACACGTCGCCATCGCGATTGCGCTCACCAAAGATGTAATAGTCGCCAACGACCAAAGCGATCCGTCGTTCGCCTTCGACAATTGGGCTCCACAAGCGGCTCGCCCGTGCGGTCGCAAGCGGTGCTTCAGCGGCATCGGGTTGGCGTGCGAGCCACCAAGTTCCGGGAATTGCGACGATGAGCAGCAGCGTCGTGCCAATTGTCCAGCTGCGGTGCCACGATAGTTTGACATCCAGTGTCACCGCTTCGACCACCTCTCGCGGAACGACAATGAGCCGGTATCCCCCCTTGGGCAGTGCAAGCCGGGACGGGAAGTCGGCACCTGGCCCCGCATAGAACTCGTCGAGCTTGCGGCGCAGCCGATGGACGTGGACGCGGATGGAGGCATCGTCTTCGGCCTCCTTGTCGAAAACTTCGCGCGCGATCTCGATTTCTTTGGGGGCCCGCCCTTCGCGCGCGCAGCTTACAAGGAACCGGAACAGCCGGTCCAACGCCTGCGAGCGGCCGAAGGCGTCGTGGCTGATGACAAGCGCGGCTTGGTCGTCGAGCGAAGAGGTGTCGGCAAAAGGCCCAGTGGACATGCCAAACCCTAACAAGGCGGTTGTTACATTGCGAGATTTAACACCTCGTAACGTGTCCGAACCGTAACTTGCTTGCCGCGCGGGAGCGAAAACGGCCAGCACGCTTGGAATGACCCCAGCCAAATACGTTTATGTGGCAGCGCTGCTTTTCCCCGCAGGCAGCCCCGTCACCGCGCAGACGACATCGGACGCGGGCACGCCGGAAATTGTAGTCTTTGGCCGCGGCGAGTCAAAGATTGGAATGGCGACTGCTGCCAGCGAGGATACCGTGGCAGGGGCGGATCTGCTGGTACGTCCGCTGTTGCGCGTGGCGGAGCTGCTCGAAGCTGTCCCTGGTATGATCGCGGCGCAACACTCGGGCAGCGGCAAGGCCAATCAATATTTTTTGCGCGGTTTCAATTTGGACCATGGATCGGATTTCACGACATATATCGATGGCGTACAAATGAACTTTCGCACGCATGGCCACGGCCAAGGCTATCTCGACCTCAACGGGCTAATCCCGGAAATCGTCGAACGCGAGGATTATCGCAAAGGACCTTATCGGGCTGCTGGCGGAGATTTCGCGCTGGCCGGCGCCGCGATATTTCAGACCGTCTCGCACTTTGATAAGCCTTGGGCCTCGGTCGAAGTAGGGTCATACGGCGCCGCGCGGCTCGCCGGAGGTGCGACTGTTTCGGGAGCAGGGGGTAGCCTGACCGTCGCTGCCCAGGCCAAGCACTATGACGGACCATGGGCAACGCCCGAACGACTGCGTCATTATTCGGCGTTTGCGAAGCTGAGCCGCCCCGTCGGCAGCGGGGCGTTCGCGCTCAGCTTTCATCTTTACGATGCGCGCTGGAATCCAACCGAGCAAATTCCCGACCGCATCGTTGGCAGCGCCAGATGTCGTGACGTCTTCTGTGCGCCGGATCCATCGGCACGTGGCCATACCCGGCGCGCGATCGCCGATGCGGCATTCACGGACGATACCTTAAAGGCCAATGCCTATGTGCAATATTATGATTGGTCGATGTATTCGAATCCGACCTACGCCAACGCCGACGGCAGTAGCGCACAAATTCTTCAGTTTGACCGGCGCTGGGTGTTCGGCTTGCGGGGCGAAAAGAACTGGTCGTTAGGGCCAATGCTTGACCTGACGGTCGGAACCGAGAATCGCTACGATGCCATAGGACGCGTCGGCGTTGCGGACACCAGCGACCGGCAATTCATCGCAAGTCTCGGCGCGTATCGTGTTGCCGAGGGATCGGCCGCCGTCCATGGGGAAGCGGTGTGGCGCCCCTTTCAGGGCGCGCGCGTTACGGCAGGGCTGCGCGGCGATCACTATTGGTATGATGTAAAAGGGCTCGACGATGCGGCGCGGGCGATCGGCGAGGGACGCAGCAGCGCCGATCTTATTTCGCCCAAATTTGCGCTCGCCTATGCAATTTCGCCCCATCTCGAGCTTTATGCGAATTGGGGACGGGGTTTTCATTCGAACGACGTTCGCGGCGCCGTGACGACGACACCGGCGCCCGTGCTTGTGCGCGGGACGGGCAAGGAAATAGGCGCGCGACTGCAG
>NZ_JBBATX010000167.1:0-4175 GCF_040398505.1 Sphingomonas sp. | reverse complement strand
CACCCGATCGACCTTTGCCACCCCGCCCCGCCCCCGCTACAGCCCAGGCCATGACACACCAGATCCACATCATCGGCGGCGGGCTCGCTGGCTCCGAAGCCGCCTGGCAGCTCGCCGAGGCCGGTTTCCGCGTAAAGCTCTCCGAAATGCGCGGTTCCGGCGAGATGACCCCGGCGCACCAGACCGATGGCCTCGCCGAACTCGTCTGCTCGAACAGCTTCCGCTCGGACGATGCCGACAGCAATGCGGTCGGGCTGATCCACCAGGAAATGCGCACGCTCGGTTCGCTGATCCTGCGCGAGGCGGACATTCACAAGGTCCCGGCCGGCTCCGCGCTGGCGGTCGATCGCGATCGGTTCTCGGACGGCGTCACCGCCGCGCTGACCGCGCACCCCAATATCGAGATCGTCCGCGAACGCGTCGACATCCTGCCCGATACCGGCCCGGTGATCGTCGCGACCGGCCCGCTCACCGCCCCCGCGCTCGCCGACCAGATCGGCGGCGCGACCGGCAAGGACGCGCTCGCCTTTTTCGACGCGATCGCCCCGATCGTCCATTTCGACAGCATCGACATGGACGTCGCATGGATGGCCTCGCGCTGGGACAAGGGCGATACCAAGGATTACATCAACTGCCCGATGACGAAGGACGAATATCTCGCCTTCCACACCGGGCTGATGGAAGGCGAGAAGACCGAGTTCAAGCAATGGGAGGATGTCCCCTATTTCGAAGGCTGTATGCCGATCGAGGTCGCCGCCGCGCGCGGGGTCGATACGCTGCGCTACGGCCCGATGAAGCCGGTCGGGCTCGACGATCCGCGCACCGGGCGCTGGCCCTATGCCGTGGTGCAGTTGCGGCAGGACAATGCGTCGGGCACGCTGTGGAACATCGTCGGCTTCCAGACCAAGCTGAAACATGCCGAGCAAGTCCGCCTGTTCCGCACCATCCCCGGCCTGCAAAATGCCGAGTTCGCCCGGCTCGGCGGGCTGCACCGCAACACCTTCATCCGCTCGCCCGAATTGCTCGATCCGACCTTGCGACTGAAGGCACGCCCCAACATCCGCTTCGCCGGGCAGATCACCGGCTGCGAAGGCTATGTCGAGAGCGCCGCGATCGGCTTGCTCGCCGGGCGCTTCGCCGCGGCGGAGCTGGGTGGGCCTGCGATGACCCCGCCCCCGGTCGAAACCGCGCTCGGCGCGCTGCTCCACCACATCACCGGCGCGGCGGTGGCGGAGACGTATCAGCCGATGAACGTCAATTTCGGCCTGTTCCCGCCGATCACCGGCCGCACCAAAAAGGCCGATCGCAAGAAGATGTACACCGAACGCGCACGGACCGCGCTGGGGGTCTGGCTGGCGGCTTAGTTCCTCCCCTCCCTGACAGGGAGGGGTTGGGGGTGGGTTGGTGTGGGGCAGGCGCTGCGTTCGATAACAAGCCGACCCACCCCCGCCCCTCCCTTCCAGGGAGGGGAGACCGTTAGCTCTCCTCCCCCTCCCCCGCTGGTTCCGCCTTCGCCGCCGCCGGCGGACAATCGCGCCGCACGCGTGGCGATTTGCGCTTCACCGCGGTCGTGGCAAATTCGGTCGCGTTCATCGCGCCCGATTTGTCGGCATCGGCCACCGCGAACTTGGTCTCGGCCTTGATCGCCCATTCATCGAACGACAGCGTGCCATCGTGATTGGTGTCGAGCTTGGCATAGGCCTTCCGCCGGTTGGCGAGATACTCCTCGCGCGTCACCGCGCCGTTGCGATCCTTGTCATAGCGATCGAAGCGCTTCTGCTCGCGCGTCCGGTCGCTTGCCTCGGGGACGCTGTCGGGCAGCGCGCCCTCTGCTGCGCTCTGCGCAAAGGCGAGCGGGGCCGACGGGAGCGCCGCGACCGAACGTCCACTGCGATTGAACAGCACCACCCCCGCCGCAACCAGCGCCAGCGTCGCCAGACCGCCCACCAGATACCGCCACATCGCGCATCCTCCCCGACTCCGAGCAGCGAGGCTAACCCGTCCGGCGAAACGACGAAAGCCTATTGTCCGGTCAGCCGATGCCAGGCGAGCCGAGCGACTCGCTTCGGTGCGCCGCGCGGAACGCCTCGGCAGGACGGATACGCCAGGTCCATCCGCGCGATATGCGCCAGCGCGCCGAGCGGCCGCCCGGCGCGGCTCCAGCGTCGCGCGGTCGCGGAACCGAGCGGCACCGCGGCGAGCGACCCGGCGCTCGCCGCGATCTCCACATCGCTCAGATGCGCTGCCAGATCGACCAGCGCCCATCCCGCACCCGCCGCAGCGACTCGGTCTTCGATCGGGCAACCAAGGATCGCCCCCGCCGCCTCGAACAAGACGACACCGCGTTGCTGCGCATGGGCCATCAGCTCCGTCCGGGACAGCGGGTCGGCTTCGAGCAACGCCTCCCACCCGTCGATCATGCGCGCCAGTATCGCCCCCGTCACTCCCTGCGGCAGCACCTCGGCGGCGAGCGCTTGCAGCACCGGCTGCGCCGGCGGCGGCGCGGTATCGAGCGCGCTAAGTGCCTCGTGCCACCAGGTCAGCCGCATTTGCCCGACCAGCGGCTCGCGCGTCGTCCGCAGGATCTGCGCCAGCGTAGCGTCGAGCGCGAACAGCGCGGCGAGGGCGGCGCGGGCGGGCGCCGGAGCGTAGGACAGCGCCAGCGCGCGTTCGGGATCGTCGCCACTCATTTACCTGCATTACCCTCACGGCCCGGTCCGGACATTTCCAAATTCTTAACGCAGTCCATGCAAAATATTCCCAGCTTTTAAGGCTATGGCATGTCGATGACGTTTTTCCGCGCGAGGTTTCGCCTCGCCAATCCGCTCAAGCGGCTGGGCAGCGATCAACGCGGCGCGGCGCTGATAGAGTTCGCCTTTGTCGTCGGCCCGTTCATGGCGCTCCTGATCGCGGTGCTGCAAACCAGCCTCGTCTACTTCGCGCAACAAAATCTTGAAACGACCGCCGAGAAATCGGTCCGCCAATTGCTCACGGGTGCCGCGCAGAACAGCAATTTGACGCAAGCCCAATTCAAGGCTCTGGTCTGCACGAAACTGCCCGCTTTCATGAAATGTTCGAACCTCATCGTCGATGTTCAGGTCTCGTCGGATTTCTCGTCCGCCAATACCGGCGTGCCGACGCTCACCTATGACAGCAATGGCAATGTCAACAACACGTGGGGATATAGCCCCGGCGTCCCGGGCCAGATTACGGTGGCCCGCATCATGTATATCTGGGACGTCAGCAAAGGGCCGCTCGGGTTCGATTTGTCGACGATGTCGAGCAGCAAACGTCTGCTCATTGCGACATCGGTCTTCAAGACGGAGCCCTACACGTCATGATCGGGTTCGGCGCGAAACCCGACTGGCTCCGACGCTTTGCCCGCGAGGAACGCGGCATTGCGCTCCTTGAGTTCGCGTTCGTGCTGCCGTTTCTGGTCCTGCTGTTCCTCGGTGGGTTCCAGTTGATGGACGCCATGTCCGCATATCGAAAAGTCGGGAGCACCGTACGGACGCTGGCCGATTTGACGACGCAGAACACGACGATGACCGCGGCGGATGCAGATGAGATATTGAATGCGTCGCGGCAAGTGATGGCGCCATATTCACCGTCGAGCGCGGCGTTGCGAATCAGCCAGATCCAGATTGATGGCACCGGCCGGGCGACGATTAGCTGGAGTCGGCCGCTGAACTGCACGGCCTATGCGACCGGTGCTGTGGTTACGATGCCCACCGGCCTTTCGACCCCAAACAGTTATTATATCTTTAGCGAGATAAACTACACGTACACACCCGGCCTTGCATCATCGTTGATTGGTACAATTCCGCTGACACAAACAATCTATATGTCGCCGCGCAATTCCGCATTCGTTGCTTATAATTGATCAGTATTATCCGGAATAATATGGCATGATATATTTTAAACATCAATTTATGTTTGCGTTGCGACGGTTCACCGAGCAGCGTCGTGGCAATGTGCTGATGATCTTCGGCTTCGCCTTGCTGCCGATTACCTTCGCGACGGGCATGACGATCGACTATGCGACCGCCGCGCGGGCGCAAACCCGCCTCAACAGCATTACTGATGCCGCGGCACTGGCCGGGGTCGTACCGGGAATGCTTTCAAAAACCCGTGCCGAATCCGCTGCGGTCGCGATCAACATGTGGTATTCGCAG
>NZ_JBBATX010000166.1:1195-4233 GCF_040398505.1 Sphingomonas sp. | reverse complement strand
ATCTGGTCGGGCTGGCTCATGGCGCGCGTTCTATCGCGCTTGCGCGGCGATTCCTACCCCACGCACGCACTCCTAACGCGCGGCAATTGCTGTCGCTGCGGAAGGCCTCTGGTGCAGCACGCGCTCGGCGAACAGGCGATTGGCGATCGGCACGTCGTTGCGCTCGTAATAAAGCGGGCCGGGCAAGCGCTTCTGCCATGCCAACGCCTCGGGCAACGTGCCGTTGGCGCTGTCGAAATCGCCGGTCTGGTGATAGACCGGATCGGCAAAGGCGGCGTCTGCGGTGATGATCGTCCAGCCGTCATGGCGCAGCGCGGTTACGAGATCGCCGACATAGCGCGCCGCGATATCGGTTTCGTGGAGCAACAGCACTTGCGGGGTTTGCCGCCCGGCGACACGCAGCATCAACGCGTCGGAAAAGTCGGCCGATTGCACCATCGTCTCGACATAGAGATCGCGCAACGCGGCGTCATCGATCGGCTTTCCGGCCTTTTTCGCCGCGATCGTCTGCCGCTCGATATTCCAGTCGGAGCCATCGGCGGTGACCCACGCGATCTGCAACCGCCGCGCCGCCAGCCCGTCGAGCACGGCACGGCGTTTCGCCCGGTCGCGCCCGCCCTGGTTCAGGCCGGGGAACCGGAACCAGGGGCGATAATTGCGCTGGCCCCGCAACAACTCCTCGGCTTTGTCGATATCCGCGAGAAAAGCGTCTGCCGACAGCGCGCGCAAATCGCGGTGCGACCAAGTGTGATCGGCAATCGCATGTCCCGCCGCGGCATAAGCGGCGAGCCGCGCGCCACCATCATTCCTTGGGCCGATTCGCCCGGGATTGGCGAAGAAGGCAGCCTGACGGACGCCGCTTGCGCGCAGTGCTGCGATCAGCCGGGTGGTCCGTTCGGCGGGGGTGTAGAACGCGCCGGGGCCGCGCGGGACATCATCGAAGGTCAGCGCAATGCGCTTGCCGGTTACCGGCTCCGCAGGCGGCGCGGCCCGCGGTGCTGGCGCGCGCGGCAGCAGCCCGACCGCCAGCGGCAGCGCGATCAGCACGAGTCCGGCCACGAACATGACCTGGCGCAGCGGAGTCATTGGGCGGGGCTCATACCCTTAATCTTGCCCTAACCAACCGCCCGACGCAAAGGTTCGTGATCATCCCTTCGCGCGGAACCGGGACGGTTATGTCACCCCGATATATGCGCCCGGCACTGCATCAACGGCTGAATCCGCGTCCCGAACGCCTCCACGCCGCGCACGAAATCATCGAAGGTCAGCAGCACGCCGCCCGTGTTAGGCACCTCGGCCATCTCATCGAGCATCCGCGCGACGCTCTCATACGACCCGACCAGCGTCCCCATATTGATGTTCACCGCGCCTTCGGGCGCGGCGAGCTGTCGGACGTTGGTGTCCGTGTTGACCGTGTCCTTCGCCCCCTGATCGGCGAGCCACGCGATCGCTTCGTGATCGACGCCGTCATTGTACGATTGCCACTTGGCCATCGCTTCTTCGTCGGTTTCGGCGGCGATGATCATGATCAGCACGAAGATCGACACAGCGCGCCCGGTCTTGGCGGTGGCGGCGGCGAGACGGGTGTTGTTCGAGGCGAACGCGGTCGGCGTGTTGACGCCCTTGCCCAAGCAAAACGCGTAATCCGCCCATTTTGCGGAGAAAGCGAGGCCCTCGTCGGAGCTCCCCGCGCAGATGATCTTCATGTCGCCTTCCGGTTTGGGCCGGACGCGGCAATCCTCCATTTGATAGTAATCGCCCTTGAAATCGCTGACCCCCTCGGCCCACAATTCGCGCAGGATGTGGGCATATTCGTCGAGCATCTTGTAGCGATTGCGGAAATGCTCATCGCCGGGCCACACCCCCATCTGGGTATATTCGGGCGGTTGCCAGCCGGTGATGAGGTTCAATCCGAAGCGCCCGTGGCTGATCGAATCGATCGTGTTGCACATCCGCGCGGCAAAGGCCGGCGGGATGACGAGCGTCGGGCAGGTCGCGAAGATCTTGATCTTCTCCGTCACCGCGGCGAGGCCCGCCATCAGCGTGAAGCTTTCGAGGCCATACTCCCAGAATTCGGTCTTGCCGCCGAACCCGCGCAGCTTGATCATCGACAGCAGGAAATCGAGGCCGTGCTTCTCCGCCGACTGCGCGATCGTCTTGTTGAGATCGAACGACGGCAGGTATTGCGGCGCATTCTCGCTGATCAGCCAGCCATTGTTGTTGATGGGGACGAAGACGCCGACTTGCATGAGGTTACTCCCCTACGGTTTCGCCCGCCAGCCAGGCGAGCACGAAGCTGTTGAAGGCGTCCGGATCGACGACATTGACCGCATGCCCGCCATGCTCGGCACGGCAGAAACCGGCGATCGGCAAGCCATTGGCGAGGGCTATGCCGGCGTTCGGCGGGACGAGCATGTCATCGTCGGACACCACGACCAGCACCGGTCGGTGGATGTCACGCAACCGTTCAGAAACGTCGAACGCGGCGAGCGCGGCGATGCGCTTCTCCATCGTCGCCGCGCCGGGGAAATGTGCGAGTTGGTCAGGTAGTTCGGCTTCGAGCAGCGCATCGTTCGCCGAGATCCAGTTCGGCGGATAGAGAAAGAGCGGCTGCGCGCGCAGATACGCTTCAGGCCCGCTACCCCGCAGCAGCGCGAGCCGTGCGGCGAAGCAACGGAGGAAATGCGGATCGGGCGAGGCCCAGCCATTGACCACCACCAATTTGTCGATCCGGTCGGGTGCCAGCAGCGCCAGCGCCAGCGCGGCGACGCCACCCGCAGCATGGCCGACGATCGTCGCACGCGGCACATCGAGCGCGTCCATCAGCGCAAGGATGTCGACGGCGAGATCGTCAACGCTTACGGTTTCGGGCAGCGCGCGATCGCTCCGCCCGGTGCCGCGATGATCATAGGCGATGACGCGGTAGTGCGCGGCGAGCGCGGGAATGTTGGGTGCCCAATAGCTCGCCGATCCGCCGAGGCCCGACGACAGGATCAGCGGCGGCGCGTCCTCCGCGCCGTGGATTTCGTAATAGAGGC
>NZ_JBBATX010000166.1:0-1095 GCF_040398505.1 Sphingomonas sp. | reverse complement strand
TTCGCCGGGGAAGCGGCATAGAGGGAAGCTGTTTTACCCAAGATGCGCAACGCTGGCGATCTCGACCAGGCAATCGGGCTTCACCAGATCGGCGCGGATACAATAGCGCGCGGGCTTGGCTCCCGGAAAATACTCCGCATAGACCGCGTTGAACGCGGCGTAATCGGCCAGATCCTTCAGGAAGATGTGGTTCATCGCCGCGTCCTCGAGGCGAGCCCCCGCCGCCGCCAGCGTGATCTTGATCACGTCGAGCACATGCCGCGTCTGCGCCGCTGCATCGCCGACATGCAGCACCGCGCCGCCCTCGCCCAGCGCCAGCACGCCCGAGACATAGACGGTGTTTCCCGCCTTCGCGCCCGCCGAATAAGGCGCGATCGGGGCGGGGAATTGCGGGGGGTTGATGGGTTCGAAGGGCATGGCTGGTTTCCTTGAGTGAATGTGGGGGATTTTCCCCAATTTTATCATCCCCGCGAAAGCGGGGACCCAGCACCTGACGCGGGAGATGGGTCCCCGCTTTCGCGGGGATGACACAGGAAGGGGTCGGTCACGCTCGCGCCACCTGCCCGAAACTGCCGCAGAAATCCGCGACCGTGCTGACCCAGCCGAAGAATTTCTCGACATTGTACACGCTCGCCGCCTGCATTTCGGGTGGGCCGAGATGGTGTGTCGCATCCTCCAGCATCACCCCGAAATATTCGAGGTGAAAGCCGTCGCGCAGCGTGCTTTCGACGCAGACGTTGGTGGCGATTCCGACGAACACCAAGTTGCGGATACCGCGCGACCGCAACACGCTATCGAGCTGCGAATTGAAGAAGGCGGAATAGCGCGTCTTGTGGAGCGAGATGTCGCCGGTTTGCGGCGTCAGCGCATCGACCAACGCATAATCCCACCCGCCGCGCGCGAGCAATTGCCCGGAAAGCTCGGGCCGCTTGCGCATCGTCTTGAGTGCATTGGATTTGTGGAAATTGGGCGACCCCGGCCCGCCCGCCTCTTTGTAATCGGCGTCCCAGCCGTTCTGCAGGAACACCACTTGCACCCCCGCCGCCCGCGCCGTTTCAAGCACGGTCGCGATCTTGCCGATCGTCCCCGCCGCCC
>NZ_JBBATX010000165.1:0-4256 GCF_040398505.1 Sphingomonas sp. | reverse complement strand
CACGGTCGGCGATCGCGCGCTAAGTCAGGCGCGAACGGCACGGGTGCCGACCGGGGGAAGCATGGCCGATTTGTTCCGCAAGAAGATCATTGCGTTGGGCGACGATCGCCCGGTCGAGCACCGGCTGGCGCGGACCTTGTCCTGGCCGCATCTGGTCGCGCTGGGGGTCGGCGCAATCGTCGGGACCGGGATCCTGACGCTGATCGGCGTCGGCGCGGACCGCGCCGGGCCGGCGGTACTGGTCAGTTTCGCGGTCGCGGGCGCAATCTGCGCGTGCGCGGCGCTGTGCTATGCCGAAATGGCGACGCTGATCCCGGCCTCGGGCAGCGCCTATACCTATAGCTATGCGGTGCTCGGCGAATTGATCGCGTGGGTCGTCGGGTGGAGCCTGATCCTCGAATATTCGCTGGTCGTCTCCGCAGTCGCGGTCGGCTGGTCGGGCTATGCCGTGGGGTTCCTGCAAGGTTTCGGCGAACGGATCGGCGTGCCGCTCGATTTGCCCTGCGCGTTGACGCACGGGCCGGTGCTGTCGGGCAAAGTTTGCGGGCACATCGTCACCGCGACCGAATATGGCATCAACTTGCCCGCGATCTTCATCATCGCGGTCGTCGCCGGTCTGCTGATGCTCGGCACGCGCGAAAGCGCACGGATCAATTCGGTGCTGGTCGCGATCAAGATCGCCACGCTCATTCTGTTCGTCGCGGTCGCGCTGCCGCATTTCGATGCCGCCAATTTCTCGCCCTTTGCCTCGCACGGCTTCGGGTCGACCGCGGGCGAGGGGGGTGTGAAATATGGTGTGATGGGCGCGGCGGCGATCATCTTCTTCGCCTTTTACGGCTTCGATGCGATCTCGACCGCGGCCGAGGAAGCCAAGAATCCCGAACGCGATCTCGCGATCGGCATCGTCGGGTCGATGGTGGTGTGCACCGTCATTTACATGGTCGTCGCCACCGCCGCGATCGGTGCCGCCCGGCCCGATGTCTTCGGCAAGAGCGCCGAGCCGCTCGCCTTGATCCTGCGCCAGATCGGGCAGGGGACGATTGCCGAGATCGTCGGCGCCGCCGCGGCGATCGCACTGCCGACGGTGATCCTCGGCTTCCTCTACGGGCAGAGCCGCATTTTTCTGGTGATGGCGCGCGACGGCTTCTTGCCGCAGAGCCTCGCGAAAGTGTCAACGCGCGGCACGCCGGCGCGGATCACGCTGGTGACGGCGGTGTTCGTCAGCGTGATTGCCGCGCTGACCCCGCTCGACGTGATTGCCAGCCTCGCCAATGCCGGGACGTTGTGCGCGTTCGTCGCGGTCGCGGCCTGCGTCATGGTCTCGCGCCGCCGCGATCCCGCGATACGCCGCCCGTTCCGCACGCCGTTGGTGTGGGTGATCGCCCCCGCCGCGATCCTCGGCTGTGTGTATCTGTTCACCAGTTTGCAGACGGTAACGCAGATCTCGTTCTTGGTGTGGAACGGCATCGGGCTGGCGGTGTATTTCGTTTATGGCCGCGCGCGGGCGGTGATGGCGGGTTAGGCCGCCACGATGTGCGCGCGGAACCAGGCGGTGAGGGCGTCCTCCGCAAGCTCGCCCGCAGCCAGCGCCAGCACGGTATTGATCGCATCCTCCTTCTCGAACGCGATCTGAACCCCGCTCAAACGCAGGAACAGGCGCGCCATCACCCAGGCGGTGCGCTTGTTCCCGTCATTGAACGGATGGTTCCGGGCGATCCCAAAGGCATAAGCCGCCGCCAGCGCGCACAGATCGTCTTCGCCATACGCATGTTTATTGAGCGGTCGGGCGATCGCGGACTCGAGCAAATTGACGTCCTTGATGCCGCTCAGCCCGCCATGTTCGGCAAGCTGACGTTCATGCACGGCAAACGCTAGCTCGGCGTTGAGGAACCTCGGCTCGGCCATCTCACTTCGCCAGTACGGCCAGGATATCGCGATCCTCGCGCATGATCTCTTCCGCCGCCGTCATCGCTTCGACGAAATCGGGATCGATCGCCCGCAGCGCGATGCCGTGCGGCGTTTCGGTCACGTACAGATCGTCACCCAAGTCGACGCGCAACGTCGCGAGCACCTCGCGCGGCAGGACGACACCAACCGAGTTGCCGATCTTCACGAGCTTGAGCTTTTTGGCTTTGGGCGGATGGTAGTTCATACAACCATTATAACGCGAAACCTCCAAAAATTCAACCACTGGCCACCGTCAGCCCTGCCGCATACAGCACCCCCACAGGGAGCCTCCACCATGTCCGCGTCCAAGCAAGACGGTTCAAACCTCGTCGTGATCGCCGCCTTGCTTGCCAATCTTGGCATTGCGGTCGCCAAGTTTGTCGCGGCGTCGATCACCGGCTCGTCCTCGATGCTGACCGAAGGCTTCCACTCGGTCGTCGACAGCTTCAACCAGCTATTGCTGCTCTACGGCCAGCATCGCGGGCGGCGGCCACCCGATCAGGCGCACCCGTTCGGCTATGGCCGCGAACTGTATTTCTGGAGCTTCGTCGTCGCGATCCTGATCTTCGGGGTCGGCGCGGGCGTGTCGATCTATGAAGGCTGGGCGCATTGGAACAACCCGGAAGAATTGCGCGATCCGCTGGTCAATTACATCGTCCTCGGGGTCGCGCTCGCGCTGGAGGGCGGGTCGTGGCTCCTCGCGGTGCGCGAATTCTCCGCCGCCAATCGCGGGCGCGGCTGGTGGGCGGCGGTGCGCCAGTCGAAGGATCCGGCGGGCTTCATCGTGCTGTTCGAGGATTCGGCGGCGCTCGCCGGGCTGCTGGTGGCGGGCGTGGGGATCTGGGCGAGCCATGCGTGGGGCGATCCGCGCATCGACGGCCTGGCCTCGATCGTGATCGGGCTGATCCTCGGTGTAGTCGCGGCGCTGCTGGCGCGCGAGGCCAAGGGGTTGTTGATCGGGGAAGCGGCCGACCCCGCAGTTGTCGCGCAAGTCCGCAAGATCGTCGATGCGCGGCCCGAGATTACCGCGGTCAATCACGTCCGCACGCTCCACACCGCGCCGCAGAGCATCTTCGTCGCGATCAGCGCCGATTTCCGCGACACGCTGACGATGGGCGAGGCCGAGACGCTGATCGAGGAGATCGAGACCGCGCTGAAAGCGGCCGAGCCGATGCTGTCGTCAATCTATATCCGCCCCGAAAAGCGCGAGGATGCGGCGGACTTACCGATCACGCCACGACCATAGCCAAGCTTGGCGGCGCGCAACTTCTGATCCCCTTCCGCAGGCGGCACGATCTGCGATGCTGTCGCTTATGGAGGATCGGCGATGAGCAACACGACAGCACCCGCGGCGCACGGCGTCCCGCTTGTCAGCGCGGTGCGCGTCTGGGTGCGGATCGCGGCTTTGTCGTTCGGCGGCCCGGCGGGGCAGATCGCGGTGATGCACCGCATTCTGGTCGAGGAGAAGCGCTGGATTGGCGAGCAGCGTTTCCTCCACGCGCTCAATTATTGCATGCTGTTGCCGGGTCCCGAGGCGCAGCAGCTCGCTATCTATATCGGCTGGCTGATGCACCGCACGGTCGGCGGGGTGATTGCGGGCGTGTTGTTCGTGCTCCCCGGCATCGTCTCAATCATGGCGCTCAGCTGGATCTATGCGCTGTATGGCGCGACCGGTGTGGTCGCGGGGCTGTTTTTCGGGTTGAAGGCGGCGGTGCTGGCGATCGTCGCGCAAGCGGTGGTGCGGATCGGGCGGCGCTCGCTCGGAAACCGCGTGCTGCTCGGGGTCGCGGCGGTGGCGTTCCTGCTGATCTTCTTTTTTGCCGCGCCCTTTCCGCTGATCGTGCTCGGGGCAGGTGTGCTCGGCTATGTCGCGACGCGCGCCGGACGGTCCGAGTTCCGCTCGGGCGGTCATGGCGGCGGCGGCAAGGATGGCTTTGCCGATGCCGACAGCGCGCTCGGCGAAGCGCTGCCCGATCATGCCCGCGCCGCCGGCTGGCGCGCGCTAAAGGTCCCCGTGGTGTGCGCGCTTGCCTGGGGCACACCGGTCGTCGCATTGCTACTCGCGGTCGGGCCGGAGAATGTCTTCACGCGCATCGCGCTCTTCTTTTCGGGCGCGGCGATGGTGACGTTTGGCGGGGCCTATGCGGTGCTCGGCTATGTCGCGCAGGCGGCGGTGCAGGACTATCACTGGCTGCGTCCGGGCGAGATGCTCGACGGCCTCGGCATGGCCGAGACGACACCGGGCCCGCTGATCATGGTGCTGCAGTTCGTCGGCTTTATGGGCGCGTATCGCGATGCCGGAGCGCTTA
>NZ_JBBATX010000164.1:0-4279 GCF_040398505.1 Sphingomonas sp. | reverse complement strand
GGCGGCCCGACCGTGTCCATCTTGAGCCCGACCTTGGGGCGATTGCACGAGATGACAGGCGCTGCTTCGGTCTGGCCATAGCCTTGCAGGACGGTGACGCCGATCGCTTCAAAGAACGTGCCGATTTCGGGCGTCAACGGCGCGCCGCCCGCGACCAGTGCCTTGATCCGCCCGCCGAAGCGCTGCGCGACCTTCGGGCGCAGCGTCGCGCCGAGGATCACGTCCATCGGTCGGTCGAGCAGACCGGCATTGCCCGCGGCCTTCTTCGCCCCCAGCACTTGCGCGCGGGCGAGCAGGAAGCGCGAGAGCTTGCCTTGCTTCTCGACCGCTTTCGAAATGCGCGTGCGCAACACTTCGAACAGGCGCGGCACCACGACCATCAGCGTCGGGCGGACTTCCTCCATATTGGCGGCGAGCTTGTCGAGGCCCTCGCTATAATAGATTTGCGCGCCGAGCCCGACGGGAAAAAACTGTCCGCCGGTGTGTTCATAGGCGTGGCTGAGCGGGAGGAAAGACAGGAAGATCTCGTCGTCCCAGCCGAAATCCTCCGAGATCACGGTACAGCAACCATTGACGTTGTGGAGGATAGCGCCGTGATGCTGCATCACTCCGCGCGGTGCGCCGCCGGTGCCGCTGGTGTAGATGATGCAGGCGGTATCCTGGCGCTGCGCAGTGGCGACGATGCTGGCAGGATCGGCGGCATGTTTGGCGAGCAGCGTGTTCCACTGGTGGAATTCGAGCGCGCCCGATTGCGTCGCGCGCAAATCCTCAATGCCGATGACGATCTTCGCGCTGCTCGCGCGGATCGCGGCGGGGAGCAGCGTTTTGGCGAGTTTCGCGGTCGAGACGATCACCGCCTTCGCGCCCGAATTTTCGATGATGTGGGTGTGGTCGCGCTCGGTATTGGTGGTGTAAGTCGGCACGGTGATGCACCCCGCCGCCATGATCGCGAGATCGGCGATGCACCATTCGGGGCGGTTTTCGCTGACCAGCATCACCCGGTCGCCGCTTTCCAGCCCGATCGCCTCCAGGCCAGCAGCAATGCTCGCGACCTGACGCGCGGTCTCGGCCCAGCTGCGCGAGACCCAGACGCCGTCGGCCTTGTGCCACAGGAACGGCGCTTCGCCTTTTTCGGCAGCACGCGTGAGGAACATGGTGACGAGGTTAGGGAAATGTTCGAGGGTACGGACGGTCTTGGTCAAGGGTCTCTCCCGGGGCGAGCGTGCCGTGTTCGGCTACGCGGATAGGATTATTCGGGCGGGCGGATCGCGATCGAGCGGACGATCTGCGTGGTCTGGCCGTCCTCGCGGATCGCAACGCCTTCGCTGCGCGGATCGGCGGCCCCGATCCATTGGCCGCGCACGCGCTCGATCGCATTGGCTTTGAGGCCCAGCGGCGCGCTGATCACTTGCTCGCCGAGCGCCTGTAGCGCGGGGAGCATCGCATCGAGCTGCGTGCCTTTCTCGGCGATGGCGTTGCGCTGTGGCGCATAGAGCAAGCCGAGCCCGATCGCATCCTGTCCTGGCAGCTTCCAGTCGAGCACCGCGACCAGCGCCTTGGCGACTTGCGCGATGATCGTCGATCCGCCCGCCGCGCCGATCGCGATGCGGACCTTGCCGTCGGGGCCGTAAACGATCGTCGGCGACATCGAGCTGCGTGGACGCTTGCCGCCCTGCACGCGGTTGGCGACGAAATAGCCGCCCTTGGCCGGCACAAAATCGAAATCGGTCAGTTGGTTGTTGAGCATCGTGCCATCGACCGACAACCCCGAGCCGAACGAGCTTTCGATCGTCGTGGTGACTTCGGCGACATTGCCGCGACGGTCGACCGCAACGAGGTCGGTCGTGCCGGGCAAATCGGCATTGGGGGCGGCGACGCGCGGCGGCGCGCCGGGGGGTGTGCCGGGGGCGATCGCGGTGATGCTGCGCTCGGGCGAGATCAGCGCTGAACGCGCCGCGAGATAGGTCGGATCGAGCAGCCCTTTGATCGGAACGGTCACATGATCGGGATCCCCGAGGTACAAGTCGCGATCGGCATAAGCGAGCCGCGAGGATTCGGCGAACAGGTGCCACGCGACGGGCGAATTCTTGCCCAGCTCCGCCATGTCAAAGCGTTCGAGCTGCTTGAGGATCATCAGCACCGCGATCCCGCCCGACGACGGCGGGCCCATGCCGCAAATTTTGTACACGCGGTACGTGCCGCAGACAGGGGCACGTTCCTTGGCGCGGTAGCTGGCGAGATCGGCAAGCGTCATTTTGGACGGGTTCTTGCTCGCGCCATTGACCGTGGCGATGATCTTCGCGGCGACCGGGCCGGTGTAGAAGGCGTTAGGACCCTTGGTGGCAATCGCGCTGAACAAGGCGGCTTGTTCGGGATTTTTCAGGATCGTGCCGGTTGCGACCGCCTTGCCGTCGCTCGCGAAGAAATGCGCCTTCGCCCACGGGTCGATGTGATTGCCATTACTGCCGATCCCGCCATGCAGTCGCGGGCTGACCGCGAAGCCGTCGCGCGCCAGCTTGATCGCCGGGCCGAACAGGGTGGCCCAAGGCAGCTTGCCATAGCGTTGATGCGCCAGCGCCATCATCCGGATATTGCCCGGCACACCGACGCTGCGTCCGCCGGGAATCGCGGTGAAGACGGGCAGCGGCTTGCCGTCGGCACCGTAAAACCATTGCGCATCGGCAGCAGCAGGGGCCTGCTCGCGCCCGTCAAAGCTGCTGAGCTTGCCGGTCAACGCATCGTGATAGACCATGAAACTGCCGCCGCCGATGCCGCTGCTTTGCGGCTCGACGACGTTGAGCGCGAGCATCGTCGCGATCGCCGCATCGGTCGCGCTGCCGCCTTTGCGCAGGATTTCGACGCCCGCCGCCGCGGCGCGCGGATCGGCTGCGCTGATCATGCCAAGACTGGTGGGCGCGCGGGGCAGGGTGCGCTTCGCCTCCGCCACGGTGGGCGCGAGCAACAGGAGCGGGAGGGATAAGAGCAGCTTGTTCATAGCCGCGAACGGTAACGGTCGGGGACGCTACGTCAACCAGTGCCGACCGCGTCGGCGACCGTGGCGAAGCCGTCGCGCTTCAGGTTTGCGGCCAGCCCGCGGACAATGCGACGCGCCAGGCCGGGGCCGTGATAGACCAAGGCAGTGTACAGCTGCACTAGGCTCGCGCCGCTGCGGATGCGGGCATAGGCTTCGTCGGCGCTGTCGATTCCACCAACCGAAATCAGTGGCATAGTGCCGCCGGTCGCGCTGCGGAAATCGGCGAGGCGCAGTCGGGCGAGGCTGGCGAGCGGTGCGCCGGACAGGCCGCCGCCTTCGCCGGCATGGGGGGAGCGGAGCGCAGGGCGCGAAACGGTCGTGTTGCTGACAATCAGCGCGTCGATATGGTGGTCGACCGCGGCACGCGCGATCGCGTCGATCGCCGCTGTATCGAGATCGGGCGCGACCTTCAGGAACAGCCGCGGGCGCGCGATCGGCGCACGCCGCGCCGCGTCGCACGCGGCGAGCAGATCGGTCAGGTCGGAGCCATGCTGTAAATCGCGTAAGCCCGGCGTGTTGGGGGAGCTGATATTGACGGTGATGTAATCCGCGACCTGCGCCGCTGCAGAGACGCCGTACACATAATCGGCGATGCGGTCGGCGGCATCCTTGTTCGCGCCGACATTGATGCCGAGGATCCCGCGCCGCTTTGCCGCCACCGCACGCGGCAAAGCAGCGTCGATCCCGCCATTGTTGAAGCCCATGCGGTTGATCACCGCCGCATCCTCGACCAGCCGGAACAGCCGCGGTCGCTGATTGCCCGGCTGCGGCAGCGGGGTCAGCGTGCCGATCTCGACGCTGCCGAAGCCGAGCCCGAAAAACCCGTCGATCGCGCGTCCGTCCTTGTCGACTCCTGCCGCCAGCCCGACCGGATTGGGGAAGTCGAGGCCCGCGACCGTGGTTCGCAAACTCGCGGCGTCGCGACCGCGCGGAAGGCGTGGGACCGCCGCGAGCAGCTGGATCGTGAGAGTATGTGCACGCTCCGCTTCAAGCGCGAACACAGCGGGGCGGAGGAGCGAAAACAGCATCGTGCGAGCAGATGGCATTGGTGCGGGGCAAGGTCAAAGGTCGGTCGGTCGTTTCGGTCCGGCTCGGCGTTGCAGCGCGAAGACGGGAAAAAGCAAAAAAGGCGCAGATGGTCGCGATGTCGCGCCGTGGCGTGGCGACTCCATACAATACAACGGGCCCTGAAAGGAGTTGAACAGTGGCCCAACCCAAGAGGCTGCTGCACAGCGGCCTCGTTCC
>NZ_JBBATX010000163.1:0-4301 GCF_040398505.1 Sphingomonas sp. | reverse complement strand
GTCGTGACACGCGGATCGAGCGTCGGCGCACGCAATGCGGCGGCGAGATCACCGTGCGGATAGCTGTCGACGAAGGCGTCAGCATAGGAAACCACGGAGCCCCAAGATCCGATGACATCGCCCCCCAGGTCGGGATTGGTCGTGCCCAGCGCCGCAAGCGCCGCGCGCAGTTCCTCGCCGGTGCCAGCATTGGCAACCACGGCGTCGGTGGTAATGACGAAATAACCGCAGCTCCAATGCGGGACGCCATATACCGCGCCGTCGATCGTCACCGCCTGCTGCGCGAAATCATAATAGTCGCCAGCCTTGATCGTTAGCGGCTGGATCGCCTGCGCGTCTTTGAGTTTCCCGAGGATAATCGTGTCAACCTCGACCAGATCCTGATGGTCCGGGTTCTGTGCGTCCTTGAGCGCTGCGGCGGTGAGGTCATAATCGTAGGAGAGATCGCCGGCACTGGTGTTGGCCTTGTCCATTGGCCGAATTACAAGATCGATGCCGGGATTCTCCTTCTCGAACTCGTTCTCGATCCAGGTTGCGAATCCTTCCTTTTCGGGAATCCACGGAAAAAGCGAAACGCGAAGGACGAATTTCGGCCCACGAACCGCAGATCCGGCGGCACTGGCGACTGCAGGATGTTCGGTGCGTGCGGCACAGCCAACAAGAAGCAGGCTCACCGTGCAGAGCAATGCGCAAATCTTCCGCATAATTACCCCCGATCAATGTCTCAATTGTGCCCACCGAAAATACAAAACATCGCGCGTATTCCAACGTAGCACACGACAGCCTGAACTCGAACCGTAAAAGAAGAGATCGCTTCATATTGAACCAGTTTATGATCGAGCGATTTCATGATCGTATACTAACTACGGGAGAATAGCTGCCGTTCGCGACGACGGTATGCGCGATGTCAACGGACGATCACGTTCGGGATCGGCAATTTAGCCGGCTAACACCTGCCATTAGCGCGCGTAGCGGCCATCAGCGCCTGCATCGCCAAATATCTGCTTACCCCGGTAGCTCCGGGCGCCGCTCCGGTGCAGTATGGCACCAGCAAAAAAGGACCCCTCCATGCCCATCAAACGCGAAATGCTGGTACGGCGTGACGACCTCACGCAGATCGCCATCAACGAGACGATCGCGCCCGAATGCGCGGCGGGCGAGGTGTTGCTCGCGATCGAGGCGTTTGCCGTGACCGCGAACAACGTCACCTATGCGGTGGTCGGCGAGCAAGTGGGGTATTGGAACTTCTTTCCCGCGCCGGAAAGCTGGGGGATCGTGCCGGTCTGGGGCTATGCGCGGGTGATCGCGTCCGGCGTGCCGGACATCGCAATCGGGGAGCGGGTCTATGGCTATCTGCCGATGGCATCGCATGTGATCGTGCAGCCGGGCAAGATCTCGGCCGGGCTGTTCCGCGACATGGCGGCGCATCGCCAGCCGATGAGCGCGGTCTATAACCAATATCGCCGCCTCGCCGCCGACCCGGCGCACGACGCGGCGCGCGAAGACATGCGGATGCTGTTCGAGCCGCTGTTCCTGACAAGTTTCCTGATCGAGGATACGCTACGCCGCGCGGGCTGGCATGGTGCGGACAGCGTCGTGCTGACGAGTGCCTCGAGCAAGACCGCGCTTGGCACCGCTTATGTGTGCCGGGCCAATAGTCCGGCGGTGCGGCGGATCGGGCTGACGGGCGCGGCCAACGTCGCGTTCGTCGAGCGGACCGGGCTGTATGACTATGTGGTGGCGTATGATGCGCTCGGGACGCTCGACGCTGCGGGGGGCGTCGTGGTGATCGATTTCGCCGGGAATATGGCGCTGTTGCGCGCTCTCTATGCAGGCTTGTCCGGGCGGCTGGCGCAGTGTCTGCGCGTTGGCGTCACGCATCATGACGATCGCGGCGCCGGCGAAGCGCTGCCAGGGCCGAAGCCGGTGTGGTTCTTCGCGCCCGATGCAGCGACCGCGCTGATCGGCGAGATCGGTCAGGATGGCTTCAATACCGGCGTCGCGGCGCAGTGGCGCGGGTTCGTCGACACCGCCGGTGGACTGGTGCGCGTCGAGCATCAGAGCGGTATGGACGCGTTGCAGCGCGTTTGGCGCGCGCAGGTGGCGGGGCACGCCAAGCCCGAGACCGGGTTCATCGTGCGGATGTGACGCGGCGCGGTGAAGCCGCTATGGCGGCGGGCATGCGGTTCGATTTCATCAAATGCCATGGCTCGGGCAACGATTTCCCAATGATCGACGCGCGCGCGCTGACGCTCGACGATGCGGCGTGGGCGCGGGTCGCGGTGGCGCTGGCGGATCGCGCCGGGACGGTCGGTGGCGACGGGTTGCTGCTGCTCACCGCTGGCGACGCGAAACATACTTTCGGCATGCGCATGTTCAATTCGGACGGGAGCGAAGCGGAGACCTGCCTCAATGGCCTGCGTTGCGTCGCGCGCGCCGGCTTTGCGGCGCTGGGGATGGCGCGGGCGACGGTGCGATTGAAGACGTCGCGCGCCAGCGTGACGCTCGATCCGGAACTGGCGCCAGGCGTGGTGACGATCCGCGAGGTGGCGGGGCCGGTTGATCTCGACGTTGCGTCTTGGCCGATGCGGATCGGCGCAACACGGGTGGTGGATGCGGTGATCCCCGAGCTGGGCAGCCGTCGTCCGTTTACGGCGGTGGCGATCCCCAATCCGCATCTCGTCAGCTTCGTCGATTTGGTCGATGAAGCGGAGTTGGTGGCGCTGGGCACGCGGTGCGAGGCAGCGCCAGCTTGGCTCCCCAACCGCGCAAATATCTCGTTCGTCGAGGTGCGCGGGGCGGACGCGCTGTTCGTGCGCACCTTCGAACGCGGGGTCGGGCTGACCGACAGTTGCGGCAGCGCGATGGCGGCCTCGACCTATGCGGCGTGCCTGAGCGGTCGGTTGGCGTTCGGGGCCGAGGCTATTGTGTTCAATCGTGGCGGGCTGGTGCGGGCCGAGGCGGCCGCCGATGGGATGGTGCGGCTGTCGGGGAATGCGACCTATGACTATGCCGGGTCGGTCGAGGTGGCCGGATCGATCGCGGGCGCGGTGCGGGTGACGCAGACCTTCGCGGCGGAGACTGCGGCATGGCGGGCGGCGGTCGCGGCGATTGGCTGAGCGAGGAATTGCGGCAACCCACTGGCAAGCGTATCGTTGGGCAGGTGCAACATTTCCAGGAGAGCCTGTAATGCGTCCACTTTCGAAACTTGTCCCCGCTTTGGCATGGATTTGCCTCGCCGCAGCTACCCCGGCGGTGGCACAGACGCAGGCCGAGGAGCAGCGCTTCCAGCAGGCGCAGCAGCGCTTTAACGGAGAATTGAACGCGTTTCGCGCCGAATTCGACCGCTACCAGCAAGCCCGCGCCCGCGGCTATCGCGATCCGCGCGGCGGCTCGTACGACGATTCGCGCTATACCGATCCGCGCTATGACGATCGTGATGAGGCCGGATATGATGCATCGCGCTACTATCGCAATGACCCCCGCTATCAAGAACGCGTTCTTTCAAGTAATGACCGTGTATATCGCGGCAGTGATGAGCAATATTACTGCCGTCGCAATGACGGCACGACTGGACTTATTGTTGGAGCGGTTGGGGGTGGTTTGTTGGGGAATGTCATCGATGGCGGGCATTCGCGCGGCGTCGGGACGATCCTGGGTGCGCTGGCGGGCGGGCTGGTCGGGCGGAGCGTCGAACGCGAGAATGCGCAAGTGCGCTGTCGGTAAACGCGGAACGGGCCGGGCAATCCGCCCGGCCCGTCAGTGATTGTCGCGGCGGAACGCCTCGATCATCCGCGCGGTGATATAGCCGCCGAGCGCGACCTGGGTTTCCTCCTCCCAGCCCGAATTGTGATCGTCGGGCCCGCGTGCGTCGAGCAAGCAGCGGATCTTCGCAAAATCGATCATCGCCGCGAGGCTTGGCGAGCGTTCGAGCCGCGTAAGGTCGTCGCGCAGACGCGGCTTGATCCGCGTCACCATCGCCTGAAAATCCGGAATCTCGTCATCGTTGACGCGGCTGCGCGTCTGGAATTCGGCGGGGTAGACATCGGCCAGCGCGCGGCACGCGAGATAGCGGTTGCGCCCGTCACGCAGATACAGGTCCTCGGGGATGGCAAGCGCGAGTTCGACCACGCGCTGGTCGTGAAACGGTCGCGTCAGGGTAAGGCCATGACGCGCCGCGAGATCACCCCCGCCGTCGCCCGCGACCACCCGGTCGAGCATGTGCGCGAGCGTGCCGCGCAGGTCGGTCTGGTCGCGCTCCGCCGTGCGCAAGCGGGTCGGATCGACCACACCATCGGCGA
>NZ_JBBATX010000162.1:0-4342 GCF_040398505.1 Sphingomonas sp. | reverse complement strand
AACATGTTGTGGCCGCCGGCCGCGGCAATCTCCAGCGCGCGCTTGGCGGTTTCCTGGCCCTTCACTTGTTTCAGGTCGGGCCCGCCGACCCAATCGTCGGCCTCGCCCGGCTCGGGGCTGCCGAGCAGGCCGTGGCCCTTGAAATGGTTGATCAGCGACAGGATGTCGGGGGCCGCCAGCACGCCCGACCCGGCCCACGCCGCCTCCGATCCTTGCGCCGCCGGGCAGACCAGCCCCTTCCCCACTTCCGAGGCATGGAGCGCCGCGAGCAGCACGCCCGGCGACGGCGCAATCCGTGCATCGAGGCTCAACTCACCCACCACGACATAATCGGCGAGCATTTCGGCATCGACCACGCCCATCGCCGCCAGCAAGGCGAGCGCGATCGGCAAATCGAAATGCGATCCTTCCTTCGGCAAATCAGCCGGGGACAGGTTCACGACGATCCGTTTGGGCGGAAGGGCCAGGCCCATTGCGGCGATCGCCCCGCGCACGCGCTCGCGGCTTTCGCCGACCGCTTTGTCGCCCAGACCGACGACATTGAAGGCGGGCAGGCCGGGGATGAGCTGCACCTGCACCTCGACCGCGCGCGCCTCGAGCCCGAGATACGCCACCGTCGATACGCTCGCCACCATGCGCGATTCCCCCCGGACAGGCTGGGAGCATAACCGCTTTCCGCCCCGAAGAAACCTGCCGCGCGGAAACCTGCCGCTGCCGTCTTGCGCGCGCAAGACGCTCGCCCCACATGCCTTATTGATGATCACGTCGCGTAACCCGATGCTGCGCACCACCTATCTCGTCACGGGTGTCGTGGTGGTGATTCTATCGCCGGTCATCGGTGCCATCCCGGGGCCGGGCGGGGTGTTCGTGTTCGCCGCCGGGCTTTCGATGATTTTGCGCAATTCGGCACGCGCCAAGCGGACCTTTGTCGATGTGAAGCGGCGTTGGCCCAAAGTCGGGCATTATGCCGACATCGGCTTGCGGCGTCAGAGCGCCGCGCGACGGCGCGCGCGCGACAAAGTGCTGCGCGCCGCGCGTTGACTTTCTTGCGACACAAAGCTAAGCGCTGCCCATCAAGGCCGTCCTCGTGGCGGCCATTTTCTATTTCGACGATCAGGGAATGAACGATGAAGCGGACCTTTCAGCCGAGCAATCTGGTGCGCGCACGCCGCCACGGGTTCCGCTCGCGCATGGCGACGCCCGGCGGCCGCAACGTGATCCGCGCGCGCCGCAATCGCGGTCGCAAGAAGCTGTCGGCGTAAAAACCCCGGTCGGCGGCGGCGACATCAAGACATTGACGATTCGCCGCGATTTTCTCGCGGCGAATTCTGGCAAGCGCGCGCCGATGCCGGGCTTTGTCCTGCAGGTTCGGCCACGCGGCGATGGCGATCCGACGATGCGGATCGGCTACACCGTGACCAAGAAAATTGGCAATGCGGTGGTCCGCAACCGCATGAAACGGCGGCTGCGCGCGCTGGCACGCGAATTGCTCCCCGAATCGGGCGTGCGCGGTGCCGATCATGTGTTGATCGGACGCAATGGCGGGATCGAACGCGCGTTTGCGGTGTTGCGCGCGGAACTGGTCAAGGCGCTGGCGAAGGTGGCGCGGTGACGTCGGCCACGATCCGTTCTCCTGCGAAAGCAGGAGCCCAGAGTCGCGAGTGCGCCGCCTGCTGCCCTGGGCTCCTGCTTTCGCAGGAGAACGAGATTGGCGGAGTTGGCACATGCTAACCCGCTTCCTCATTCTCTTCGTGCGTGGCTGGCAAATCGGCCCCTCAGCGGTCCTCCCGTCCTCCTGCCGGTTTCAACCAACCTGTTCCGCCTATGCAATCATCGCGCTTCGCCGCTATGGGCCATTGAAAGGCGGGTGGTTGGCGGCCAAGCGAATCGCGCGGTGCCATCCCTGGGGCGGGTACGGACCTGATCCCGTACCCTGATCGAACGGACGTTTACGTGAAAGACGATACCCGGAATTTTGTACTGTTCGCGGTGCTGGCGGCGATCATCCTGCTTGGCGGGAATTTCCTGTCGGCGACCTATTTCCCGCGCGCCAATCCGCCTGCGACCAAGATCGTCGCGGGTAAAACCAAGGTGATCGACACGCCGACCGGCCCCGCTACGCCTGGCCCCACGACGGCCGGAACCGGCGCGGTGCGGCCAATCGCCATTGTCCGCGCCGAGACCCCGCGCGTCGCGATCCGCACTGCCGATCTGCAGGGGTCGATCAATTTGAAGGGCGCGCGGATCGATGATCTGACGCTGACCAAATATAAGGAAACCGTCGACAAGAATTCCCCGCCGATCCGCTTGCTGTCGCCGCGCGGCACCAAGGATGCGTATTTCGGCGGCTTCGGCTGGAGCGGTGACGGCGTCACCGTGCCCGATGCCGACACGCTGTTTACCGCGAGCGGCACCGAACTCGCGCCCGGCAAGCCCGTCACGCTCAGCTGGGCGAACGGCAAGGGGCAAGTGTTCGCGCTGACCTTCGCGGTCGATGATCGATACATGTTCACCGTCCGCCAGACCGTGAAGAATGCCGGCCCCGCACCGATTGCGCTGCGGCCCTATGCACTCGTCTCGCGCGCCGGCGTCGGCACCGAACCCGATACCTGGACCAACCATATCGGCCCGATCGGCGTGTTCGACAAAGGCGCGACCTATGACATCACCTTCGACAATCTGAAGGGCAAGGAGCCCGGTTTCTTCGCGCGGCTGTGGGGCAGCTCCTCGAAGCCCGGCGCGAATATGTATGATGCGACCGGCGGCTGGCTCGGCTTTGGCGACAAATATTTCCTCGCCGCCGTGATCCCGGATCGCGCCGCGCCGGTGCGTTCTGGCTTCCGCGCGGCGAATGGCGATGCGTTTCAGGGCGATTTCACGCTCGCCCCGCGCGTAGTCGCACCGGGCAAGGCGCTCGTTTCGACCGCCAAGTTCTTTGCGGGGGCCAAGGAAACCAACACGCTCGACCGCTATGAAGACCGGCTCGGCATTCCCAATTTCGGCAAGGCGATCGACTGGGGCTGGTTCGAAGTCGTCGAAAAGCCGATCTTCAAATATCTCGACTGGCTGTTCCGCAACATCGGCAATTTCGGCGTCGCGATCATCCTGCTGACGGTCACGATCCGCACGCTGATCTTCCCGATCGCGCAGCGCCAGTTCGCCTCGATGGCCGCGATGAAGGCGATCCAGCCCAAGATGAAGGCGATCCAGGAAAAGTATAAGGACGACAAGGCGCGCCAGCAGCAGGAAGTGATGGCGCTGTACAAGACCGAGAAGGTCAATCCGCTCGCCGGCTGCTTGCCGACCTTGCTGCAAATCCCGATCATGTATTCGCTCTATAAGGTGCTGCTGCTGACGATCGAAATGCGGCATCAGCCGTTCATCGGGTGGATTCAGGATCTGTCGGCGCCCGATCCGGCGCATATCCTCAACCTGTTCGGGCTGCTCCCGTTCGCGGTGCCCGCCTTCCTGGCGATCGGCGTGATGCCGGTGCTGCTCGGCGTGTCGATGTACTTCCAGTTCAAGCTCAACCCCGCGCCGATGGACGAAGCGCAGAAGCAAGTCTTCGCGATCATGCCATGGATGCTGATGTTCGTGATGGCGCCGTTTGCGGTCGGCCTGCAGGTCTATTGGATCACGTCGAACCTGTGGACCGTCGCGCAGCAGCGTTTGCTCTACGCGCGGCATCCGGCGCTCAAAGAACCGGCGGTGAAGACGTGAGTTTCGAACCCGAAGCGATCGAGGCGGCGCGCAAGACCTTTGCGGGGCCGGTGGCGTTTCTCAAATCCGCCCCAACGCTCGAATTCATTCCCGAACCGACGGTCAACGAAGTGGCCTTTGCGGGCCGCTCGAACGTCGGGAAATCGTCGCTGCTCAATGCGCTGACCGGGCGCAACTCGCTCGCACGCACGTCGAACACGCCGGGGCGGACGCAGGAGTTGAACTTCTTCGACGTCGGCAATCCACTCGCGTTCCGGCTGGTCGACATGCCGGGCTACGGCTTTGCCAAGGCACCCAAGGACATGGTCCGTAAATGGCGCTTCATGGTCAACGATTTCCTGCGCGGGCGCGACGTGCTGAAGCGTGCGCTGGTGCTGATCGATGCGCGCCACGGCATCAAGGATGTCGACCGCGACATTCTCGAAATGCTCGACAAGGCGGCGGTGAGTTACCGCATGGTGCTGACCAAGGCCGACAAGATCAAGGCGACCGAGCTTGCCGAGGTGACCGAAGCGACCGTTGCCGAAGCGCGCAAACGCCCCGCCGCGCACCCGGAAATTCTGGTGACGTCGAGCGAGACCGGCCTCGGGATCCCCGAGCTGCGCGCGGCGGTGATGGAAGC
>NZ_JBBATX010000161.1:0-4440 GCF_040398505.1 Sphingomonas sp. | reverse complement strand
TCGTCGTGATAGAGTTCGGCGGTGTCGGGATCGAGCGACAGGTTGAACTGGTCGCGCCAGCGGAATTCGAAGCGCGCGCGGCTCACTGCGTCGTCGCGCATCTTGGCGGCGGGGTGGCCCTTGGCGAGGTCGGCGGCGTGCGCGGCGAGCTTGTAGGTCACCACGCCGACCTTGACGTCGTCGCGGTCGGGGAGGCCGAGATGCTCCTTGGGCGTGACGTAACACAGCATCGCGGTGCCGTACCAACCGATCATCGCGGCGCCGATGCCGCTGGTGATATGGTCGTAACCCGGCGCGATGTCGGTGGTGAGTGGCCCCAATGTGTAGAAGGGCGCCTCGCCACAGACTTCGAGCTGCTTGTCCATATTCTCCTTGATCTTATGCATCGGCACATGGCCGGGGCCTTCGATCATCACCTGGACGTCGCTCTTCCACGCGCGGTGGGTGAGTTCGCCGAGCGTGTAGAGCTCGCTGAACTGCGCCTCGTCATTGGCGTCGGCGATGCTGCCGGGGCGCAGGCCGTCGCCGAGGCTGTAGGCGATGTCATACGCCTTCATGATCTCGGTAATGTCGTCGAAATGTTCGTAGAGGAAGCTCTCTTTGTGGTGGCTGAGGCACCATTTCGCCATGATGCTGCCGCCGCGGCTGACGATGCCGGTGACGCGCTTGGCGGTCATCGGGACATAGGCCAAGCGCACGCCGGCGTGGATCGTGAAATAATCGACGCCCTGCTCGGCTTGCTCGATCAGCGTATCGCGGAAGATTTCCCAGGTGAGGTCCTCGGCGACGCCATTCACTTTCTCGAGTGCCTGATAGATTGGCACGGTGCCGATCGGGACGGGGCTGTTGCGCAGGATCCATTCGCGCGTGTCGTGGATGTTGCGCCCCGTGGAGAGGTCCATCACGGTGTCCGCGCCCCAGCGGATCGACCAGACCATCTTGTCGACTTCGGACGCGACGTTGCTGGCGACCGCGCTGTTGCCGATATTGGCGTTGATCTTGACGAGGAAGTTGCGGCCGATCGCCATCGGTTCGGATTCGGGGTGGTTGATGTTGTTGGGGATGATCGCGCGGCCGCGCGCGATTTCGTCGCGGACGAATTCGGGGGTGACGTAATCGGGGATCGACGCGCCGAAATCCTGCCCGTCGCGGATCAGCGCTTCTTTCAACTGCGCACGGCCGAGATTCTCGCGGATCGCGACATATTCCATCTCGGGGGTGATGATGCCGCGGCGCGCGTAATGCATCTGGCTGACGTTGGCCCCGGCCTTGGCGCGGAGCGGGCGCTTGATGACGTGCGGGAATTGCGGGACGCCGGCCGAGCGATCGGGCCCGGTCAGGCCGTTATCCTCGGGGCGGGTTTCGCGCGCGTCGTACGATTCGACATCGCCGCGCGCGACGATCCAGTCGCGGCGGAGTTGCGGCAGGCCGGCCGAAATGTCGATTTGCGCATTCGGGTCGGTATAGGGACCGCTGGTGTCATAGACGCGCAAAGGCGGCTCGCCGCAGCTTGGTTCGAGCATAATCTCGCGCATTGCGACGCCGGCACCGGGGATATTGGGCGAGGCGACGTAGATCTTGCGGCTGCCACGGATTGCGCCGGTGGTGACGCCGATTTCGGTACGGGCTGGCTGCTGACTGACTGCAGTCAGCTCAATCTTCGAATCAACGTCGGCCATGCGTGTCGCTCCAAAAGTCGGAGCAAGGACACGGGTTTCGGATGAGAAAACCGCTCCCTCCCTCCGCCGGTGAGTCCTTGAGGGGTCAAGGGGCCGGATCAGGTTCAGCGGGTCGTGCGTCGTTACCGCACCTCTCAGCCAGATGGCTCCCCGGGGATGATGGTATGACTAGGCGCAGCCACTGGCCGCGTCCAGCCTCGATTCAGCTCGCTGCGCTGGTGCGGATGTTGCCGTTGAAGCCGTTCGGGAAGAAACCGCCGCCGACCACCGCGTTGCGGTTGAGATAGAGGATGTTGAGCACCTGGCCCGCGGTCCGGCCGAAGACCAGGCCGTTGGCGTCGGTCGGCACGAGGTTCGAGGTCGTCGCATCGCCGATGATGCCCTGGTCGAGATCGGTCGTGCCATCGAGGCTGTCGCGCGCATCGCTGATCAGCCCGGCATTGGTGCGCAAGCTGGGCGTGGTCAGGCCCTTCGAATAGAGCACGGTGCGGATCAATCCGGCATGATACGCCTCGGTCGCGAGGATCCCGGCGGCGGCGTCGACCAGCAAGGCGGTGTTGATCTGCGCTGCAGCACCCTTGTACGCGGTGACGCCGACATCTTCGAAAATATACGCGCCGAGCAGGAAATTCTCGTCGTTCAAATAGGGATCGAAGGTGGCGGTTGAGCCGACGATTCCGGCGATGCGCGCCAGCGCGGTGAAGGCACCGGTCGTGCTGCCATCGATGTTGAGCGCGGGCTGCGCCACCGCCGCTGCGCCGAGCGCCGAGCGCAGCAACGCGACGTGCGCGATCTGGTCGGCGGCGATCTCGCGCGCATATTGCTGGACCACCGGGTCGGTGAAGGTGACCTGGCGGCCACCGGTGACGGCGCCTTGAACCGACGGATTGCCATTACCGCTGGCGAGCAGGACGGCGGGGATGCCCGCGCCGGTCACGGCATAGGTGTAAAATTGCGCCTCGAGATATTCGAGGTTGAGCGCGAAGTTGAGCGTGTCCTGATCCTGCAGCACCGCGGTCGAACTCGGGCTCGGCGTTGGCGTCACCGTGCTCGTCGGTGTCGGCGTCCCGCCGCCACAGGCCGCGAGCAGCGCGCTGCCGCCGACCGCGAAGGTTGCCGCGCTGGCGCTGCGCAGGAAAGTGCGGCGTTCGGACCGACGCCGTTCGCTGGCATCGAGCGCGTTGAGGAGGATATCGCTGTCGATCACTGGGGAACTCCGATCGGAATAATCACTGGCTGGCGTCGCACCACAATCAGTTGGCGGAACTCGTCACGTACGAGCCGTTAAGGCCGTTCGGAAAGAACCCGCCCTTCGACACCGACAACCGTGTCAAATAGACGATGTTGAGCACCGCGCCGATCGAGCGACCGAAGACGGTGCCATCGGCCGCGCTCGGCACGATGTTCGAGGCAAGGCCGAGCAAGGCCGTGGGGACTTGCGGGGCGTAGGAGCCCGGAACCGTGGTCGAGGTCAGCGTCGCGGTAAGCGTGACGGGCGAAATGCCCTGATCATCGTCGGTCGTGCCGTCGAGCGCATCGCGGGCATTCGAGATGCCGTCGGCCGAGGTGCGCAGCGATAGCGTGTCGAGCCCCTTGCGATACAAAACGGTGCGGATGATCGAGGCGTGATACGCTTCCGCCGCGAGGAGTCCGGCGGCGGCGTCGAGATAGATCTTGCTCTCGAGCAGCGTCGCCGCACCCTTATAGGCGGTGACCCCGACATCTTCGAACAGGAAGGCGGCGAGCAGGAAATTCTCGTCGCGGGCATAGGGATCGAACGCCGCCCCGGTCGCGACCAGTCCGGCGGCAGCGGCGGCGACGCTGAACGCGCTGGTCGCGGTGCTGCCGATATCGATCGCGGGTTGCGCGACGGCGGCGGTCCCGAGCAGGCTGCGCAGATAGGTGACATGCGCGACTTCGTCGGCCGCGATTTCGCGCGCATATTGCGCGACGAGCGGATCGGAGAAGCTGACCTGACGCCCGCCAGTGACCGCGCCCTGCGTCGTCGTACTGGCGCTGCCCGGGGTCAACAGCGTGTTGGCCAAGCCCGCGCCGGTCACGGCATAGCTGTAAAATTGCGCTTCGAGATATTCGAGGTTGAGCGCGAAATTGAGCGTCGCGGCATCGTTGACCGATTGCGCGGCGGCCCCCGACCCGAGCGTTACGGCCGCTGCACCCACGGCCGCGACGGCGCCTGCCCCGAGCGCGGTACGAAAGAATTCGCGCCGCTCGTTACGGCGTTCGGCGCGACTCTCAAGTTGCGCGATCAGCGCGGCATCGGTGTCCACGGCGTCCATCACAGTATCGGTCATTGGGGCGAACCCTTTTGCTTAAAACACTTCACTATTCCGCGATGCGTGGCACCGACCGGGCGGCGACGCAAGACGGGATGTAGCGGATCGCGCCCGTTTTGCGTCGGTCGCCTTGCTCCACCGGGCAAGGTGAACCCGGTGTGAATGCGCCGCAATGCCTCAGAAGGTATAGGCGACCCCGACCGCGCCCAGCCACTGGCTCTTCGCGCCCGCGATCTGCACGATCGGGCTATAGGCATAATCGTTGAGCAACCGCGTATAGCCGCCGCCCGCGACGATCTTGAACCCGTGGAGCAAATTGCCGGTCAGCGCATAGGTCGCGAAGCCGCCTGCGCTATAGTTCTTCCAGCCCTTGCGCGCGGTGAAGGCGGGCAGGCCGCTGGCGATGCTTTGCGTCGGCGTGATCGTGAAATAGGTGTCGGCATAGCCTTGCCCGACATATTGCGCAT
>NZ_JBBATX010000160.1:0-4498 GCF_040398505.1 Sphingomonas sp. | reverse complement strand
ATCCCACTCGATTCCCTACGTGAATCCCCAACGTCAGTTTTGCAACAAAGCCGTGAAGAATGCGAAATTCTCGCTCTTCTGGCGGTAGACCGAACCATTGTCGCCGACATTGTTGACGGTCGAAAGCCGATCGAGTCCGGCCAGCACCGCCGGCGCAAGCGCGCCGAACGCCCCCGTCACCGTCGCACGACCCGTTGCCGACAGGCAGCCGGGCGCGGTATTGTTCTGCAGCACGGCATTGGTGCTGATGTTGGCGACGAGGCGGCACGCGGCGAATGCGCCATATTGCGACCCGAACACGGCGTTATCGACGACGCGCAATTTCTCGTTCGAATAGAAACCGCCGACCAACCAATCGAGCCGGTTGTCGAACGCCGAACCCTGCAGGCGCGCTTCCTGCGTGAAGGTGTGGAACTGACGGTAGGCATTGCCGTCGGCCGCGCGGTGCGCCAGATCGACATTGGTGTAATCGACATCGCCAGCATTGCCCGACTTATATTCGCGGTACGCGGTGATCGAGGTGAGCGTGGCGCCGCCGAGATTCCAGTCAGCCTGAAGCGAGCCGCCATAATCGACGGTGGTGTTGCGATAGGTCTGGCCCGGCGTCAGCGCGACTTCGCGGTTGAACGGGTTGGGCGTGTTGCCCGCCAGCGGATAGACCGCCCCGGCGCGGCGCAGGATATCGACGATCGGGTTGGCGTCGCTGACCGATACCGCGCCGTCGCTGTTGACGCTGCTGCCATTGGCCTGGACGGCGTTGGCGGTCGGATCGAAGGTCTGCGCCTGGCCGTAATAGGTCGCGCCGCAGCAGCTTTCCTTGCGATGTGAATAATCACCGATCAGGCGAAAGCTGAGATCCGCCGTCGGCTTGAACAGCAATTGCCCGCGGACGAAGTAGCGGTCGCGATCGTTGACGCGCGCTTCGCTGCCGCCGCCCTGGGTCACGTTCTTGTAGAAACCGTCGCGGCTCACATAGATCCCATCGACGCGGAAGGCGAGCTGGTCGGTGATCGGGCCGGTCACGCCGAACGCGAGGCGCTTCTGGTCGTAATTGCCATAGGTGCCCTCGGCATTGCCGCCAAAGGTGAATTCGGGCCCGCGTGTGATGATGTTGATGAGGCCCGCCGACGCATTGCGGCCGAACAGCGTCCCCTGCGGTCCGCGCAGCACTTCGACGCGGTCGATCTCACCCAGTTCGTTCAAGCCCACGCCGGTGCGGCTGCGATAGACGCCGTCGATGAACACCGCGACCGAGCTTTCGAGGCCGGGATTGTCGCCGACCGTGCCGACGCCGCGGATGCGGGCCGAGGCGTTCGATTCGCTGCCGGTCGACGAAATCAGTAGCGACGGGGCCAGCTGGTTGAGCGAGCGAATGTCCGAACCGCCCGAATTCTGCAGCGACGCCTGGCCGATCGCCGACACCGCGATCGGCACGTTCGACAAGCGATCGGCGCGGCGTGTTGCCGTTACGACAATGTCGGCACCATTATCGTCTTCGGCTTGTGCGGGCGCTGTGGCCGGCGTGCCTTGCTGCGCATCCGCCTGAGTCATGGCCGGCGCAGTCTGCGCAAGAGCGGGGGCCGAGACAGCGATGGCGGCAACAGACAACAGGTACGCGGACTTACGCATTACAAAACTCTCCAGATTTTTTCAGTGTTCGGGTGTTGCGGCGCGGCATAGCCCGACGGGCGTAGGCGTCCAGCAAAAAACCATGTTTTAGAATGGGTAATGGTGGGAAGTGGTGCACTCAGGCCACACCGAACGGCCATGCCCGGGGACCGGACATGGCCGAAACGACGTTACGTAAAGCACTGAATTTCGCACGGGTCCCGCGCTTTGCCGCGACTATCGGCCACGGCGATCCGAAAATTATTTCGGCGCGAGCACCATCAGCATCTGACGGCCTTCCATGCGTGGATAGGCCTCGACCTTGGCGGTTTCGGCAACATCGGCCTGAACGCGCTGGAGCAGGACC
This sequence comes from Sphingomonas sp., assembly GCF_040398505.1. Classification (GTDB taxonomy): domain Bacteria; phylum Pseudomonadota; class Alphaproteobacteria; order Sphingomonadales; family Sphingomonadaceae; genus Sphingomonas. The sequence continues at coordinate 2,523 of NZ_JBBATX010000160.1, read as the reverse complement.
ATGCCGAGCTGGCCGTGGCTCAATTCGCGCCCGCGGAAGCGCAGCGTGATCTTGACCTTGTCGCCTTCGTCGATGAACTCGAGCACCTTTTTCATCTTGGTGTCGTAATCATGGTCATCGATGTTGGGACGCATCTTGATCTCCTTGATCTCCTGCGTCTTCTGGCTCTTGCGGGCGAGGTTAGCCTTTTTCTGGGCTTCGTACTTGAACTTGCCGACATCGAGGAACTTGGCGACGGGCGGATCGGCGTTGGGCGACACTTCGACCAGGTCGAGACCGACCTCGCGCGCCTGCTCCATCGCCTCGCGTGTGTACATCACGCCAAGATTTTCGCCGTCCCCGTCGATCACGCGGACCTTGGGCGACACAATGAATTCGTTGAAGCGAGGGCCATTCATCGGCGGCGCCTGGCGGGTCATGGGAGGACGGATAGGGGAGGCTCCTGTCGTTGTTAATGGACGTATATAGGCGTTTTTGACGCGCGGCGAAAGATGGCCGCGCGGTCGCGCCCCAAGATTAGATCAAATCCGGCGGGGTCGCATCCCGGACCAGCATCGCGATCGCGTCATCGAGGGGCAGGAATTGCTGCCGATCGCTGCCCAATTGGCGCAGCGCGACCTTGCCTTCCTCGGCCTCGCGCTTGCCAACAACCAGCAGATTCGGGACCTTGGCGAGGCTGTGTTCGCGCACCTTATAGTTGATCTTCTCGTTGCGCAGGTCGGTCTCGACGCGGATGCCCGCTGCCGCCAGCTTGGCCTTGACCTCGGCGGCATAGCCATCGGCGTCCGACACGATCGTCGCGACGACCGCCTGGACCGGTGCCAGCCAGAGCGGGAAGCGACCGGCGTGGTGCTCGATCAGAATCCCGAGAAAGCGCTCGAATGTCCCGAGGATCGCGCGGTGGAGCATCACCGGGCGATGCCGCTCGCCATCGGCGCCGACATAGCTCGCATCGAGCCGTTCGGGCAGCACGCGATCGGACTGGATCGTGCCGACTTGCCACGTCCGCCCGATCGCATCGGTCAGATGGAATTCGAGCTTCGGCGCGTAGAAGGCACCCTCGCCCGGCAATTCCTCGAACTTGGCCTTGATCGAGTCGCTGAGGTTTGAGCCCAGCACCGCCTCGCGCAATTCGGCTTCGGCCTGGTCCCACATTGCGTCAGTCCCGAAGCGCGCATCGGGGCGCAGCGCGAGCTTGACCGCATAATCCTCGAACCCGAGATCGCGGTATACGCTGTCGAGCAATTCGCAGAATTGCTGGACCTCGGCGATCAGCTGATCCTCGCGGACGAAGATATGCGCATCGTCCTGCGTGAACTGGCGGACGCGCATGATGCCGTGGAGCGCGCCGTGCGGCTCGTTGCGGTGGCAGCAGCCGAATTCGGCCATACGGATCGGCAAGTCGCGATACGATTTGATCCCCTGGCGGAAGATCAGCACGTGCGCCGGGCAGTTCATCGGCTTCAGCGCCATCAGATCAGCGGTGCCGCTGAAAATCGCCTTGTCGTCGTCGGTGCTGGGGATTTCGTCGGGGACGACGAACATATTCTCGCGATATTTGCCCCAATGGCCCGACTGCTCCCACTGGCGCGCGTCCATCAGCTGCGGCGTCTTGACCTCGGCATAGCCCGCCGCGTCGAGCCGGCGGCGCATATACGCCTCCAACTGCCGCCACAGGATGAAGCCCTTGGGATGCCAAAAGACCGAGCCCTGCGCTTCGGACTGGAGGTGGAACAAGTCCATTTCCTGCCCGATCTTGCGATGATCGCGCTTGCCCGCTTCCTCGAGCATCGTCAGATGCGCGTCGAGCTGCTTCTTGCTCAGCCAGCCCGTCCCGTAGATGCGGCTGAGCATCGCGTTCTTCTGATCGCCACGCCAATAGGCACCCGACACGCGCGTCAGCTTGAAGGCATCGGACGCGAGCTTGCCGGTCGAGGCGAGATGCGGCCCGCGGCACATGTCGAGCCACGCGTCGTCACCCGTGCCGGCCTTGTAGACCGTTAGTTCCTCGCCCTCAGGCAGTTCGGCGGCCCATTCGGCCTTGAAGCGCTCGCCCTGCTTGGTCCAGCGGTCGATCAGATCGGCGCGGCTCCACACTTCGCGGATCAGCGGCTCGTCCTTGGCGATAACGCGGCGCATCTCGGCTTCGATCGCGGGCAAATCTTCGTCGGTGAACGGCCGGTCCTTCGGCGCGAAATCGTAATAGAAGCCGTCGTCGGTCGAGGGACCGAAGGTGATCTGCGTGCCCGGAAACAGGTTCTGCACCGCCTCGGCGAGCACATGCGCATAATCGTGGCGCGCGAGTTCGAGCGCGTCGGCTTCGTCGCGCGCCGTGACCAAAGCAAGCTTGGTGTCGCCTTCGAACGGCCGCGTGATATCGCGCAGCTCGCCGTCGATCCGCGCGGCGATCGCCGCCTTGGCGAGGCCCGGCCCGATCGCGGCGGCCACATCGGCCGGGGTAGTCCCCGGGGCTACCTCGCGGACGGAACCGTCGGGCAGCGTGATGCGGAAAAGGGCGGACAT
>NZ_JBBATX010000159.1:0-4524 GCF_040398505.1 Sphingomonas sp. | reverse complement strand
GCGACCCGCCGTCCGGTAAGGGCGCTGCTCGCTTCAGCGAGCACCGGGGCGGCCGCAGCCGCCCCTTCACCCTGCCTTACCGGCGGCAGCCATCCCGCTCGATCGCACGACCGGCCAGCGCACCACCGCCTGCACCGAGCACTGCGCCAAGCGTCCGGTCACCGCGTCCGGCGATCACATGTCCCAGCAAACCACCCGCGATCGCGCCGATGATCGTCCCCTGGTCACTGCGGCAGCGGTCGCGCGACTGGCTGTAATAGCGCCGATTCTGATACGGGTCCTGATACTGGTCCTGATACTGGCGATACTGACGCGGCTGTTCATAGCGGCGGTCGTCGCGGTAATCGCGCCGATATCCACGGTCGTCCTGCCGGTTATAGCCGTCCTGATACGCCTGGTCATAGGCATAGGCCTGGCCATTGTCATAGCGCTGCGCGGCAGCGGGCGTTGCGGCCAAACCGGCGGCGGTCATGGCCATCGCGGTGGCGGCGAGCGTAAGCTTCTTCATCATGGTACGTCTCCTGTTCGGGCCGGTTGGGCTGTGTCCGATGTTGCCCTTATCGCCGAGTCGCGCTGAGACGAGGCTGAATGGGGTTGTTAGCCGCCGTTCATCATCACTTCGGCTCGAACGATGGTTGCGCGGCGTGCCCGCCTCCCGCAGGGGCAGCGGATGCGGATCCTCCTGTCGCTCCTGCTCGTCCTCCTGCTCGTCCCCGAAGGATCGCGTCCGGTGCATCGCGATGTGCTGGGGTCCGTCGCGGACGTGCGCGCGACTCCGGTCGCGCTCGACCGCGCCGATCCGCGCCGCACCCGGGTCGGCGATCTCGTGTGGCTGGGCGGAGTCACACTTTCGAGCCACGACCCGGCGTTTGGCGGCTTTTCTTCGCTCGCGGTCGCGGGCGACCGCTTCACGCTGCTGAGCGATGGCGGCAATATCGTGCGATTCGCGCTGGGCCGCGACGGGCGCTTGCGCGCGGCGAGCTTTGGCGATTTGCCCGGCGGACCCGGCACCGGTTGGTCCAAGCGCAGTCGTGACAGCGAATCGATGAGCGTCGATCCACACACCGGCGCGATCTGGGTCGGGTTCGAAAATGCCAATGCCTTGTGGCGCTATGCCGCCGGCTTCGCCCGTGCCGAGGCGCGCGTTCGCCCCGCCGTGATCCGCCACTGGCCCGAAAACGCCGGCGCTGAGGCGATGACGCTGCTGCCCGGTGGCGGAATGGTGGCGATTGGCGAGCGCGCGCCGTGGCGCGGTGCCACGGGGCGGGGCGGGGTCGTCTTTTACGGCGATCCCGTGCTGCACCCGCGCCGCGGCTTCCGCTTCAACTATCTGCCGCCCGCGGGATATGATCCGAGCGACATGACCGTACTGCCCGACGGGCGCTGGCTGATCCTCAACCGGCGGTTCAGCTGGGCGCGCTTTTCGAGCGTGCTGAGCGTCGTTGATCCGGCGCAGGTGCGGCCCGGCGCGACGGTGCGCGGGCGCGATATCGCGACGCTCGCGGCACCGCTGATCCACGAAAATTTCGAAGGAGTTGCCGCCACGCGCGAAGGGCGCGCAACCACCCTTTGGCTGGTGTCGGATGACAACCAGCTTCCGGTTCAGCGCACATTGCTGCTGAAATTCAGGCTAGACCCGATCCCGCCAAAGCAGGACCGGAAGCAATAGCGCTTAAGCGGCGACCTGAGTCGCGGCGGTCAGCTTCTTCGACACGTCACGCTTCAGGCGACGCGCGCGCAGCGAGAGCTTTTCGTTGGTCGTCTTGACCAGCCAATTGTCCAACCCGCCGACATGCTCGACCGAACGCAGCCCGTGCGCCGAAACACGCAGCTTCACGCTGGTGCCGAGTGCATCCGAGATGAGCGTGACGTTCTGCAGATTGGGCAGAAAGGTACGCTTGGTCTTGTTATTGGCGTGGGAGACGTTGTTTCCCACCATCCGGCCCTTGCCGGTCAGTTCGCAAATGCGCGCCATCGTGAATTCCTGAGTCGCTGATCAAGCCCGTAATGAGGCTCGTGAAGGCGCGGCGCATACCGAAAGCACGGCAGCAGGTCAACATCGCGGTCGACACGGCGTGTGCGTTGCGGCGCGAATAGGTCTCTGGCATGCAACGAACACGCGGACTCGGCGTTTGGTTACGGTAACGATTCGATTGGCCCATCCAATGGGCACTATAGGAGAAGTCCCATGCGTTTCCTGTTTGCCCTGGTCGGTCTTGCCGCCCTCGTTGTCGTCGCACTCGTGTCGCTTGGCATGCTCAAGATCGATACCAAGGCCGGGTCGTTGCCGACGGTGAGCGTCAATGGCGGCAAGGCCCCCAAAGTGACCGCCAATATGGCAACGGTCGAATTCGGCACCACCAACAAGACGGTCGAAGTCCCGACCGTCGGGACGACGACCAAGACGATCGCCGTGCCGACGCTCAAGGTGACCAAGCCAGCCGAGGCGGATGGCAACACCGCCACGGCCGAATAACACCCGCCAACGATCGCGTCGACGATCTGGCGGTTTCGCGCGGGGTGGGGCATGGGGTCGCGGTGATCCCGCTCCCCGCCCCGATGCGCGCTGCGCTCGATGCCGCCGCGTTGGCAGCAGCGGCGGGCGAAGTGCCGGTGGGCGCAGTCGTGGTGCACGCCGGACGAATCGTCGCGATATCGGCCAATGCGCCCCGCGCCTTGCATGACCCGACGGCACATGCCGAAATCCTGGCGATTCGCGCGGCGGCGGCGGCGCTCGGCACCGATCGGCTGAGCGATTGCGACCTTTGGGTAACGCTGGAACCGTGCGCCATGTGTGCCGGCGCCATCGCGCACGCCCGCATCGCCCGCCTCTATTATGGCGCGAGTGATCCCAAGGGCGGTGCCGTGGAACATGGTCCTGCGCTGTTCGCCCAGCCGACTGTCCACCACCGGCCCGAGGTGTTTCCCGGCATTGGCGAAGGCGAAGCCGCCGCCTTGCTCCGCGATTTCTTCGCAGCGCGGCGCTGACCTGTCTGGCGGAACGCGCGCGAATGTGACGCGACGGTTGTGAAATACCCCGAATCGCGCGAAGGAAGGTGCAGCATCATGCATCCGCTATCCCCCTTCCCGTGGATCGACGTCGCGATCATCTTCGCGCTGATCGTGTTGAACGGCGTTTTCGCCATGTCCGAACTGGCGATCGTCTCGTCGCGCAAGGCGCGGTTGGAGGCGATGGCGCGCGCCGGGAAGCGCGGCGCGCGCACGGCCATCGCGCTGGCCGCCGATCCCGGCAAATTCCTCTCCACCACGCAGATCGGCATCACGCTGATCGGAATTCTCGCCGGTGCCTATTCGGGCGCGAGCCTGGGCGGGCCAGTCGCGGCGCGGATGGACTATCTTGGCCTGAGCAGCGAAGTGACCCAGTCGATCGGCTTCGTGATCGTCATCGGCATTACCACGTATTTGTCGCTGGTGATCGGCGAGCTGGTGCCCAAGCAGATCGCGCTGCGTGCGCCCGAGCCGATTGCAGCGGCGATGGCGGGGCCGCTCATGGCGCTGGCCTGGGGGGCCGCCCCGGTCGTGTGGTTGCTCGATTCGTCGAGCGGCGCGCTGTTCCGCCTGATGGGCCTGAAGCGCGAGAGCGAGGAGCATGTTACCGCCGAGGAACTGCATCTGATCGTCGCCGAAGCGAGCAAATCCGGCGTAATCGAAGAACATGAGCGCTCGATCATTTCGGGCGTGGTACGCCTCGCCGATCGCCCGGTGCGCGAGGTCATGACGCCGCGCACCGACATCGAATGGATCGACGCGACGCTCGACGATGCCGGGCTCCGCGCGGCGCTGGTGCAAGCCTCGCACAGCCGCTTGCCGGTGGCCGAAGGCTCGGTCGATACCGTCATCGGCGTGGTGCAGGCGCGCGATATCGCCGTCGCTTTGTTCAAGGGCGAGCCGCTCGATGTCCGCGCGCTGATGCGCCAGGCGCCGGTGGTGCTCGACCAGATCGACGCAATGGACGCGCTCGACGCGCTGCGCCAGGCCGAGGTGCCGATGGCGCTGATCCATGACGAATATGGCCATTTCGAAGGAATCGTCACGCCCGCAGATCTGCTCGCGGCAATCGCCGGCGAATTCGTCTCCGACGCCGACCCCGAGGATGCGCCGACGGTGGTGACGCGCGACGACGGATCATTGCTGATCGCCGGCCATATGGCGGCCGATGCGCTGGCCGAACGCCTCGGCATCGACCTGCCCGAGGAGCGCGATTATGCCACCGTCGCCGGCCTCGCGCTCGCGGTATTCCGCCATTTGCCGGGCGAGGGCGAGAGCTTCGTCGAGCAGGGCTGGAAGTTCGAAGTGGTCGATCTCGACGGGCGCCGGATCGACAAACTCCTGATCAGCAGCGCGCGCGACGCGGGGTAGGGCTGGGGGCTTAGGGGCTGGCGCGCCAGCCTCTTCCACTTGCCGTTCGCCCTAAGCCTGTCGAAGGGCCCGAGCCCCACGCGATGCCTCGCGTGGGGCGAGCAGTGCTTCGACAAGCTCAGCACGAACGGGAATTGGGTCTAA
>NZ_JBBATX010000158.1:0-4547 GCF_040398505.1 Sphingomonas sp. | reverse complement strand
CGGGTGTCGCGGTCAGCAATGCGAGCGTCGCGACGCCCGACAGAAATACGGTCTTAGTCATAATCCCCTCCTCAAAATATAAATCCCATCTAATCGATGGATATTATCGTCTTCGTTCCGCTGACAGCGCAATCAGGCTTGCCGGCGGTAAAGCCCTGCTTGGTGTCAAAATCCCAATTCGGTCATCTCAACCACACGATGTTCGCGCGCGCTGATCTCGGCGGCGGTGCCGATCGCGACCGCCATCATGCCGTCATGCGCCGTCACCTCGACCGGCCCCGCCCCACGCACGGCAGCGTTGAAGCGCTGGTGTTGGTAGAAGGTCGATCCGTGATGGCTGCCGGCGTTGAGCGCAGTTTCGTCGGTATGAACGAGGCGGCGCGTCGCTTGCTTGTTGCCGCGGAAGCCGACACGCGGCGAATGGACGATCGCACCCTCGGGGATCAGCACGTCGAGTCGCGCCTGGTCGCCGACCGCGGTAATCTCTTCCTGATTTTCCGCGCCATCGGCGAACATCGACAGATCGAGCATCGCGCGCGCGCCATTCGCAAAATCGATGGTGGTGTAGCTATTGTCGATAATGTCGGGCGTCTCGCCGCCATAGGCCTCGTCGAGATGGTTCACGTCCATCGCGCCCGAACAATAAGCGCGGACCGCCTCGGCCCCGACGATCAGCCGCATCAGATCGAAGAAATGGCAGCATTTCTCGACCATCGTGCCGCCGGTGTTGCGGTTGAAGCGGTTCCAGTCGGCGACCTTGACGAGGAACGGGAAGCGATGCTCGCGGATCGACAGCATCTGCAATTTGCCGATCTTGCCTGCGTGGATGTCGGCGATGAATTCGGCCGCCGGCGGCATGTAGCGATATTCCATCGCGGTCCAGAACACCTTGTCGCTCTGCGCGGCGCGATCGACGATCCAGCGGCAGTCCGCGATCGTGGTGGCCAGCGGCTTCTCGCACAAAATGTGCAGCCCCGCGTCGAACAACGGCTCGAGCACCGCGCGATGCGTGAAATTGGGGCTGGCGACGATGACGGCATCGCATAGGCCGCTCTTTGCCAGCGCCTCGACCGAATTGAACGCGGTCGCCTGCCCGGCGCGATCCCCCAGCGCGGTTGTCGCCCAGCCGAGCGAGCCCTCCGCTGGATCGGCCAGCGCCGTCACGACCGCACCCGGCGTGATCGCCAAATTGTTCAAATGCTCGACACCCATCATTCCGGTGCCAACCAGGCCGTATCGCACTTGCTCTCCCACGATCTTCTTCTCTATATGACAACGATGTCTGAAATCATGCTTACACCCGAAATGCGCCCGCTCGGCAAGAGCGGAATCATGGTCAGCCCGATTGCCTGGGGGATGTGGCGATTCGGCCACGCCTCGCACGCCGAGGGTCGCGCGCTGATCGAGGCGGCGTTTGCCGCCGGTGTCACGCTGTTCGACACCGCCGACATTTACGGGTTCGATGGTTCGGGCGGATTTGGCGATGCCGAAGCCCTGCTCGGCCGCATCTTTGCCGACGCGCCGGAATTGCGCACGCGAATGGTGCTGGCGACCAAGGGCGGAATCACCCCGCCCGTCCCCTATGATTCGGGGCGCGACTATCTGATGGCGGCGCTCGAGGCTTCGCTCAAGCGGCTGCAGGTCGAACAGGTCGATCTCTATCAGATCCACCGCCCCGACATCCTCGCCCACCCGCAGGACGTCGCGCGCACGCTTGAGGAGATGGTGACATCGGGCAAGGTCCGCGCGGTCGGCGTGTCGAACTATACCGTGGCGCAAACGCAAGCGATCGCCGCGCTGCTGACGATCCCGCTGGCGAGCGTACAGCCCGAATTCTCGGCACTCGCGCTCGATCCCATCACCGATGGTCTGCTCGATCTGACGATGGAGCGCGACGTCGCGGTGCTCGCCTGGTCGCCGCTCGGCGGCGGCCGGATCGGCGCGCCCGAGGACGACCGCTCGAAGGCGGTCGCGGCCGCGCTCGATGTGGTCGCTGCGGCAGCAGGGGTTTCCCGCGCGACCGCAGCCTATGCCTGGATCATGGCGCACCCGGCGCGCGCGATCCCGATCGTCGGCACGCAAAATATCGCGCGGATCGGCGAGATTGGCGAGGTCTATAAGGTCCGCTTCACCCGCCAGACCTGGTATGACGTGCTGGTCGCCGCACGCGGGGAGCGCTTGCCGTGACCGCGCTGTCGCCCACCCTGCCGCCGTGCGAGATCAGCTGGTTCTCGGCGCTGTGCGACGACGATTACGAATTTCTCGGCGTGCCCGATGCAAAGCTCAAGTCGAGCTGGGAGCATTGTCGCGATATCGTGCTGCAGGCCGAAAGCGGGGGTTTCGACAATATCCTTTTGCCCTCGGGTTATCAGCTCGGCATCGATACCACAGCCTTTGCCGCGGCGATCGCGCCGATGCTCAAACGCATGGCGCTGCTGATGGCGGTGCGGATCGGCGAGACGTGGCCACCGCAGCTCGCGCGCCAGATCGCGACGATCGACCGCCTGCTCGGCGGGCGGCTGACCGTCAACATCATCTCGTCGGACATGCCGGGCGAAACGCTCGGGAGCGCGCCGCGTTACGCGCGCACGGTCGAGGCGATGCACATCCTCAAGACCTTGCTCAACGGCGAGAGCCTTGATCATGACGGCGAATTCTGGAAGCTGAAGATCGATCCGCCGCGGATCGGCACCGTGTCGGGCAAGGCCCCCTCGCTCTATTTCGGCGGCCTTTCCCCCGATGCGCGCGACGCCGCCGCCAAGGGTTGCGACGTATTCCTGATGTGGCCAGACCGCCAGGAAGTCGTCGCCGCGATCATCGCCGACATGACCGCGCGCGCTGCCGCTTATGGCCGCACGCTGAAATTCGGCTACCGCGCGCACGTCATCGTCCGCGATACCGAAGCCGAGGCGCGCACCGCCGCCGACCGCTTGCTCTCGAAGCTCGATGCGGCGGAAGGTGCCGCGATCCGGGCGAAATCACTCGATTCGCACTCCGCCGGAGTCGCCGCGCAAGCAGCCCTGCGCGAGAATGCCGCCGACGATGGCTATGCCGAGGCCAATTTGTGGACCGGCGTCGGGCGTGCGCGTTCAGGCTGCGGCGCGGCGATCGTCGGCGATCCCGACCAGGTGCTGGCCAAGCTCAATGCGTATCGCGCGATGGGGATTGAGGCGTTTATCCTGTCGGGGTATTCGCACGCCGCCGAGGCCGATCTGTTCGCGCGGCATGTCTTGCCGCAGATCGAGCATGCGCCGCTGCAGCGGGGATAGGCGGTTTACGGGTGCGGTAGCCGCCGCCCCTCGGCCGCGCTGCGGCGCGCCACGGCGATCAGCTCCATGACCGCCAGCGCATCGCGCGCGGGAACCGGAGGCGGAGCGCCCTCGGCGATGGCAGCGACCACCCCGGCATAATAACGCCGCCAATCTCCCCGCGCGCTCACGATGCGGAGCGCGGTGCCAGCGGCATCGGTCAGCGTGCCATAGGCCTCGGGGGCATCCTCCCCGAAGCCCGGCGTCGTCGGCGGGTGTCCGTCGCGCAACACCGCTTCCTGCGGATCGATCCCGTACTTCACGAAGCTGCTGCCCGTCCCGTGCAGCGCGAAGCGCGGGCGGGGCTGCGCAAGCAACGTCGCGGCCGAGACGATCACGCGCCGCGAACCGTAAAACAGCGTGATCTCGAAATAATCTTCGGTCTTTGCGGTAGCCCGTTGGGTCGCGAGGTCGGCCGACACGGCATCGGGCGCGCCGAACAGTTGCAGCGCCTGATCGAGCAAATGCGGCCCGAGATCGTTAAGCAGCCCTGCCCCTTGCTGTTCCCGCCAACCGGGCTTGATCGCGGGGCGAAACCGGTCCCAGCGCAGTTCCGCGAGCGCGATGTCGCCAAGCACGCCATCCGCCAGAATGCGCTGCACCGTCAGGAAATCGGCGTCCCAGCGTCGGTTGTGAAACGCCGACAGCAGCAGCCCATGTGCTTCCGCCAGCGCGATCAACGCCGTACCGTCGGCCGGGTCGGTCACGAACGGCTTGTCGATCACGACGTGTTTGCCGGCGGTGAGCGCGGCCTCCGCCAGCGGGGCGTGGCTAGAGTCGGGAGTCGCGATCACTACCAGATCGATCGCGGGATCGGACAGCAGCGTTGCTGCGTCCGCTACAGTCGTCGCCTCCGGCCAGTCGCGCGCCACCGCCGCGCCGCGCGAGGTCACGACGCTAGTCAGCCGCAACCCCGGCACTGCGCCGATCAGGGGGGCATGGAACGACGCGCCCGCAAGCCCGTATCCGATCAGTCCGACGCGAATCATCCCGTGCGCATAGCCCAGGCGATACCGCCTTGCCCATGTCGCGCTGCGGTGCCCCCGTTTCATCCACCCGCCGCGCAGTGACGGGTCGCGCACGCGTCCCCGCAGGGTCAATTATTGTGGACAGTGATGGCACGAAAATGCGAAATATGGTCTGGCGAGTGTGTCAAAAATCCAAAAAGAGCAGGATGATGGATGTAGTATCGATGACGCGTTTCGGTCGGGTGAGCTTTGGCGTGGCATGCGCCGCCCT
>NZ_JBBATX010000157.1:2035-4578 GCF_040398505.1 Sphingomonas sp. | reverse complement strand
CGGTTGCGCGTTCGGGCTGATACGCGCAGCTAGTCGCGGCACGATCACAGGAGTTCCCCCATGCGTCGATTCGCTTTCGCAACGACCGTTCTGACGACGGCCCTCATGCTTTCGGCCTGCGACAAGGAGTCGGTGGCGACCGGCGCGCCGATCGCCAAGGGCGCACAGGCGGTCGCGATGCTGCGCACGCCCGATGGTGCCGATGTTGGCCGCGCGGTGGCAACCGAAGTGGCAGGCGGGCTTCGCGTCACGCTCGACGTACACGGCCTGACCCCGGGCACGCATGGCGCGCACGTCCATACCGTCGGGCATTGCGACGCACCCGATTTCCAGACGGCGGGCGGGCATTGGAACCCGCTGGGCGCAAAGCACGGGTCGATGAACCCGCAAGGCCCGCATGAGGGCGATTTGCCCAACCTCGTCATCGCCTCGAACGGGCATGGCACGATCGGGCTGGTCATTCCGGCGGCGACGATGGCCGGGCTGCTCGACGCCGACGGATCGGCGATCGTGGTGCATGACAAGGCCGACGATCTGATGACCGACCCGTCGGGCAATAGCGGCGCGCGGATTGCGTGCGGGGTGTTTGGGGCGAACTGACGCCTGAACCGTTCGCCCTGAGCCTGTCGAAGGGCCTGTGCCACACACACAGGTTTCGCCTGTGGCACCCTGTGCTTCGACAAGCTCAGCACGAACGGAGTTGTTAGCCCCGCGGCGCTAGATCGGCTCCCCCGCCGCCCGCGCGCGGGCTTCGCGATTGGCTTCGGCCTTGGGAACGAGGCGATACGCCGCGATGCCCGCCGCGATCGTGATCGGCGCGGTGAGCAGCAGCGACAGCACCCCGGTCGAGAGACTCCCGGTCAGCGTCGAGACGCGGCCGGCAATATATGGCCCCATCGCCAGCCCGAGCAGCGTCGTGCCGATGAAGAAGGCACCGGTCGCAGTGCCGCGCATCCGGGGCAGGACGAGATCCTGCATGGTCGCGCCAGCGGCCCCCAAAGCGGTGCTCGCGCAGGTGGCGGCGATCAACAGGCACGGTACGAAGACCACGACATCGGTGGCGCGGAAGGCGAGAATGATGAAGGGCAAGGGCACGATCGCGCCGAACAGGATGACCATGATCCGCCCCGAGGGGTGCCAGCGCCGCAAGCGATCGGCGATCACACCGCCGACCGTGACGCCGACAAAGCCGCCAAAGGCGAGCGTGCCGCCGATCGTGCCGCCAGCCTGCTGGATCGTGACGCCCAGGTTGCGCATCGCGAACGGCGCGGACCACAGGCTGACGCCGTAGGCCACAAACGCGTTGAGGCCGTAAGCGATGACGACCGCGATGAACGCCGGGTTGGCGATGACCAGCGTATAGGTCGGCAAATCGCGACGCTTGAGCGCGGTTGCCCAGGAGAAGACGGCATAGGCCCCCAGCCCGACCGCGGTCCATTGCGGCCACGGCTCGCCATAAGCGAGCAGGATCGCGATCACGCCCGAGACGATGCCGAGCGCGAGCAAATTGACGGCGAGCGCGCGCGGGCCGCCGCGCGCCGCGCCGATCAGCGTGAAGGGCGGCACGATCGTGAGCAGGTCAGCGAGCAGCGCCTTGAACGGTGCGGGGTGACGCTCGGGCTCGGGCAGGCCCTCGACCGCGCCGCGTATGGGTTCGCGCAAGGTGGCGACGAGCAGCGCGATCAGCAGCCCCGGCAGCCCGACCGCAATGAACGCGGCTTGCCAGCCATGCAGACCGAGCGGGCCGCCATCGGGATACGCCAGGTTCCAGCGATGGACGATCATCCCGGCGATGCTGAGCGAGACGCCGCCGCCGACGTAGAGGCCCGACGAATAAATGGCGAGCGCGGTCGCGCGCAGTTTCTTGGGGAAATAATCGGAGATCAGCGAATAGGCCGAGGGGCTTGCGGTCGCCTCCCCGATGCCGACGCCGATCCGCGCGCCGACCAGCATCCCGCCATTGCGGGCAAAGCCCGACAGCGCGGTCATGCTCGACCACAAAACCAGCCCGAGCGTCATCAACCGCACGCGGTTCCAATTATCGGCGAGCCGGCCCAGCGGAATCCCGAACAAGGAATAGAAGACGCCGAAGGCGGTGCCGTAGAGGAAGCCGAGATCCTCATCCTTCAAATGCAGGTCGCGTTTAATATCTTCGGCAAGGATCGAGATGATCTGACGATCGACGAAATTCAGGACATACACGACGAACAGAATGCCGAGGACATACCAGGCATAGCCGCTCGCGCGGGTTGGCGCAGCGACTGGCTGGGGGGCCGGTTGGGGAGCCTGGTCGGTCGCCATCACGCATTTCTCCCGGGGAAGTTTCTAGTCTCCTCCGAGACCTAGCAGAGCATACCCAAAATACGAAAGCGAATTTGCCGGGCGGGCAAGGCGCCTCAGTGCGGCCGGTCGTCCGGGATGCCGGGCGCGTCGGTATCGGTCAGGCTGATCGAGAAATAGCGCGACTGGTGGCGGGTCCGCGGACGTAGCCGACGGTTGCGCTGGATCACGAAGACCGTGGCAACCATAATCGGAATGGCGAC
>NZ_JBBATX010000157.1:0-1935 GCF_040398505.1 Sphingomonas sp. | reverse complement strand
GTCGCGCGGATCTCGGGCGGTGGGCGCAACGCGGCGAACAGGCGGGGCATGGCCGCACGGGCAACCCTTTTCGCGCCAGCCTCGCGACCGGTTTTGCTTGAAAACCAGCGTGGAAAGACCGATATTCGGGATTAACCGGGACTGCGCCGGTGTTGAGGAGTTTTTCGCAATGGCTAACTGGTCTGATCCACGTCCGAATGCCTCGGTATTCCAGACGGCCGGAACGGTCGGTACCGACACGTACGACGCCGGGATGCGCCGGTATATGTTGTCGGTGTACAATTATATGGCGTCGGCGGTCTTGCTGACCGGCATCGTCGCGCTCGGTTTCTTTGCGAGCGGCGCGGCCGAACAAGTGTTCGGTGGCCCCGGCATCCTGAAATGGATCATCACCTTCGCGCCGCTGGTCTTCGTGTTCGGGATGAGTTTCGGGCAGAACCGGATGTCCAGCGCGACATTGCAGGGCATGTTCTGGGGCTTCGCGATCGTCATGGGCCTGTCGCTCTCGACGATCTTCATCCGCTATGACGGTCTGGCGATTGCCAAGGCGTTCTTTGCGACGGCAGCGGCGTTTGGCGGTCTCAGCCTGTATGGCTATACAACCAAGCGCGATCTGTCGGCCTTCGGGACCTTCCTGGTGATGGGCCTGGTCGGCTTGATCGTGGCGATGGTGCTGAATGCGTTTTTCCCATCGACGATCATGGGGCTGGTCATCAGCATCGTCGGCGTGCTGCTGTTCGCCGGGCTCACCGCCTATGACACGCAGCGCACCAAGAGCCTGTACGCGCAGGTCGCCGGAACGCAGGACGAGCACCGCACGGTGATCATGTCGGCGCTGACGCTGTATCTCGACTTCATCAACATGTTCTTGTTCATCCTGCGCCTGTTCGGCAGCAGCCGGAATTAGTCCGGGAACGATTAGGGGGCCGGATCGCTCCGGCTTCGGGGCCCGACGGGGAGACCTGTCGGGCCCCTTTTGTTTGCCCATCCCAGAGAGTTCGGAACCGCCATGCGCCTCTCGATCGACGTGATGCTCGACTATACGATCGATGGCGAAGCCGATGTGCTGTTGCTGATCGAAGCGGCCAAGGGTGCTGACCAGCGGCTCGAGCTGCAGGATTTGCGCGTCCATTCGCCGGAGCCAGTGCGCGCCGTGCCGGGCGAGGACGGGATCGGCCAGCGTTGCTGGGCGCGCGGCAAGGGGGCGTTCCGCGCCGAGTATAAAGCGGTGGTCGAGATCCTGCGCGACCCCATCGACTTTTCCGCGCTTGGCGACACGCCGATCCGGCACATGCCGCCCGAGACGATCCCGTATTTGTTGCCGAGCCGCTATTGCGAGTCCGATCGGCTTGAAGGCTTTGTCCAACAGGAATTCGACGGATTGGCAGCGGGGCCGCTCGCCACCGCGCTGACCGCGTGGGTGGCGGAGCATCTCACCTACGCGTCGGGCGCATCGAGCGGCACCACCACCGCGCTGATGACCTTTGCCGAACGGCGCGGGGTGTGCCGCGATTATGCGCATTTGCTGGTGGCGCTCGCGCGCGCCGGGGGGATTCCGGCGCGGTGCGTTTCGACCTATGCGCCCGGCGTCGATCCGCCCGATTTCCATGCGGTCGCCGAATTGTGGATCGGCGGCGGCTGGCATTTGGCCGATGCGACGCACATGGCGTCGTGCGGCAATCTGGTGCGCGTCGCGGTCGGGCGCGATGCGACCGACATCGCCTTCATGACGGTGTTCGGCAGCGCGACGCTCAACCAGCAGACGGTGTCGGTCACGCGGCTCTGAGGGAACACCCCTCGCCCTCGGTCGTTCTGCATCCGTCACGGACAGGAGAGCGACAATGACCGAGAATCTTAAAATGATTGACGAAAAGGCGCTGAGCAGCCTCTCGGTCGCACCGGGCAACCCGGACGAAGAGACGCCGATCTACGATC
>NZ_JBBATX010000156.1:0-4628 GCF_040398505.1 Sphingomonas sp. | reverse complement strand
GCGTTGGGCGATCAGAAGTTCACGCTCAGGCCGAAATTGAAGATCGTGCCGACGTTGTTGCGGTTATAGTATACGCGGTTCTTCCCGCTTTCCTGATATTCCTGGTATTTCGTACCGAGGATGTTGCGCACTTCGAATTTCATTTCGGTCTCCACCCCGCCGATCTTGACGCCCTGGCGGGCGACGAAATCGAGGTGGATGCCGGGTTCTTCGTAAATGTCCGGCTGGCCCGACGGTCCGCGCCGCGTCACGCGTTTGCTGGCATAGGATAGCAGGAACGTCTGTTGCGAAAGGTGATCCTTTTCCTCAAGCCCGAGCTGGAGGTTGACCAGATGGTCCGACTGTCCCGTCAGCGGGGTGCCGTTGCGGAACAGCTGGTTGGCATTGGTCAGTGACAGCGGATAGGCATTGATCGGGTCGTTCGGCCCGACCAGAATCTTTGACTTGGTGTAGGTATAGTTGGCGATCGCCAGCAAGCGCCGCTTGGTGAAGAAATCCCCATCCGACAGCCAATTCATCGGGAAATATTTCTGCGTTTCGATTTCGGCGCCGTACAGATCGGCCTTGGGCGCGTTGGCAAAGCGGTTGGTCAGCGTGTTGCCATTGTCGTCGGCATAGACTTCGATCGGTTTGTCGATCCGCTTGTAAAAGCCGGCGAGCGAAATCCGCTGGTCGCGCGCGAAATACCATTCGTAGCGCGCTTCGGCATTGTACAATTGGCTGTCGACCAGCAGCGGGTTGCCCTGCACCGCGGTATTTTGTTCGGGGTCGAAATAGGTCTGGAACACGAGCTCGCGGAACTGCGGACGCGCGATCGTCTTCGATCCGCTGACGCGTACCTGCATGTCGGGCGCGAGCTGATAGGTGATTGTCGCGGCTGGCAACCAGTAATTGCGGTTGAGATTGGTCGCCGGCGGCAGGATCGGCGTGACCGTATAGACCTGAACCGGTACGACGGTTTGCTTGGCGGTTTCATAGCGCACGCCGAACGTGGCGCTCAGTTTCGAGGTGATTTGCGCTTGCACCTGGCCATAGGCGCCGTGGATCCGCAGCTTTGCGTCGAAGGTCGGGTTGCCGCCGAGATTGTCCTCAAGCCGTACGTAGAAATCTTTCCCCGGGAACGCGGTGATCACGGTGGACCCCAGCAACAGATCGGGCCGCAGTAACGTCACCGCTTGCGGGATCTGGCCGTTCTGCCGGAACGCGAATTCGCGCACTTCGTTACGACGCTTGGTATCGGTATAGGCATAGCCGACCGTCGCGGTGATCTCCGGGATGATCTTGTAGCCGAGGTCGATCCCGCCGGCGTACAGATCTTCGTTCAGATTCGAGAAGCCGATCGTCGCACCGTTCGGGCGTGCGCCGACACCGAGCGAATTGGCGTAGCATCCGTTTATGCTGGTGTTGTCACAGGTGAAGTTAGCGTCACGCGCGTAGGTCAGGCTGATCTCGTTCGGCGATTCGCGTTGCGTGTTGGCGTAGCTGCCGCGCACGTCGAGCGAGAGATCCGGGTTGAGCTTGAACTCGCCGACCAACTGCGTGTCGATCAGCTGCCGCTCGAACCAGGCGGTATCCTGCTCTTGCACGATGATATTGGATCCGAAGTTCCGCACCGTCGTGCCGACGCCAAGCCGCGTCTGCTTGAGCGTGTCGCGGATGTAGAGCGTGGTCTCGCGGATCTTGTTCGGCCCGAATTCGAGGCTGAGGCCGAGCAGGCCGTTCACCACGACGCGATCATCGGTGATGACGCGCTCGAAATTGCGGTCGAGCTGCGACAGATCGGTGGCGTTTGCGGTCTGCTGGGTCGTGTCGCGGGTGCGCCACTTGTTGCTATAGCCTGCGGTCGCGATCACGCCGAAGGTCGCGCCGCCGAGATCGAACGATTTGCCACCGGTGATGTTGCCGCTCCAATTTGGCGGCAGCGCCTTGTTGCGTTGAATGACGGCGTTGCGGCCATCGATCAGCTGCGCGGCGATCGCGGTGTTGGCCGCGTTCGACAAATCGGCGATCTGCGCGCCGCTCTTCAGGAAGGCGGCGAGCAGGGGCGCGGTGTTGCGCTGGCCATTGTCGAACCCGGTCCAGTCGCTCGAGCTGCCGAAATAGGTGTAGCCGAGCTGCCCTGTCGTGACGGTATCGAGCCCGATCCCGGCGCCGATCGACAGGAACGGCTTTTTCGGGACCGCCTTGGTCGTCAGATTGATGACGCCGCCGCCAAATTCGCCCGGAAAATTGACCGAATAGCTTTTCTGGACGAGCGAAGAGGCGATCACGCTGGTTGGGAAGATGTCGAGCGGCACGACGCGCTTGAGCGGCTCGGGGCTGGGCAAGGGCGAGCCGTTGAGCAAGGCGAGCGAATAGCGATCGCCAAGCCCGCGGACATAGACGAAGCCGTTGCCGACGACGCTGAGCCCGGTCACGCGTGACAGCGACCCCGCAATGTCGCCCTCACCGGTACGGGCAATGTCTGCGCTCGACAGCACCGACACGACTTGCGGCGCGGTGCGCGCGATATTGCGGTTGCGCGATCCGGTCACAACGATGTCCGCATTGCCACCGGGAATCGATACCTCGGGGGCGGGCGGTTCGGGGGTCTGTTCCGGTGCCGTCGCGGGAACGCCCGGCGTGGCGGTCTGGTCGACCGTGTCGGCGGGTGATGAAGGGGCTGGCGTGGCCGAGGTCGGCGCGCTCGGCGACGCCTGCGCCCGCGCGACCGACGGCGCGATCAGCGCGGATGAAAATAGCAACAGGCTCGCAAAGCGCACTGGCTTCGACATCGTCAACCCCCTCTTATAGTCCGAAAAGGGGCGGAGCGCCGCGTGTGCGACCCTCCGCCCCATGTCCCGCAGCCTCGATCAGATCGTCGGCAGCGTGGTGCAGTTGCCCGACAGGCTGGTGCCAAGCGCTGCGGTCGTGCTGTTGCAGGTCCAGCCCTGATACCAGGTGTCGGCCGCATCCTTGACCGCGCCGATATAGGTCGTCTTGTCGAAGAAACCGGCCGGCGTGATCGTGATGCCGTTGAACACGCGACCGTTCAGCGTGGTCTGGTCGAACGCGGTCACCGCGGTTTCGTTTGCGCCGTTGATGAACAGGTTCGTCAGCGTTGGCGTGTAGGTCGAGTTGTTGTTGGCACCCCCATTGAACAAGGCGGCAACGTCGGCGTCGGTCAGCGTCTGGCCGGAAAGCGGCGAGCCGATGAACGGACGCGAGGCCAGGCACTGCATGACCACCGAGCGGAACACGGGAGCGCCATTCTCGTCGGTCGGCGCATCCACGGTGGAAGCAAACGTCCGCGAGTCGCTGATCCGGATGCACGAATGCGCCGGATTGGTCGTCAGGATCGAGTTGACCAGGGTATAGTCGGTCGCGCCGCGCAGCAGGATCGCTGCCTGATCGGCATTGCCCGGGCCGGTGCGGTCAAGGAAGGTCGCGTTCGATACCGTGGTATTCTGCCGCGGATTGTCGAGCACCGAATTGTTGTCGGTATCGGCCTCGATCATCGCATCGGCACCCTGCGCAAGGCTGCCCGCGCGCTGTGCGACGATGACGTATTGGAAGTTTGCCTTCGTGCCGACGTCGGTGTCGAGATTGTCGTCCTCGGCGCCGATCGCGACGTAATATTTCATCGCGACATGGCCGCCGAAGAATTCGGCACCGTCATCCGAGCTGTTGAACGACTGGACGTGATCGATGACCGTCCCTTCGCCGACGCCCTGCGTGGTCAGCGACTGCAATTCGGTGGCCGCCGACAGGACGAAGCCAGAATAGCGGATCTGCATATAGCTGATGCGGCCGCTATTATCGAGGTTGTTGGCACCGCCATAGAGTGCCGGATCAACAGCGCCTTCGGTCTGCCGCTCGCACGCCGTGGTGCCGGCATTGGGCGAGCTGCCATTGGCGAGCGCCGGCGAGCCGGGAACCGCGCAATCGGTGATCTGCGCGCGGCCCGAAAGGACGACACCGCCCCATTGGCCCGACGAGCTGTCGGTGTTGAGGCCGAGCACGTTGTCGCGGCTGGTGAAGACGATCGGCGCGGTCGCGGTGCCGACGGCATTGATGCGGTTGCCGCGGTTGATGTTGAGCCAGGTTGCCCCCGACGCGGCATAGATCACCACGCCCGGCTGGATCGTCAGCGTGACGTTCGAATCGGCGATCAGCGTGCGGCTGGTGCCATCGGGCTGCGTCACGACGCGGGTGTTGGTCGCGCTCAGCGGCGTCGGGCCATTGTCATAGCCGACATCGACACGGCCCGGCAGGAAGTACAACAGGCCCGGGATGCGCGTGAGGTTGATGCTGGAGACGATCCGGGCCGGCAAGGCGCAGACGCGGTACGTACCGGTCGGGCCGGTGATCGTGCCGCGGTCGCTCAGGCCCTGTGCGTCGGCGATCGTCGGGCAGCCCGTGGCCGGCGTGACGAGCGACACCGTCGGGGTCGGGGTCGGGGTTGGTGCCGGGGTCGGCGCGGGGTTGTTGATGATGCTGATATTGCCGCCGGTACCGGGCGAGGCAATGTCGTTCGCGCCGCAGCCACCGAGCGCGGCGATCGATACGGTCGCAATCAACATGCGACGCAGATTCGAATTGGTCATGTTCCCTGTCTCCAGCTCGCTGAACCGCCTGGCTGGCGGTTT
>NZ_JBBATX010000155.1:0-4681 GCF_040398505.1 Sphingomonas sp. | reverse complement strand
GGACTTAAAATCCCTCGCCCATTGGGTGTGCGGGTTCGAGTCCCGCCGTCCGCACCAGCGCCGCTGCGCTTCACGGTAGCGCAACGCGACCCCGGGTGGCAGGGTATGGCGATGACGCGCTTCCGATCAACCTTCCTGTCCGCGCTTATGGTTTCCGCGACGTTTACACTCGCGGCCTGTACTGCGCGTCCCGATGACGGCCCGATCGTCGTCAGCGCGATAGGCGATGCGCCCGCACTCGCCGACCCGGCGCGGGGGCGGCTCGACACGCCGGCGCGGCTGATGCTCGACATGACGGCGCAAGGCCTGGTGCGCTTTGATTCCACCGGCCAGATCGAACCGGGAATCGCCGAGCGGTGGAGCGTGATCGACAATGGCACCAGCTATATTTTCCGGTTGCGTGACGCCGAGTGGAGCGACGGCAAGCCCGTCACCGCCGCCGAGGTCGTCACGGTGCTGCGCCGCCAGCTCGCTGCCGGATCGCGCAACGCGCTCCGACCGTATCTGAGCGCGATCGACGAGATCGTCGAGATGACGCCGGAGGTGATCGAAATCCGGTTGAAGCGTCCGCGACCCGATCTGCTCAAATTGTTCGCGCAGCCCGAATTGGCGATCCTGCGCGTCGCCCCGCCGGGCGGCAGCGGACCGTATCGAATCGTGTCGCAGCGTCGCCGCACCGTCTTACTCCGACCGGCGTTCGATCCGGCGCGCAGCCCCGACGACGACGTGGTCGAGCCATCACCCGCCGCCAATATCCGCTTGATCGGCGAGCGCGCGGCGCGCGCGATCACCCGGTTCGACCGGCGTGAGGCGAATTTGGTGACGGGGGGCACCTTTGCCGATTGGCCGCTGGTGATGATGACGCAAATCGCGCCGCTCAATCGCCGTTTCGATCCGGCGGCGGGTCTATTCGGGCTGGCGGTGGTCAATCGCAGCGGCGTGCTCGCTGACGCCGCAAATCGCGCCGCGATCGCGCGCATAATTGATCGCGCAGCGTTCGCGGCGGCGATTTCACCGGATTGGGAACCTGCCGTGCAGCTGCTCCCCGAACAGCTCGATTCGGGCGCGCCGCCGGTGACTCCGGCATGGGCGGCGGAGCCAGCGGCGGACGATCCTACGCCGCGCGCCCGTATTGCCCGCTCGCAAGCGTCGCATCCGGGCGAACTCCGCCTCCGCATCGCCTTGCCGCAAGGTCCGGGGGCAAATCTGCTTTATGGCTATGTCGGAGTGGCGCTCCTCGCGCTCGGCATCACGCCCGAGCGCGTTGCGATCGATGCGCCGGCCGATCTCCGCCTGATCGATGCGGTTGCACCCTATGACAGCGGCCGTTGGTACGTCGCGACGGCCTGCCAACCCTGCAGCGAGGCAGCGCAAACCGCGATCGACGCCGCACGCGATGCCGATTCGCCACGCCTGCGCGCGCAGCAAATCGCCGCAGCGGATGCGGCGCTGGCGAGCGATGTCGCCTTCATTCCGCTCGCGCGCCCGCTGCGCTGGTCGCTGGTCAGCATCAGGTTGCGCGCCTGGACCGGGAACTCGCGCGCTTGGCACCCGTTGAATCACCTCCGGAACGACCCCAATTGAGGTGACATGGCAGACAAGACCACCCGCATGAGCCCCCCGCCCTTTGGCGACTTCGCCACCGCTTACACCGGGCGTAATCCGGCGGCGGTGCGCAAGCGGATCGAGGCGATGGAGCATTTGCTCGAGGGTCTGTTCGTGATCCCGGTCATCAATCGCCGGGTCGGGCTCGACGTGATCCTCGATCTGATCCCGGTCGGCGGCGACGCGATCGGCGCTGCGATGGGCGCGTGGATGGTGTGGGAAGCGCGCAATCTCGGCATGTCGAAGACGCAGATGGCGCGGATGTTCGGCAATGTCGGCGTGGATTTCGTACTAGGCCTGATCCCGTTCGTCGGTGCGATCCCCGATTTCTTCTTCCGCTCGAACACGCGCAATTTGCGAATCATCAAGCGCCACCTCGACAAGCATCATCCCGCGACGGCGGTGATCGAGGGGCGCTGAACGTCAGCGGCGACCGCGCCAGATCTTGAGGCTCGCGTTGGCGGCCAATCCACCCGAATTGGCTTCACAGCGTGTGTACGCGAAGCTCTTGTCGAGGCAGAGCCACAGCTCATCGAGCCAGCCCTTGCGGTTGGCCGTGACGCGCACGGCATTGGCGGGGACGCCGGGATTGGCTGCCGCGAAAGCATCGGCGAACTGACCGGCATTGAGCGGCTTGCGCGACAAAGCATCCATGTCGGGGTAGCGCAGCTTGCCGTACAGGCCGGTCGAGCGCGCGAAATAATCAGCCGGCGTGGTCTGCATACACGTGCCGTGCTTGGCCCATTCGTGCTGGAGCAATTGCACCGACGGGGTCGCACACAGGTTCCGCTTGATCACCGCGGGCGGCAGTAGCGTCGTCGTGGTGCAATATTGCGGCCATTCCTTGCCGATCCCGTCGGGCCACAGGCCGTGCAGCGTGAAGCCGAAACGGTTGCCGCTCTGGCACTCGAACCGCGCCGATGCGTCGCGCGCGTTGCTGTGGCAATATTGCGCGGCCCAGGTCAGCGCGAGCGTATAGCCGCTGATCGGCCGCACCCGCTGCGGCTGGCTGGCAGACGCAAGATCGGGGCGCGGGCGCGGGACAGTCGACGGCACCGTGCATTGATAGCTTTGCGCCGCCGCCACGCCCGGCAGCGCGATCAACGCCGCAAACCCGATCCCCAACATCGTCCGCATCGCTTAGCCCCTCAAATTGCCGCGAAATCCAGTCCGATATCGGCCGCCGGGGCCGACTGCGTCAAGCGTCCGACGCTGACAAAGGTCACACCCGTCTCGGCAATCGCACGGATCGTGTCGAGGCGCACCCCGCCCGATGCCTCGGTCGGCACGCGCCCGGCGACGATCCCCACCGCCGCGCGCAGCGTCGCCGGGTCCATATTGTCGAGCAGCAGATGCGTCGCCCCCGCCGCCAATCCCGGCTCGATCTGGTCGAGCGAATCGACCTCGACGATGATCCGCGCGATCCCCGCCGCCACCGCGCGCGCGACCGCCGGGCCGACGCCGCCCGCCACGGCGACATGATTGTCCTTGATCATCGCGGCGTCCCACAACCCCATGCGATGGTTGGTCGCGCCACCCATCCGCGTCGCATATTTCTCAAGCGCGCGAAGACCGGGGATGGTCTTGCGCGTATCGAGCAAGGTCGCGCCGGTCCCGGCGATCGCATCGACATAGGCGCGGGTCATCGTCGCGATGCCGGAGAGATGCTGCACGGTATTGAGCGCCGCGCGTTCGGCGGTCAGCATCGCGCGGGCGAGGCCGTGGAGCCGCAGCAAATCGGTTCCGGCGGGTACGCTCTGCCCATCCTCGACCAGCCGTTCGATCACCACATCGGGATCGAGCGCGCGAAAAAACGCCTCGGCGATCGGAAGTCCCGCAACGACGATCGCATCGCGGCTGTCCATCGTTCCCGTGAAGCGCGCCTCCGCCGGAATGACGGCGGCCGAGGTGATGTCTCCGCCAGGGCCGAGGTCTTCGGCGAGGGTGGAGGCGATGAAAGCGGGGAGGTCGAAACGGTCGAGCACGAAGGTCACCGCCTCAATCCCCCGTAACCCGCACCGGCCCTAAATCGCCCATCCCCACCGTCCCGCTCGCCATCGCGAGCATCGCGTCGAGGCTCTTCTTCGCTTGCAGGCGCAGGCCCTCTTCGATCTCGATCCGCGGCGTCAAATCGCGCAGCGCGACGTAGAGTTTCTCCAGCGTATTGAGCGCCATGTACGGACAGATGTTGCAGTTGCAATTGCCGTCCGCCCCCGGCGCGCCGATGAAATTCTTGAGCGGCGCGGCTTTCTGCATCTGGTGGATGATGTGCGGCTCGGTCGCGACGATCAGCGTGTCGCCGGGCATCTGATCGGCATAAGCGAGGATACCGCTGGTCGATCCGACATAATCGGCATGATCGAGGATGTAGGGCGGGCATTCGGGATGCGCGGCGATCGGCGCGCCCGGATATTGCAATTGCAGCTTGAGCAATTCGGTTTCGCTAAACGCCTCGTGCACGATGCACACGCCCGGCCACAACAGCATCTCGCGCCCGGTCTTGCGCACCAGATAGCCGCCGAGGTTCTTGTCCGGGCCAAAGATGATCGGCTGGTCGAGCGGGATCTGGCTGAGGATCTTCTCGGCCGAGGACGAGGTGACGATGATGTCGGACAATGCCTTCACCTCGGTCGAACAATTGATGTAGGTTAGTGCAATATGGTCTGGGTGTGCCGCGCGGAACGCGGCGAATTTGTCGGGCGGACAGCTATCTTCCAGGCTGCACCCGGCGTCCATGTCGGGCAGCACGACGATCTTGTCGGGCGACAGGATCTTGGCGGTCTCCGCCATGAAACGCACGCCGCAGAACGCAATGACATCGGCATCGGTCGCCGCGGCCTTTTTCGACAGATCGAGGCTGTCGCCGACAAAATCGGCCAGATCCTGGATTTCGGGCTTCTGATAATAATGCGCGAGGATCACGGCGTTGCGGTCCTTGCGCAGCCGATCGATCTCGGCGCGCAGGTCGAGCCCGGTCAAGCTCCCACCAATACCACCACGTGCGTCCATTTTGCTGCTCCCGCGCTTGCCGATGGCACATGGACGCGGCGCTGTCCGCAATCAAGGGTGCGGCGGG
>NZ_JBBATX010000154.1:0-4713 GCF_040398505.1 Sphingomonas sp. | reverse complement strand
TAAGCCCCAACCATCTCCTTCAACGGCACGCTCGCATCCCCGAGCAACCCCGGATCGACCACCGCGCGCGCCACCACCAGCGCGCGCCCCTGCACATAATCGCGCGTTGCATTGACGCAGTCGAGCGCGATCACGTGGGCTTGCTTCAGATAGATCACCGAGAAACTGCGCGCCGCGCTGTCGCCGCGTACGACCAGCGCGTCGTATCCGGTCGACAGGCCAACGGTCTGCAGCTTCAAATCATATTGGTTCGACCAGAACCACGGGACCGCGTCGTAGGGCTGCTCTTCGCCGGTCAGCAGTTTCGCCACCGTGGTCGCCTGGTCATTGGCATTCTGCACCGATTCGAGCCGGATCGTCGCGCCATCGGCAAAGCCATTGGCATGCGCCGCGCAATCGCCGATTGCGAAGATGTCGGGCAGGCTGGTGCGGCACAGCGTATCGACATCGACGCCGTTGCCGCCCGCCGCGCCCGCCGCCAGCAGCGGCGCAACCGCCGGGATGATCCCGATCCCGACAATGACCAGTTCGCCGTGCAGCACCGTGCCGTCGGCCAGCCGCACGCCGCTCGCCGCGCCGTCCTGCCCGACGATCGAATCAACCTGCACGTCGGTGCGCAAATCGACCCCGTGCGCGCGGTGCTCGGCCTCGTAGAAATGCGACAGCGGTTCGCCCGCCACGCGCGCCAGCACACGCGGTGCCGCCTCGAGCACGGTGACATGCTTGCCGAGCTTGGTCAGCACGGCGGCCGCCTCGAGCCCGATATAGCCGCCGCCCACCACGATCGCGCGCGTCACGCTGGGCAGTTCGGCGATCATGCGGTCGACATCGGCGCGGGTGCGCACGCCGTGCACGCCGCGCAGATCGTGCCCCGCACAGGTCAGCCGCCGGGGACTCCCGCCCGTTGCCCAGATCAGCGTCCCATAGTCGATCTTCGCGCCGTCCGCCGTCGTCACGCGGTGGGCGGCGGCATCGACCGACACCACCGTTCGCCCCGGCAGCAGCGTCACGTCGCGCTCGGCCCAGAAGGCAGCCGGGCGGATCAGGATCCGCTCGAACGGCTTGTCCCCCGCCAGATAATCTTTCGACAAAGGCGGGCGTTCATAGGGTAGCTCGGGCTCGTCGCCGAGCAGCGCGATGCTCCCGACAAATTTGCGCTGGCGCAGTGCGATTGCGGCTTGTGCGCCGCCATGGCCGGCACCGACGATCAGTACGTCATAGCGTGTGGAGATTTCGGTCATGCGTTCCTTATCTGCTGCTGTGCGCCGGATCAAAAAACGGCATGGTCGCCGCGATCGACCAATGCCTCGCCCTTAATGGCTTTTGCATAGAAATCGAACAGCGTTTCGGTGCCGGTCGGAGGCGTCGCTGCCGCATCGTAGCGCCCGGTCGCCGGGTCGAGCACGAGCATCGATTCGGTCGCATAATAACGCCCGATCCAGGCAAGCTCGGCCTTGTCGGCCAGCACCGGGACCACGCGACCGAGCGTGCCGAGCACCGCGATGATCGTGTCGAGCAGCTTGACCGGCACCGCTGTGAAGCGCGGTTCGCGCCCCAACAGCGCGAACAACCGCTCGCCTTGCTCGCGCGGCGTGATCGCGGCACCGGGTCCGCCGATTGGGAGAATGCGATTATGCCGCGCGGGCAGATCGATACACTCGGCCAGATAGCGCCCGAGATCATCGTCGCTGATCGGCTTGCACGCGGTCAGCGCCCCGTCGCCGAACAGCAGGAATGGCTTGCCACGCCGAATGCGCTCGATCTGGCCCGAAAGCGATTTGAAAAACGCCGTCGCGCGGACGATCGAATAGGTCACGCCCGATTCGATCAGCGCCGCCTCGAACGCCAGTTTGGCATGCTGGAACGCCAGCAACGGCTTCTGCACGCAAATTGCCGAGAGCAGCACCATGTGCGTCACGCCTGCGGCCTGTGCTGCGGCCAGCGCGTCGACATGCGCACGGTGGTCGATCGCCCAGGCGTCGTTGGGCGCGCCGGTGCGCGAGGCGAGGCACGAGAGCAACACGTCGAACCGCTCGCCGCGAAACCCGTCTTGCGCGAGCGATGCCGGATCGGTGACATCGCCGAAGCGCAGTTCGGCACCGGGCAGCATTGCCGCAATCTCGGTCGCAGACATCTTGCCGCCCGTCCCCGCCTTCGCGCGAACCAGGCACACGACATGATGCCCGCGCGCGACCAGCGCACGGACCGTCGCCTGCCCGATCGTGCCGGTCGCCCCGAGAACGAACACGCGTCGCGGCGGGGCAGGGACGGTTGTTGTCGACATCGTGACACGGTGTTGCCGCAGGCCGGGGTTTGGCGCAACGCCTCTGGATAATGAGCGGGCCGGATTTTGCGTGATTGCGTGCGCGTCACTAGGGTTGCGGCGATGAGCGGGCAGGGAGCAGTTTCGAGGGCGTTGCGACGCGGCCCGGTGCCGCTGGCGCTGACCTATGTCGCCGCGATGCTGCTGTTTTTCCGCAAGGTGATCGCCAGCGGCTTTGATCAGGGCTTCAGTGATCGCGCCGACGGCATCATCGAGATCAGCATTCTCGAACATTGGCGCAATGTGCTGGCGGGTGCGTCGACGTGGAACGTCACCAACTACTTCCATCCCTATCCGGCGACGCTCGGCTATAATGACGGCTATTTCCTCTACGGGGTGGTCTATGCCTTTTGGCGACTGGTCGCCGACCCGTTCCTCGCCGATACGCTCAACATCGCGACCTTCAAGACAATCGGCTTTTTGGCGGCTTATGCGCTGGTCGCGCGGGCGTTGCGGTGGGGCCGGGGTGCTGGATTACTGGTCGCCTTCCTCTTCACCAATGCCAATGGCCTGATGGTTCAGGCCGGGCACGCGCAATTGCAAAGCATCGCTTTGTTGCCCGTGGCGATGCTGCTTGGGGTAGCGGTGGCGAGCGCCGAGCGGGAGGGGCGGCGCACGGCGGCGTGCTGCGCGGCGGCCGGGCTCGCGCTATTGCTGGCAGCATGGCTGTTCACCGCCTTTTATATGGCGTGGTTCACGATCTTCTTCGGCGCGATTTTCGCGCTGTGCTGGGTGGTGATGAGCGGGCAGTGGCGTCCGATGGCCTTGCTGCGCGTGGTCGTGCGGCACAATGCGGTGCTGGAAGTCGGCGGCATCGTCTTTGCGATCGCGGCGATTCCGTTCCTGAGCGTGTACCTGCCCAAGGCGCGCGAGACCGGCGGGCAAGCCTATCAGGCAGTGCTCCCCTATCTCGTGCTGCCGCTTGATCCGGTGAATGTCGGCGCGGCCAATTATGTGTGGGGCTGGCTGGTGCGCTTGCTGGGTGATGCGATGCCCGAGGGCGAGCATGGCACGGGCATCCCGCTGCTGCTGTTCGTCCTCGCCATCGTCGCCATGTGGCAGGTCGTTGTCCGGCGGCGCGCCGTTGGCGGGGACGCAGTCGACGCCGGGTTTCGGGCGTTTGCGGCGGCAATCCTGCTGTGCTGGCTGCTCACGATCCGAGTCGGTAGCGTCTCCGCCTGGGCGCTGGTCTACGATCTCGTGCCAGGGGCGAAGGGGATGCGGGTCGTGTTACGCTTCCAATTGTTCCTCATTCTGCCGGTGCTGCTGCTCGTCATTGGCGCATGGCGCAGGTGCGCGCGCGACTGGGCCGGACGGCGGCCGGTTCTGCTGGCGGGCATACTCGCGCTGCTGATCGCCGAACAGTTCGGCAGCGACGTTCCGGTGCAAGTCAGCCGCACTCAAGATGGTGCGGCCTTATGGTCGCTTCCGCCACCCCCGAAGGACTGTCGCAGCTTCTACGTGGTCAGCGCGCGTCGCGATGCGCCGCTGTACATCGATGCCGAACGCACCGCGCTATACCCGCATAACGTCGACGCGATGTTGCTGGCAGAGCATTGGCGGCTACCCACCATCAATGGCTTCTCGACCTTCAATCCGCCCGACTGGAACTTCGCTGATCCCGCTGCCGCCAATTACGATTCGCGGATCGCGACCTATGCGGTGCGGCACAGCTTGAGCAAGGTCTGTCGTCTCGACGCGCGTTCACCGCAGGTCTGGCGTTTTTTACGCTAAGATGTCGTGAGCATTACTACAAAAATACTCCGATCCGACACTGTTTTTGCTTCCGCGACTCGGCAAACAATGCGATCCGTGATGAAGGACATCGGGGGATTCGCTATGATCCGACTGCAGGCCAGGCCGCTCGACACGCTGGAGGATGCGTACGACCTGCTCCAGACTGCAATCGGCGTCGAGTTCGGTACGCTCCCACCCTATCTTTACGCGCTCTTTTCGATCCCACCGGGTAAAAACCCGGAGGCGGGGACGCGAATTCGCTCGGTGATGCTGCAGGAAATGGTCCACATGTGCCTGGCCTGCAACATCCTGAATGCGCTGGGCGGATCGCCCAAACTTACCCCGCCGACCTATCCCGGGCCGCTGCCGGGCGATATCGGCCCGCACGGCACGCCGCTCGATATCCATCTGCTGCCCTTGTCGCGCGATGCGATGAAACAGGCGATGAAGATCGAGGAACCCGAAAAGGTGCCCGACTTCCCCGTGCTCAAGGCATCGCTCGCCGCCGGACCGCAAGCGATGACGATCGGGCAATTCTACACGATGCTTGATGCCTATCTCGCCACGCTGCCGCCCGAGGCGTGGCATGCCGACCGTCATCAGATCACCGACAATCAATTTTTCGCGGGCCAGATCTTCGCGGTGAAGACTTA
>NZ_JBBATX010000153.1:0-4875 GCF_040398505.1 Sphingomonas sp. | reverse complement strand
GGGTATCCGATGGTGGACGCCCTGTCCCCGTTGGTGCATTACACTTGCGTAACAAAGCTTGCGACAGCGTCCGGTCGCAGTAAAAAAATCGAGGGTGAGGCGTGCCGTTCCGTGTTTTAGGCCTAGTTTGCGCAGTCGTCGGTCATCGCCGGAATGCCGAATCACGGCGCAGCGAAAATGGCAGCGTCTTTGCCACGTGCGCGCGCTGTTCGATCGATTTGTACCGTGAACCGGTCAAGGGCAAATGGCGCGCTGCAACCGCCGTCGATCGTCAGCGACGCGGTTTCGATTTGACCGAAGAGCGGACGCCGGTCATCCCGCCGAAGAAGCGATCGCGGCGGCGCTGAGCAGGGTCGCCTGCGCTCAGTTGGCGGCAGGAAGCCGCAACCGGACCAACAGCCCGCCCAGGTCCTCGCTTTCCTCCAGGCTGACCGTGCCTTCGTAGATTTCGGCTACATCGCGCACGATCGCCATGCCAAGACCCGTGCCGGGCTTGCCCGAATCGAGCCGCACGCCGCGATCGAAAATCCGCAGCCGCTCTTCCGCCGGGATGCCGACGCCGTCATCCTCGATCAGGAACTCGACGAAGCCCGAATGCTTCGCGACGGTCACGAACACGCTGCCGCCACCATATTTCGCGGCATTCTCGATCAGATTGCCGAGCATCTCGTCCAAATCCTGCCGTTCGACATGAACTTGCAAATCCCTCGGCCCATCAGCGTCGATTCGGACGTGGCGGTAGAGGACCCCGACTGCACGCTCGACCGATTCGAGGCTCGGCCAGACATCGGCGCGGCTGTGCGCCGAGCCACGTCGGCCGACTGCGCGCGCGCGGGCGAGGTGGTGATCGACTTGCCGCCGCATCGTCCGCGCCTCGCGCACGACCGTCTCACTCAGATCGTCGGCCTGCGCGGTTGCCGCATTCATGATGACGGTCAGCGGGGTCTTCAGCGCGTGCGCGAGATTTCCGGCGTGGCGCCGTGCTTCTTCGGCCTGGCGCTCGTTATGCGCGATCAGGCCGTTCAATTCCTCGACCATCGGCGCGACTTCGATCGGCATCGGTCGCTCGATCTGGCGCGCCTTGCCCGCGCGCATCCGGGCAATCTCCTCGCGCACTTTCCGCAGCGGCCACAGCCCGTAGAACGTCTGTAGCGCCGCCATCACGATCAGCCCGAAGCCGAGCAAGGCGAAGCTGCGGACCAGCGTCTTGCGCAAGACCTTGATTTGCGCGTCGAGCCCGCTCCGGCTCTGCGCCACTTGAAACCGCCACCATACTGGCGACCCCGGCAGCTTCACGTCGCGTTCGACGATCCGCAGCATCCCGTCATGTTCGGTATCGTCGGCGACCGCGCCGGATGCAGCCTTGCGTGCCGCGTTCTTGTCGACGAACTGGTCGCTATCATAGGCATGGATGTCGCGGTCGCGATGCGCGCCGCCATAAGCGAGCTGCCTGTCCCAGAGCGAGCGTGAAGGATAGGGTTCCTGGCCGGGTGCGCTGACCTGATAGTAAAGCCCCGATCCGGGCTCGAGAAAGCGCTGATCGGCGAGCTCGCGATTGTTGATCACCTCGCCCATTGGCCCGACCTCGGCCGAGGTGATCAGTGAATTCAGCACATATTCGATCTGATCGTCGAAATTGCGCGTGACGGCCGTGGTCAGCACGCGGTCGAGCGCAAAGCCGCCACCGGTCAGCAGCAGCAGGATCCACCCCGCCGCAATCAGGATCATCCGCCGGCTGAGCGAGCCGGTCGTCCGCATCGGAATTGCGGGGCGTGGCTCGATGTCGATCGGCGGCAGCGAAGTGGCTACCCGTTCGGAGGGGTCGGCCTCAGCCACGTCACCCTCCGTTTGTCATCCCCGCGAAAGCGGGGACCCATCTCCGACACCACGAGATGGGTCCCCGCTTACGCGGGGATGACAATAGGGGCGTGTTGGTCAGGTCAGGCATTCACATCCTCGAGGCTGTAACCGAGCCCCCGAATCGTGGTGATGACATCTTGGCCCAGCTTCTTGCGGATGCGCGTCACGAACACTTCGATCGTGTTCGAATCGCGGTCGAAATCCTGGTCGTAGATATGCTCGATCAGCTCGGTGCGGCTGACCACCTTGCCCTTGTGGTGGAGCAGATAGCTGAGCAATTTATATTCCTGCGCGGTCATCTTGACCGGCTCGCCCGCCAGCGTGACCTTGCCGCTGCGCGTATCGAGCCGGACATCGCCCGCAGTCAGTTCGGCCGAGGCATTGCCCGCCGCGCGGCGAATCAGCGCGCGCAGGCGGGCGATCAGTTCTTCCGACTGAAAGGGTTTCGCGACATAATCGTCGGCGCCGGCATCGAGGCCGGCGACCTTGTCCGACCAGCTGTCGCGCGCGGTCAGCACCAGCACCGGGGCGGTGCGGCCTTCCTTGCGCCAGCGATCGAGCACGGTCAGCCCGTCGATTTCGGGCAGACCCAGATCGAGGATGATCGCGTCGTAATTCTCGGTCGAGCCCATGAAATGGCCCTCCTCGCCGTCGGTCGCGAGGTCGATCGCATAACCGGCGCCTTCAAGCGTCGCCTTCAATTGCTGGCCGAGATTGGGTTCGTCCTCGACGATCAGAACACGCATGTGATTTTTCCCTTTGGACGGCGCGGGGTCCGCGCTCAATTGCCGGTTCGGCCGATGATTTGCCCCGAACTCCCATCGACCTCGACCCAGATGACGGTTCCATCTCGCAGGAATTTCAACGTGTAAATCCCGCGATCGGTATCGAAGTCGAACCCAAGATACTGGCTGCCGCGCATTGTCGGCAAGACGCGGCCTTCAATGTCCCGCAGCGGCAGGATGCGGCCCTGCTGGCGCGCGCGAAACGCCTCGCGCTGGTCGCGGTGCTGCAACTGCGCGCCCGGTAGCGGCGCAGGCGCCGTCGCGGTGGCAAGTCCGATCATAAAGGAAACGAGCATCGTCATGGCCGTCGCATACGTGACACGCATTGAACAGCTTGTGAATGCACCGCTCAGAAACTTGTAAGGTTGCGGGTTATGCTGCACCGCAGTAACGACCAACGATATGGCCGCTGCACCAATCCTAGCTTACGAAAATCTCGGAGTCATTCAGGGCTCCGGTTGGCTCTTTCGAGGATTGGACATCCACGTCGGTCCGCGCGACCGGCTGGCGCTGATCGGGCGCAATGGCGCGGGCAAGACGACGCTGATGAAATTGCTCGGCAACATCATCGATTCGGACGAGGGCCGCCGCACGATCGTGCCGGGCACGCGCGTGATCCTGCTCGAACAGGAACCGGCGATGACCGGCTTTACGACGCTCGCCGATTATGTCCTGTCGGGCGACGACGCGCCGCAACGGCACGAAGCCGAAGCGATCGCCGATCAGCTCGGCATCGATCTGACGCGTGAAGCCGCCAAGGCCTCGGGCGGCGAGCGCCGCCGCGCCGCGATCGTCCGCGCGTTCGCACAAAACCCCGATGTGCTGCTGCTCGACGAGCCGACCAACCATCTCGACATCGGCGCGATCGAATGGATCGAGGAATGGCTCCAGCGTTTTCGCGGCGCGTTCGTCGTGATCAGCCATGACCGCACCTTCCTGACCAAGCTGACCAAACAGACTTTGTGGATGGACCGCGGCAATTTGCGCCGCGCCGAAATCGGCTTTGGCGGGTTCGATGCGTGGACGGAAGCGGTCTATGCCGACGAAGCGCGCAATGCCGAGAAGCTCGACGCCAAATTGAAGCTCGAAGAACATTGGCTGCTGCGCGGCGTCACCGGGCGGCGCAAGCGCAATCAGGGCCGCCTGACCAAGCTGGTCGAGATGCGTGCCGAGCGCGCGTCGATGGTCGGGCCGCAAGGGTC
This sequence comes from Sphingomonas sp., assembly GCF_040398505.1. Classification (GTDB taxonomy): domain Bacteria; phylum Pseudomonadota; class Alphaproteobacteria; order Sphingomonadales; family Sphingomonadaceae; genus Sphingomonas. The sequence goes on along the minus strand of NZ_JBBATX010000153.1, from coordinate 1,028 downwards.
CGCCAATCTCACCATCGGCACCGACGACGCCAAGTCGAAGGTGGTGATCGACGCCAAGCACATCTCCAAGGCGTTTGGCGAGCGCACGATCATCGGCGATTTGACCTTGAAGGTCACGCGGCGCGACCGGATCGGCATTGTCGGCGCGAACGGTGCGGGCAAATCGACGCTGCTCAAGCTGCTGACCGGCGAATTGGAGCCCGATGGCGGCACGATCCGCTTCGCCAAGACGATCGAGCGGATCGTGATCGATCAGCAGCGCAGCAAGATGGAGCCCGACAAGACGATCCGCGACGTGCTCGCCGATGGCGGCGACTGGGTCGAGGTGCAGGGCATCCGCAAGCATGTGATCGGCTATTTGAAGGAATTCCTGTTCGAACCCGGCGTGCTCGATGCCAAGATCGGTACGTTGTCGGGCGGCGAGCGCTCGCGGCTGCTGCTTGCGCGCGAATTCGCCAAGCCGAGCAATTTGCTGGTGCTCGACGAGCCGACCAACGATCTCGATCTCGAGACGCTCGATCTGTTGCAGGACGTGATTGGCGATTATGACGGCACCGTGCTGATCGTCAGCCACGATCGCGACTTTCTCGATCGCACCGTGACGATCACGCTCGGGCTCGACGGCTCGGGGACGGTCGATGTCGTCGCGGGCGGTTATGAGGATTGGGAACGGCGGCGAAAAGCCAAGGCGCCCACCAAGCGCGGCGCGATCGCCAAAAACGCCACGTCCGCTACCGCCGCGCCGGTTCCGGGCGCGAAGGCCAAGCTGACCTATAAGGATCAGCGCGATTACGATCTCTTGCCCAAGCGGATCGAAGCGCTCGACGCCGCGATCGCGCGCGATCAAGTGCTGCTCGAAGACCCCGATCTCTACACGCGCGACCCCGACGCGTTCGAGCGGCTGATGGAAGCGATCGGCCAGGCGCAGGAGGACAAGACGCTCGCCGAGCTGCGCTGGCTCGAATTGGCCGAGATGGTCGAGGGGCAGGGGTGATCTGATCCTCCCCGTGCCGGGGAGGATTGAGTTA
>NZ_JBBATX010000152.1:0-5088 GCF_040398505.1 Sphingomonas sp. | reverse complement strand
AACTCCTGTGATCGTGCCGCGACTAGCTGCGCGTATCAGCCCGAACGCGCAACCGCGCTGAATCGCTCCGCACCAAAAAAAGCGTCGTGCGCAGCCGCTACCGGCGGCGCGGAGACCGCCCCGGCCAACCCATCAAACAAACCCGACATTCCATGTCGATGGATTATAATTCCCGATATTCGGCAACACCGTCGGCATGTCGCTCGCCGAAACCCCGAACCAGCTCGCCAGCGTCGAGGCATATTGGTCGACCGACATTGTCGGCAGCAATCGCCCCTGGCCGACATCGTCGGGCGTGTTGTTGCCGATTGCCGGGGGCGTGCCGTAGAATCGCTGCCCGCGCACCGCATCGCCCATCACGAAATGCATACTGCCCCAGCCATGATCGGAGCCGTCGTCGTTCGATTGCAACGTCCGCCCGAAATCGGAGGCAGTGAAGGTCGTGACCTTGTTGGCGACGCCCAGCGCTGCCGTCGTATCGTAAAACGCCTTCATCGCATTCGCCAGCAGCCCGGTCTGGGTCGGATGGCCCGTGACGAGCGCATCGTGCATGTCCCACCCGCCGAGCGAGACGAAGAACACTTGCCGCCGCGCACCGAGCTCGGAGGATACGGAAATCAGCCGCGCGACGATCTTCAATTGGTCGGCGAGGCTGTTGGGCGTGGGAAAGCCGGGGAAATTCGCGACCGGTGCGCCGGCCAGCGCGGTGTTGACTTGCGCATAGGTATCGAGCGCGCGTTTGCTCACGCGGGCATGTTCGTTCTGGAAAATATTGCTCTGCGTACCCGTCATCAGCGTGCGCAGCGTGCTCGCCGCCGTGGTCGATCCGAACAGCGAACTGCCATTGCCGAGCAGCGCGATCGGCCCGCTGGTGCCGACCGAATATTGGATCGAGGTCTTGCCCGTCAGGAACACCGCATTGCCCGTCGCATTGATGCAAGTGAGGGTGGAGGATCCGTTGCCGCTCTGGAACAGATCGCCGATCCGCCCGCCCCAGCCCGATGTCGCGCCCTCGGGGTTGCTCGCCTGCCAGAAGCTTTGCTGGTCGTTATGGCTGAACAGTTTCGGCGGCAGCGGCACGGAAGCGTTGGTATATTGCGTCTTGGTCGTCGGCTGGATCAGCGTGCCGACGTTGAGCGCCACCGCCATCTTGCCCGCGTTGAACAGCGGCAGCAGCGGTGCCAGCGTCGGCGCCAGCGCATATTGCCGCCCGCCGGCCAGCGCGGTTACGGGATTGAGCACGGTCGCATCCAGCGCCGTCCGCGCAAGCGCAATGTTGCTGCGCGCAGCCTGATAGAGGTTGTAGCTCGCCTGATCGTACGGCGGCAGTGTGTTGGCGTAATCGTTGCCGCCATAGAGGAACACGCAGACCAGCGCCTTATAGTCGGTGGTCACGGCGGCGGCGGCTTCGCCGATCGCGGCGAGGCTGGTGACGAACGGCATCGCGCTTCCGGCAAGGCCCAATGCGGCCGAGCGTTTGAGGAAGGCGCGGCGCGATTGATAGCCGGTGTCGCTGGGGTTCATCGGTCCGGTCCTTACTTAAAGGTCAGATAATCGGGCGAGGCCATCGTTAGCAGGATCGCGGTCATCACGCGGTTGCTGGGGCCGGTCGCGCCGCTATTGGCGATGCTGTCGACCGCGCTTTTGATCGCGGCGACGGTCGCGGCGGAAAGCTGCCCGTTCGCCAGCACCAGATTGACCTCGTCGGTCAGCGCCTGGCTGTCGCCCGCCAGCGTGAGGATCGTGCTGTAATCCGCCTTGAAATCGCCCGATCCATTGGCGATCAGCGCCTGCATGTAATTGACGTACGCGACGACGCTCAGCTCGTTGGTGATCTGGAACTCGGGCGCGACCAGCCCCGCGGTCGAAATCGCGGTATTGGCGGGCGTATAGCCGGGGCGGAAGAAGTTGAAGACCGTCGCGCTATGCCCGATCGACTGGGCGAGCCGTGTGCTCGAACTCGACGTATCGCCGATCGTCCAGGCGTTGGACGGGGACGTCGCCGCAAACGCCCGCGCCCAGCCGGTCAGGCGGTGGACCGGCTCGCGCAGCTTGCCGCTGTTGCTGGCGGTCACGGCGGTGACGTCGCGCGCTTCGGCGTCGAGCAGGATCGCGCGGATCACGGCCTTCATGTCGCCGCGCACGCCCGCGCCGTTGTTCGCAAACACCGCCGAAACGCGCCCGATATAGGCCGCGGACGGGTTGGAGGTGACCATCTTCTGGATCAATTGCTTCGACACGAACGGCGGGACGTTCGGATGCGCGAAGATCGCATCGAGCGCGAGGCCCACCGCCGCCATCCCCTCGGTCCCCGCCGGGATCGTCGTGCCGAGAAAGCTCGACGCCCCGCTCTCATGCTGCGACGCGGTCATGATCAGCGGCACGCGGTAGCGATCGGGCGTGGTGCTCACCGCGGAGGCGAGGTTCAGCCCGGTAAACACCCGCGCCAGCCCCGACACGTCGGCCGGGGTATAGGTCTCGAGCGGCTTGCCCGCGCTCGTCTTGACCGATCCGTCGGCATTGAGCTGGTACAGCCCGAGCGTGAACAATTGCATCAGCTCGCGCGCGTAATTCTCATCGGGCTGCGCGCCGGTGGTCGTATTGCCCTTTTTGTTGCCCAGAAAGGTCAGGAACGACGCCATCGCGGCATTGGTCGTGATCGCACCGATCAGCGTGCGGAAATTGCCGAACGCATTGTCGAGCAGCACGTCGAAATACGCCGCCCCGGCAAATTGCTTCCAGTTGAGCACCAGCCCGTCGACGCCGACCACCATCATCTCCGACAGCGCGATCCCGACGCGCTGGCGCAACTGATCGGGTTCGGCGATCATCTGCCGCCAGATCGTCGGATCGAACCCGGTGGTGTTGTTGATATTGGCCGCGACATTATAGCCATTGGCGACCAGCCAGTCCCAATGGCTCGTCGCGCGCGGTTGCGCGAATTGCGCGGTGATCCAGCCATCGAAGCCGAGCGACTGCACGCTTGCAATCTCGCTTTTGGTCGCGCCCATCGTCGCCTGGCCGAGCAAGCGGCTGGCCGCCGCCGCCGCGATCGGGGTTGGCGTGGGGGTGGCCGGCGTCGGGGTTGGCGATCCGCCCGCGGTCGTCCCCGCACCACCACCACCCGAACACGCCGCCAGCGCGAGCGATGCCGCCAGCGTGGCAAGCGATGCCCCCGACAGGCCCGCCGGTGTCGTCAGGTCCAGCGTTTCGGCGGGGGCTGCGTCCGGCTCGATCGTCTCAAGAATCGTTTCCGCCACGTTCCGTCCCCTCCAAGCCCGCGCCCAAAGTCTTTTGGTGCGCCGGTGCGCCGTGTCCGTCAGGATCGGACATACCAAGCATGGTAGGGCAAACCTAGCGAACTTTGGTCGCAAAGGATGTCAATCCGGGGTTCACCGTACCCGCGCCGGGCAGCGGCTCACGGCACCAGCCCGGCGGCGAGCAACCGCTCCGCCTCCAGCGCCGCCTCGCGCAGCATCCGCCGCCGCATCCCGCCGAGGTTCTTGAGCAGCGCCGCCTCGACCGCCGCCATGTCGCTCGGCAAGTCAAACGTCCCGCCCGCCAGCGCCGCCGCCGCCTTCGCCTCGGCCACCAGATCGCGCTTGGTCTTGTGCGTGCCGAGCCGCGCATCCTCGCGCTTCAACGCATCGCGCATCAGCGCGTCGGAATAGCGCCTTCTGTGCCCGACGACCTGACCGGCATGATAGACCGGCTCGGCGACGCCATTGATCGCGCGATCGACCGCAATCTGTTCGAGCGTCGGCTCGGCCTTGGCGATCGCCCGGTCGCACGCCGCCGCAAAGCTCGGATAGGCCGCGCGCGCCTTGCGCACCGCCGTATTGGAAATCCGCGCGAGCTTGCACGCTTTCTCAATCTCCCCCGTCGCCGTCAGCGCGCGGAGGAAGGCGCGCTGGCGCAGCGGCGTCCACCCGTCGACGCGCGCGCGATTGGGCATTTCGCCCGCATCGGCCTCCAGATCGACCGGATCGATCGCCGCCAGCTTCGCCTTCTCCGCGGCGATCTTCGCCCACGGCTTCGCGTCGAACACCGCCTGCCACCGCGCCGCAAAGTCCGGGCTCTCCTTTCGCCGCAGCGCCACGCTGCTGAACGGCCGCCCAATCTCCCGACACGCCGCCGTCGCCGTCCCGTGCATCCGCAGCGCGAGCAAAAACGCAATCTCGGTGTCCGCCGTCCAGCGCGGCTTGGTCGGGCGGTCCCCGGTGCTGTCCATTGTCCTGCTCCTTCGTTCGCGAAAAGGAGCGGGGTATGTATCGCGGGTTGGGGGCTGTAGGACATAGCCTGCGTTCAGGCATGCGCCTTCCGCCACGCGGCCCAATCGACCGGCTCGCGCGAAACCGTGCGCACCTCGTCGAGCTGGATCGCGTCGAGAAACAAAATGATGTTCCGGCACTCCCACCGCGCCGACGGCACGATCATCCCGTCAAAGCCAAGAAACGCCGCCGCCGCGCCGATTTCCTGCGTGCGCTCATACAACATCTCGCGATAGCGGCGATCCTCCACCCCCAGCCGCCGGAGCTGCGCCATGTCCGCCAGCACCAGCGCCTTGCGCGCCGTCACCGCGAGTTCGAACACGTCGTGCCGCATCCGCGACGGGAACACCGATTGCCCCCGGCTCAGATGAAAATGAATCTCGGCAATCGCCCCGTCGCGCTCGGCCGCGCCGTACAGCACCGACATCTCCGCGCTGTTCCACCGGCCCGATCCGCGCGATCCGTCGAGCACGTCGCGACCTTCGCGCACCACGCGCCACATCGGGCCGTCGAACCGCGTCCCCTCGATCGCCCCGACGAGATCGAGCAGCCGGTCGTCGAGCGCGCGGCGGCGGCTCACCTAGAGATACACCCCGCTGTCCAGCCGCTCGATCACTTCGAGCACATCGCGCGTCCGCCCGTCGACGATCAGATCATAGGGACGCATCCCGTCAAGCTGTGGGTGCGGCGATTGCAGCCACAGCCGCACTTCATCGGGCGCATAGAAATCCCCCAGCCGCGCGGCGACCCAGCGGAGCTGCGCCATCGCGGTCTGCTTGTCGATCGTCGGATCGGCTTCGCCTTTGCTCCACCGGGT
>NZ_JBBATX010000151.1:0-5106 GCF_040398505.1 Sphingomonas sp. | reverse complement strand
TAGAATCCCTTCGCCGCGTCATCCTTCGCCTGCACCAGCACCGCGCCGATCCCGATGCTTTGCGCCGCCACCGCGATCCGGCGCAGCGCGTCCGACAGCATGTCCGCGCCCAACCCGCGGCCGGCATAGGCCGTGCTAACCGCGAGCCGCCCGATGATCGACACCGGAATCACATCGGGCGCATTGCGGCGAACCTTACCGGGGGCAGCCACGCGCTCGACCGACCCGGCCGAAATGCAGAAATAGCCGCCCACGCAATTGTCGTCGCACACGACGTAGGTCCGCGAGAAGCGGCTCTCATTCTTCAGCGCGCGCTGCTTCAACCAATCGTTGAGCGCCATCTCGCCGCAATCGAACCCGGCAAGATCGTGGCTAGGCGACAGCGGAACGGGGGCCGATAGCGTCATCGCGAGGTCGGTCGCAGCGCGTCAGGCATCCCAGGCCGGCGTCCGCCGCAGCAACGCGCGCAGCTTGGGGCCGGGGGCTGGCGGGTTGTCGAGCGCGTGGACGAACGCATCGTACCGCCCCGCGTCAAGCACGAACAGGCGCTGATCGAGCAACACATCGATCGCGAGGGCCCGCGCGCTGTCGATCATGAACTCAGTCCGCGTCTTGCCCAGCACCGCCGCCGCATCGTCGATCAACTGCCGCGTCTGCGCTTCGATCCGCAGATTGATGCTGCCCTTCGTGCTCGACGTATCGGCGCGCTCGATGCCCGAACCGGGCGCTGTTTCAGGGCGTAAACGAGTCTCGACCATGCGATGTTTCTACCGCATTTGTATCTACAATGTCAATACAATTGGCGCGAGCGTGAGCTGACGATGTCCTACGCGCCCCCACTCTGCCATACTCCCGATCCGGGTTCTCCCGCCCGCGCTCTTTGACACTGCCGCGCCACCACATCGCCACGCACGCCACAAAGGCCCGCTGCGGCACACTCCGCATTCTGCGTGACTTTCCCGTGACCTTCCGCGCGCAAAACCGCGCGCATCGCGTGACCTTTGCGACTTTAGCCGCAAGAAAACGGCGGTGCGCACGCTGCGTTTATGCCTAACCTTAGCCTAACTTTCCGCCGTTACTTCCGCACCCACACCTTCTCGCCCCCCACCCAGGTCTGCTCGACCTTGGTCGCGCGCAGGTCGGTCGGGCTTGCCAGCAACGGGTCGCGGTCGACGATCACGAAATCGGCGCGTTGCCCGATGCCCAGCCGCCCGAACTTCTCCTCGGCAAACCCGGCATAGGCCGCCGCGCCGGTGAACGCCCACCACGCCTGCTCGCGCGAGACACGTTCCTCGGGGCGCCACCCGCCATAGGGCTCGCCGTCCGCACCCTGCCGGGTGAAGGCTGCAGCCCAGCCCGCGAAGGGGTCGGGCTTTTCGACCGGATAATCCGATCCGAAGGCCAGCGTCGCGCCGTTCTTGAGCATCGATGCCCAGGCATAGGCCCCCGCCAGCCGATCCGGCCCCAGCCGCGCTTCGGCCATCGTGCGGTCGCTGGTCTGGTGCGTCGGTTGCATCGAGGCGATGATGCCATTCTTGCCGAAGCGTGGGAGATCGGCCGGATCGACGATCTGTGCATGTTCGATCCGCCAGCGCCGATCACCCTTATAGGTCCCGACCATGTCGTCGATCGCGTCGAGCACTTCCATGTTGGCACGGTCGCCGATCGCATGGACCGCGACCTGGAAGTGATCGAGCGCGGCGCGGCTCATCAGATTGCGGATCACGTCGTCGGACATGAAGCCCGCGCCCGATTGGCCCGGCGCGTCGCGATACGGCTGCTTCAACCACGCCCCGCGCGATCCGAGCGCACCATCGGCGTAAAGCTTGACCCCGCCCATGCGGAGCTTGTCGGCATAGAGCCACGGCGTCGGCCCGGTCCCGCCGACGCGCACCGCCGTATCGACCCCGAAGGCGTAGGACATGATCCGCACGCGGAGATTCCCGGCATCCCCCGCGCGGCGGTAAGCGAGCCAGTCGTCGAGGCTGCTGCCCATGTCGGCGGTGGCGGTGATGCCATAGCCGAGCAGGATGTCCTGCGCTTTCTGAAAGGCGTAATCGCGTTCCTTGGGCAGCGGTTGCGGCACGACCTTTTCGACCAAAGCTTGCGCCGCATCGACGAACACGCCGCTCGGCTCCGCGCCAACCTTTTCGATCCGCCCACCCGCCGGCGAGACCGATTTGGCGGTGACCCCCGCCGCCTTCAGCGCCGCGCTATTGCCCCAGCTGGCGTGTCCATCGGCGCGCGCCAGCCACACCGGCCGATCGTTCACCACTGCATCGAGATCGGCCGCGGTCGGGAAGCGGCCGAGGCCCCATACCTCCTGATTCCACCCGCCACCGACGATCCATTTCCGCTCGGGGTTAGCGGCGGCATAGGCCGCAATCGCGGCCTTGGCCTCGTCGAGCGTCTTGGTGCCCGACAGATCGAGTTCGAGCGCGCGGAAGCCCAATTCCAGCACATGGCCATGCGCGTCGATGAAGCCGGGCAGCAGAACCTTGCCGTGCTGATCCGAGCGCCAGTCGAGCTTTGCCGGGCGTTTGTCATTCTCGGCCAGCAGCTTGACCACCTTGCCCTCGGGCGAGATCAGCAGCCCGGTGAAGCGGACGACCTTGCCGTCCTGATCGAGCGTGATGCCGTTGACGTTATCGACCAGCGCATCGGCGAAGGCGGGGGTGGGAAGCAGGAGCGCGGCCAGCAGGCAGGCGGCGCGGGCGGTGAAAGAGGTGCTTTGCATGGCCCAAGCGATAAGCAATGTTTCCCCGCCGCGCCAGATGGTCTAGGCGGCGCGGCATGGCTATTCACATCCGCCCCGCGCCCGAAACCCTCCCCGTCACGCTGGCCGATGTGCAGGCGGCACACGCGCGCATTTCCGCGCAGATCGTGCGCACCCCGTTCTTCATCAGCCACACGCTGAGCGAACTGACCGGCGCGACGGTCTATCTCAAGTTCGAGAATCTCCAATTCACCGCAGCCTATAAGGAGCGCGGCGCGCTCAACACGCTGTTGCAACTGCCGGAGCGCACCAGCGGCGTGATCGCCGCATCGGCCGGCAACCATGCGCAGGGCCTTGCCTATCACGCCAACCGGCTCGGCATTCCCGCAACGATCGTGATGCCGACCAACACTCCGACGGTGAAGGTGACGCAGACCGAGGGGCACGGTGCCACCGTCGTGCTCCACGGCGATACGTTCGATGCCGCCTATGCCCACGCCCGCGAGCTGGAGGCGAACGGTGGCCTGACCTTCATCCACCCGTTCGATGACGTACGCGTCATCGCCGGACAGGGTACGGTCGCGATCGAAATGCTCGAGGACGTGCCCGCAATCGACACCTTTCTGACGCCGATCGGCGGCGGGGGGCTGATTTCGGGCATGGCGGTGGTCGCCGCCGCCGCGGATCACCCAATCGAGGTGATCGGGGTCGAGGCCGAACTCTTTCCGTCGATGTACAACCGCATCAAGGGCACCGACATGCCGTGCGCAGGCGACACGCTCGCCGAGGGCATCGCGGTCAAGGAACCGGGCGCGATCACCTCCAAAATGGTCGAGGCGCTGGTCGACGACATCGTCCTCGTCAGCGAACGCAGCCTGGAGCAAGCGGTTAGCCTGTTATTGCAGATCGAAAAGACGGTGGTCGAAGGGGCCGGTGCAGCGGGGCTGGCCGCATTGCTGCAACATCCCGAACGCTTCGCCGGCAAGACTGTCGGCGTGGTGCTGTGCGGTGGCAATATCGACACGCGCTTGCTCGCCAACGTGCTGCTGCGCGACCTGGCGCGCTCAGGGAGGCTCGCGCGATTACGCGTCCGCTTGCAGGATCAGCCGGGCGCACTGTTCAACGTCGCGCGGATCTTCGAACAGCAGCGCGTCAATATCCTCGAACTCGCGCACCAGCGGATTTTCACCAATCTCCCCGCCAAGGGCCTCAGTCTGGAAGTCGAGTGCGAGACGCGCGACAAGGCGCATCTCGACCGCTTGCTCGCCGCGTTGCGCGCGAGCGATTACGATGTGAGCACCATCGAACTGGCATAATCCCAAGAGTGTGACGAGTGGAATCGGGCGTGCGGCGAACCGAGTCGCGCGCCCCTTTTCGGCGCGCGCAAAACCGTGCATCATTCTTTAGTAGTAGAAATCGGTCGACCTCGGCCTGCGTTAACCACCAATCATGGTAAAGCGGCTTTTCATCACGTTCCCGCTGATTCATAACGCTTCGCAGCAGTCGGCATCGGGGCGGCGCGGACAGACTTGAGGAAACCTTTCACGGTGACTGCACCCTTTCGGTTTCCCAGATTCTTCGTCACCAGCCCCTCGCCTTGCCCGTATTTGCCCGGTCGGCAGGAGCGTAAGGTCTTCACCGAATTGCGCGGTGACCAGGCATCGGACTTGAACGACGCGCTTGGCCGGATCGGGTTCCGCCGCAGCCAATCGGTCGCGTATCGGCCGAGCTGCGCGGGCTGCACCGCGTGCGTTTCGGTGCGGGTCGTCACCGCCGATTTCGTGCCGAATGCGACGCAGCGCCGCCAAGTGAAGCGCAATGCCGATCTCGAAGTCTCCGCCTGCCGCCCCTGGGCGACCGACGAGCAGTTCCAGTTGCTCCGGCGCTACCTCGCCTCGCGTCACCCCGGCGGCGGTATGGCGGAGATGGATGAGGGCGACTATGCCGACATGGTCGAGCATTCGCCCGTCAACAGCTTCATCGTCGAATATCGCGAGCCATCGGTGCACGGCGAACGCGGCAAGCTCGTCGGGGCCTGCCTGACCGATCAGCAAGCCGATGGGCTGTCGATGATCTACAGCTTCTTCGATGCCGACAATGAACATCGCCGCGGCCTTGGCAGCCAGATCATCATGGACCACATCCTGCGCGCGCGCAGCGTCGGGCTGCCCTATGTCTATCTCGGCTATTGGGTGAAGGGATCGCCGCGCATGGACTATAAGATCCGCTATCGCCCGATCGAAGTGCTCGGCCCAAAGGGCTGGAGCCTGCTGGTCGACGAGGACGCGACCTACGCGCCGCCGGCTGAGAAATACGCGATCATGGCCGAGCAAATGGTGGGGACGCGGTAGCTGTCGGATTAAAGCCCCTCCCCTTCAGCGGAGGGGTTA
>NZ_JBBATX010000150.1:0-5109 GCF_040398505.1 Sphingomonas sp. | reverse complement strand
ATGCTTCTATCGACTCTTGCGCCATGAATGGTTGGGTCTCGCTCGCGGTGATCGCGCTTCTGACCGGCTTGGGCCTGTGGTGCGCCGGACTGGCGCGGCCGTTATGGGCCGTGGTCGGAGCGGCCCTGTTGCTGGGTGCGAGCGGCTACGCGCTGCAGCAGCACGCGTCCCTTACGGGTCGTCCGACCGTAGCTAATCGCGAGCCGGTCATTATCGATCCTGCATCGACTGCCTTGCGCGGCGCGATGCTTGGGCAATTTACCGGGGACGGGGCGTATCTGATCGCGTCCGATGCGCTGATGCGCAGCGGCAGCCGCGGCAGCGGGACGAAAGTCGTGCTGCTCGGGCTCAACACCTATCCACGCAGTCTGACGCTGTGGACTGGCTACGGCACGGCGCTGGCGCAACATGACGGCGCGATGTCGCCCGCTGCCATGTTTGCCTTCGACCAGGCGGCGCGGCTCGCACCGCAGCATCCGGCACCACCCTATTTTCGCGGGCTTGCCTATGCCGAAACCGGGGACTTCGTGGCGGCGCGACGGTATTGGACGCGGGCGCTTGCGCTGTCGCCACGCGTGGCGGGGTATCGCCGCGACATTGCCGGGCAACTCGTCATGCTCGACGCAGTGACGGCGGAATAGCCCCAAAAAAAAGGGCGCTTCCCGCAGGGGAAGCGCCCGATTTGTCAGAGCAGGGCGGAACGCCCTACACCTGTCTTACTTGGCAACGTTGTCGGCCTTTGCCGCGCCCGCATCACGAACGTTGTCGGCGGTGTCGCGCATCGCGTCAGCCGAGTTTGCCATCATGTCCGAAGCCATCGCGTTCGACGAATTGTCGGCCATCTGGTCCATCATTGTTGCATTGTTGTCGATGCCGTCTGCCATCATGGCGGCATTGTTCTCGATAGCGGCGGCTTCTGGGTTCTTGTTGCACGCGGCGAGAGAAACCAGGCCAGCGGCGACGAGAACAAGGGCGATCTTCGTCATGCAATTGCTCCCAAGCAATAGATAGGGTTCGAAGCAGCCCAGCGCCGCCGCGAAGTCCGGTGGCATAGCGTCCTGCTTGGGTGCGTCAATCGTCAAACTGCCACAAAGTTCCCAATTCGCCACGATTTTGCCGTATTTGCGACAGGGTGAGTTCAATCATTTTTTCGGCGTAACCGGCCCCATCGCCTCCGGCGCATCGGCGACGATCGCGAGCATCGTCGTCCACGCCGCCACATTCTGCCGCAATTGTTCGGGATCGATTCGGTCCAGCGTATCCTCCGGCGTGTGGTGCCAATCGAAGTAGCGCAGGCCCGATTGGTTGAGGTCGATCGCGGGAACACCGGTCCTGAGCATCGGCCCGACATCGGTCCCGTCACCCCCGACGCCGCTCCCACGGACAATCCCGATCGGCGCGAGCGCGACCGCGAGGCGATCGGCGAGCGGCTTTGCGGTTTCGGGCAAATTGGTTTCGAAGCGCCACACGCGGTCCGCCCCGAAATCGGATTCCGCCGCCAATGCGTGCACCTCGCCCGCATGCGCCTTGGCATAGGCGATGCCGCCAAAGCCGCCGGTTTCTTCATCGCCGAACCACACGATTCGAATCGTGCGGCGGTGCTTGCCCGCATCCATCACGCGCTTGGCGGCGGCAGTCGTAATTGCGACCCCCGATGCGTCATCGATCGCACCGGTGCCCAGATCCCAGCTATCGAGATGCCCGCCGATCAGGATCGTCCCCGCCGCCGGTTCGGTCCCTGGCACTTCGGCCACGACATTGCCCGACATCCGTGTCGGCGCGATGGTCGGGGTGAGTGTCAGATGCAGCGTCACCGGCTTGCCGAGCTTGACCATCCGCTCGAGATTTTCGGCATCGGCGACCGAGAGCGCCGCCGCCGGGATCGGCGTCACGCCGGGCGCGAAATTGGTGTTCCCGGCGTGCGGGCCGCGGCCATGATCGGTGCCGATCGAGCGGATGACGATCGCCGCCGCCCCCTTGGTCGCCGCAATGTTCGGCCCAACGAAGCGGGCCGCGCCTTGTGATCCGTAGCTCGAGCCGTCCTGCGTCGGCTGCATCGCATTCGAAACGAACGCGATTCGGCCGGTCAGGCTGCCGGCGGGGGCAAGCAGCAAATCGTTGAAGCTCGCGAAATAGGCGACCGGCAGCGTCAGGCCCTCGGGCGGCGTCGCGCCCGAATTGCCGAGCGCGGTCAGGCGCAGCGGCTGGGGGTAGGGGGACAGAATCTCGGCGGTCTCGGCGCCGCGCACCCAGACGTTCTGCAATGCATAAGGCTCGATCCGCACGTTCTTGAAGCCCAGCGCCTTGAGCTTCGCGACCGCCCACTGCCGCGCGCGTTCCTCTGCCGGGGATCCGTCCGGGCGCGGGCCGATCTCGGTCGTCAACCCTTCGACGATGTCATAGGCGACATCGTCGGTGAGCGCCGCGTCGCGCAGCATCGCGATCGCGGGATCGACGACCGCCGCCGCTGGGGCCGTGCGCTGTGCAAAGGCGGGCGCGGCAAGGAGCGTCGAGGCGAGCAGGAGCGAGGGGGCGAGGGCACGAAGCTTGGTCAAGAGTGAGTCCCGTCTGTGTGCAAGGGGTTGATGGCAGCGATACCGAGCGTCGCAGCCGCGCGGACTTGGCGGATGTCGGTTGATACCAGTGTAAGCCCGAGACGTTGCGCGACAGCAATGTGAATCGCATCGGGCAAGCGTAAGCCGAGTTCGAAATGCGCCATATACGATGTCGCCAGTGCGATATCGGCGGCGTCGATCGCCACGCAGGACCAGTGATGAAGCAGCATGGGAAGGTCGATCAGCAGTTTGCGGGCTTCGGTTTCGCCAAGCTGGTGCATTCGAACGCGCCGCCCGACCGCCGAGACGAGCTCGCCAATCCCGAAATCGCTATAGATCAGGCTAGGGCCGGTTTGCAGAAGCCACTGGCGCAGCGCGATCCAATCGCCGGCGCGAAACACCAGCGTGCCAATGACGCTGGTGTCGAAATACTGCCTCAATGATCGTTCTCGTCGCGCATTTCGCGAATCACGTCGCTCCAGCTCTGCTCGAAATGCGGCATCGGATGTTTTGCGTGGAATCGCTCCAGCCCCGCCAGATCGAACCGTCGCGACTCGGGGACGACCGCAGGCGGCGTCGGTGCGACGACAGCCGCCACGACCACGCCGTCGCGCACGATCACCACCTCGTCGCCGCGCTCGACCGCTTCGACCAGATCGGCCACGCGTCGGTCGTCCGAAATGTCGATCCGTTCCATGCACTGAAGCTACCGCACCGCGCCCGCGTTGCCAACGCCGCCGCGCATCGCTATCTGCCGCGTCATTATTCCCACCCATCTCTATCCCGGAGCCCGCAGCCGATGGCCGTGCAGTACAGCTATGTGATGAAGGGCCTGACCAAGACCTTCCCCGGTGCGCCCAAGCCGGTGCTCAACAACATTTCGCTCCAATTCCTGCCCGACGCGAAGATTGCGATCATCGGGCCGAACGGATCGGGCAAGTCGACGCTGATGAAAATCATGGGCGGGATCGATCCCGATTTCACCGGCGAGGCGTGGGCCGCCGACGGCATCAAGGTGGGATATCTGCCACAGGAGCCTAAGCTCGACGAGACCAAGGATGTGATCGGCAATGTCCGCGCCGGCGCGGGTCCGATCGCGGGCATGGTCGATCGCTATAATGAGATCGTCGCGATCATGGGCGATCCGCCCGAGGATTGCGATTTCGACGCGCTGCTCGCCGAGATGGGCGAATTGCAGGAAAAGATCGATCTGGTCGATGGCTGGAGCCTCGACAACCAGCTCGAAATCGCGATGGAGGCTTTGCGCTGCCCACCCGGCGACAGTTCCGTCACCAATCTGTCAGGCGGTGAAAAGCGCCGCGTGGCTTTGTGCAAGCTGCTGCTCGAAAAGCCCAACATCCTGCTGCTCGATGAGCCGACCAACCATCTCGACGCCGAAAGCGTCGCGTGGCTCGAAAACTATTTGCGCGACTATGTCGGCAATGTCATCCTCGTTACCCACGATCGCTACTTCCTCGATAACGTCGTCAATTGGGTGCTCGAGCTCGATCGCGGGCGCTATTATACCTATGAATCGAACTATTCGGGCTATCTCGAAAAGAAGGTCAAGCGGCTCGAACAGGAGGACCGCGAGGAGCAGGGCAAGGCCAAGGCGATTTCGGACGAGCTCGCCTGGATGCGGCAGACCCCCAAGGCGCGCCAGACCAAGTCCAAGGCGCGTATCCGCGCGTTCGACGAATTGATGGAGAAGCAGGAAAACCGCGCCGTCGGTAAGGCGCAGATCCTCATCCAGTTGCCCGAGCGGCTCGGCGGCAAGGTGATCGAGGCCAAGGGCCTGACCAAGGCGTATGGCGACAAATTGCTGTTCGACAATCTCGATTTCGTCCTGCCGCCGGGCGGGATCGTCGGCGTGATCGGCCCGAACGGCGCGGGTAAATCGACGCTGTTCAAGCTCATCACCGGGCAGGAGCAGCCCGATGGCGGATCGATCGAAGTCGGTCAGACGGTCAAGCTCGGCTATGTCGATCAGTCGCGCGACGATCTGACCCCGACCAACACGGTGTGGGAGGAGATTTCGGACAAGCTCGAAATCTTCCGCTTCGGCAAGCAGGAGCTGGGCACGCGCGCTTATGTCGGCGCGTTCAACTTCAAGGGCCAGGACCAGCAGAAGAAGGTCGGCCAGCTGTCGGGCGGTGAGCGCAACCGCGTCCATTTGGCGAAAATGCTCAAGGAGGGTGGCAACGTCCTCCTGCTCGACGAGCCGACGAACGATCTCGACGTCGAAACGCTGCGCGCTTTGGAAGAGGCGCTGGAGTCGTTCGCGGGATGCGCCGTGGTGATCAGCCACGATCGCTTCTTCCTCGATCGCCTCGCCACGCATATCCTGGCGTTTGAGGGCGACAGCCATGTCGAATGGTTCGAGGGCAATTTCGAGAGTTACGAAGCCGATAAGCGCCGCCGTCTGGGCGATGCGGCGGACAGGCCGACGCGGCTGGCGTATAAGAAGCTGACGCGGTGATCGCTTAGCCCAACAGTCGACAAACGGCTTCGATATTGTTGCCATCGGGATCGAGCACGAAGGCACCATAGTAAT
>NZ_JBBATX010000149.1:0-5270 GCF_040398505.1 Sphingomonas sp. | reverse complement strand
GGACGATCGGGACGGCGTGAGCCATCCGCGAGCGATGGATGCCACCCTCCGTTCGTCCTGAGCCTGTCGAAGCCCCCCTCCCTGCCGCCGGCACGAGGATCGGTTCTTCGACAGGCTCAGGACGAACAGATGTCGGAATGCTAGAAGGCACCACATGAACCTCGTCAAATCGCTCGGCTCGGTGGGGGGCCTGACGCTGGTCAGCCGCATCCTCGCCTTGCTGCGCGATTCGCTGGCGGCGCGCTATGTCGGCGCGGGGTTCGCGTCGGATGCGTTCAATGGCGTGGCGTTCCGCCTGCCCAACATGTTCCGCGCGTTGTTTGCCGAAGGCGCATTTTCGGCCGCGTTCATCCCGATGTTCAACCGACGCGCCGCCGGGCCCGACGGCATCGCGGGCGGATACGTCTTTGCCGAACGCGCGCTGGCGGTGCTGTTGCCGGTGCTGATCGTGTTCACGGTGGCGCTGCTGCTCGCGGCTTATCCGATCACCTGGCTGCTCTCGGGCGGGTTTGCGCGGCAGAACCCGACTGAGGCGCAGTTTGCGTTCGCGGTGATGCTCTCGCGGATCACCCTCCCCTATCTCGCGCTGATTTCGCTGGCATCGCTGCTCGGCGGGATCCTCAACTCGCTCGACAAATTCTGGGTCAACGCCGCAGCCCCGATCCTGCTCAACCTCGCGATGATCGGCGGCCTGTGGTTCTTCCACGGGGCCAACGAATATGACACCGCGCGGGTGCAGGCGATTTCGGTGACAGTGGGGGGCGTTTTGCAGCTCCTCTGGCTGATCTGGGCGTGTCACCGCGCCGGGGTCGATATGCGGCTGCGGATGCCGCGGCTCGACGCGGATGTGCGCGAAATGCTGCGGCTGATCGTGCCGGCCGCCGCGGGCGCGGGCGCGGCGCAGATCAATTTGCTGATCTCGACCTCGCTTGCCGGGAGCCTGCTCGCCTCGGGCTCGATCACCTATATCTATTATGCCGACCGGCTGAACCAGCTGCCGCTCGGGCTGATCGGCATTGGCCTCGGGACGATCCTGCTGCCGACGATTTCGAAATTGCTGTCGACCGGGCAGGAAGCGGCCGCGATGGACACGCAGAATCGCGGGATCGAGCTCGCGCTGTTCCTCACCCTCCCCGCCACCGTCGCGTTCCTGATCGCGGCCGAACCGATCGTGCGCGGGCTGTTCCAATATGGCCTGTTCACGCCCGAGGATGCGCGCAAATGCGGCTGGGCGCTGAGTGCCTTTTCGATCGGGCTGCCGTCCTACGTGCTCGTCAAGGTGCTGACGCCGGGCTATTATGCGCGGGGCGATACGCGGACGCCGGTGCGCTTCGCGATGCTGTCGATTGTCGTGAATATCGTCGGCAATCTCGCCCTGATCCCGACGATCGGCCATGTCGGCCCGCCGCTTGCCACCGCGCTCGCCTCGACGGTCAACGTCGCGATGCTGTACCGCACGCTGGCCAAGCGCGGGCATTTTGTCGCGGACGCACAATTGCGGCGGCGTGTGCCGCGGCTCGCGCTGGCGGCGGTGCTGATGGGGGCGACGGTGTTCGCGTGTAAGCAATTGCTCGACCCGTATCTCGGTGGGCCACTGCTGATCCGCTATTCGGCACTGGGCGTGCTGGTCGGCGCGGGCATCGCGATCTATGTCGCCGCGTGTTTCCTGACGCGCGCGTATCGCATTGCCGATTTGAAGGCCCTGATGCGCCGGCGTGCGCCTACCCCGAAGACAGTCGAGGAATAAACATGCGAGTCGTCTCCGGCATCCAGCCCACTGGCAACCTTCACCTCGGAAATTATCTCGGGGCGATCAAGCAGTGGGTCGCCATGCAGGATGCGATGCAGGCGGGCGACGAATGCCTGTTCTTCCTGGCCGATCTGCACGCGCTGTCGCAGCCGGTCATACCCGCCGAGCTCAACGCGCATACCACCGAAATGGCCGCCACGCTGCTGGCGTGCGGGATCGACCCGGCGCGCGCGATCCTGTTCAACCAGGCGCGCGTGCCTGCACATAGCGCGCTGCACTGGATCCTTGGCGGTACCGCGCGGATGGGCTGGCTCAGCCGCATGACGCAGTGGAAGGACAAGGCCGGCAAGAAGGGCGAGAGCCAGAGCGTCGGGCTGTTCACCTACCCCGTGCTGCAAGCCGCCGACGTCTTGCTGTATCATGCGACGCACGTGCCGGTCGGCGAGGACCAGAAGCAGCATCTCGAACTGGCGCGCGACATCGCGGTCAAGTTCAACAGCGATTATGGCGACACGTTCGTCCTGCCCGAGCCGTTCATCTCAAAAGCCGCACCGCGGATCATGAGCCTGCGCGATGCCAGCGCGAAAATGTCGAAGTCCGATCCGTCGGACGCCTCGCGGATCAACCTGATCGATTCGGACGAGCTGATCGCGAGCAAATTCCGCAAGGCCAAGTCGGACGCCGACGGCCTGCCGGGTGAGATTGACGGGCTCGCCGAGCGGCCCGAGGCGAAGAATCTTGTGACGATTTATGCCGCGCTCGCGGGCAGCACGCCCGACGCGGTGCTGGCGGCGTTTGCCGGACAAGGCTTCGGCGCATTCAAGCCCGCGCTCGCCGATCTGGCGGTGGCGACGCTTTCCCCGATCCGCGAGCGGCTGACGGCGTTGCTGGGCGACCGTGCTGCGGTGAACGCAGTACTGACCGACGGTGCGGCGCGGGCCAGCGCGCTGGCGGCACCCACGCTGGCCAAGGTGCAGGCAGCGGTGGGGTTGCAGGTCTAAACGAACGGATTGAGGATCGTCAGCCGGCCGTCAATGACCAGACCGTCATGCATGTCCTCCGACCACAACGTGTCGCAATCGGTCTGAAGGGCGGCACCAATGATCGCACAATCGTAAAAGGCAAAGCGGTACCGCTCGCGAACCCACAGCGCTGTTTCATGGATTTCGACGGAGACAGGGACCGTATGCAGAGCGGAGCGAATTCCGGCGAGGAACTGCTCCAGTTGCGCCATCGTCATCCCGAATTTACGAAGTCCAACATTGGCGATTTCGTTGAGAACCTGCACGCTGATGATGCCACCGTGTGACAGCAGATCTTCGGCGCGATCCGCCTTACGGGAAGTTCCGTCAGCCAAATAGAGCGGAACATTACTGTCGAAAAAGCTACCGGGCATTGGCCTCTTCACGGTCGAACTTGAAATCGACCGGCATCATACCGCGAAATTTACGAAGACCGCGTATCGCTTCCTCGGGTGTCATCTTTCGAGCGATCCGAAGCGAACCGTCAAACTGCACGCGAACGTCGAGTTCCTGCCCCAATTCGAGCGCAAGCGCCTCGACCATCTCCTTGGGCAAACGCACTGCGAAACTATTGCCCCATTTCGATAGCTGCATGACGAGTCTCCGGATATACGAAATAGCATACCGTATATCCGGCCTGCGCGCTACCCTTCGAGCTCGCGCAACAACACGCGCACCGCAGTGTCGATCTCGCGATCCTTGTCGCGCAATTCCTCGATCCGGCGGACGGCGTGGATGACGGTCGAATGGTCGCGCCCGCCGAACTTGCGGCCGATTTCGGGGAGCGAGCGCGTCGTCAGGCGTTTGGCGAGGTACATCGCGATCTGGCGCGGGCGCGCGACCACGACGGCGCGGCGCGCCGAGACAAGGTCGACCGGCTTCAATTCGAAATGCGCCGAGACCGCCTTCTGGATCTCGTCGATCGTCACGCGACGTTCCGCGCCGCGCAGCACATCACCGAGTGTCGCCACCGCGAAGTCCAGATCGATCGGGCTCTCGGTCAGCTGCGCATAGGCGACGACGCGGTTGAGCGCGCCTTCGAGATCGCGAATATTCGCGGTGATCCGCGCGGCGAGCAGATCGAGCACCTCGGCAGGCACCGTCACGCCGGGCATGTCGGCAAGCTTGCGGGTCAGCACCGCGCGGCGCAGCGCGAGATCGGGCGTCTTGATGTCGGCGACCAGACCGCAGGACAGCCGCGAGGTGATCCGCGCTTCGACCCCGTCGAGCCCCTGCGGGCAGCGGTCGGCGGAAATGACGAGGCGCTTCCCCGCGCCCATCACTTCGTTCATCGTGTGGAAGAATTCTTCCTGCGTCGAATCCTTACCGGCGATGAATTGCAAATCATCGACCAGCAGCAGATCGGCCGACCGCAGCCGCGTCTTGAAGCTGTGCGTGTCGCGGCCTCGCAGCGCCGACACGAAATCGAACATGAACCGTTCGGCCGACATTAGCAGCACGCGCGCCTCGGGCACTGCGTCCAGATAGGCGGCACCGATCGCGTGCATCAAATGCGTCTTGCCCTGCCCCGTCCCGGAATGGAGGAACAATGGGCTGAAGCGCGGCACGCCGGGTTCGGCAAGAGCACGCGCGGCGTTGAAGGCGACGCGGTTCGAGGCATCGACGACGAAGCGATCGAAGGTGAAGCGCACATCGAGCGGCGGACGATCGGCGATCGTCACGACGGCAGCGGGTTCCGCGGGTGCGGGAAGCGATTCGACCGTCAGCACCGGTGGCGACGCCGCAGCGAGCCCGGTCTCGATCGTCACGCTGTGGACATTGGGTAACTGGGCGCGAAATTCCTGCAACAGGCGGTCGGCATAATGGTTGCGGACCCAGTTGGTCATGAACGCCGAGGGCAAAGTGAGCCGCACAGCACCCTGCTCTGGCGACGATGCCAGCGCCATTGGCTTAAGCCACTGATCGAACAGCCGCGCTCCGGCGGATTCGCGAAGATGCGCCCGCACGGTGCCCCATGCGCGCATGACGGTTTCGTCCTGCGAACCGTCGATCCGGCTCGCGCTGATGCGATTGGCGATCGTGACTGCCTCCCCTTCATTCCACACGCCGACACCAAACCCTTGCTTTAAAAGGCGTTTCGTTTGCGAAACGCAACGACAGAAATGCACACGGCGCCCCGCAGCCGGAATCACGGTCCGTCTGACCTCGCCATTCGAAATGAGCCGCTAGACGATCGTCTGTGCGGCGGAGGGACAGTTATGAAGATCGCAGCGAGTCGGGCAAGAGCCATGGCTGTCAGATTTTTGAAATAATCCGGTTGACTCGCATTTGCGCGCGGATTCACGTTAAAAAACTTATAAAGCCCTGTAACTACATGATAATCATCGTTACACTTTCGTGAACTTTATGCGAATCGCGGGGAATCCGCGACTTTACACAAACTCTGCAAAAACGGGTTCGCAGAACGTTCCGAGACCGACCGGAGATCGTGTCCCATCGCGTGGTGTAGCTTCGTCGATGCGGGCACGACGATCTCC
>NZ_JBBATX010000148.1:0-5339 GCF_040398505.1 Sphingomonas sp. | reverse complement strand
GGATCGGGCTTCCACAGCGTGATTTCCTTCACCTGTCCGGTCGGCACGCCGGAAAAGGCAACCGCCGACCCCTTGGCGAGGCCATCGACCGATTGTTTGAAGAAGATATCATATTCCTTGTCGGTCGCGGTGCCCCAGCGTGCGATCCACACCAGGAACAGCAGCATGACCGCCAGCAGGATCAGCACGACCGTGCCGACCAGCACATGGTTCGAACGGGTTTCCATTACTCAGCCCCTTCTGGCGCGTGGTCGTTGCGCTCGATCGTGGCGATCGCGGCGCGGCCGCGCGGCCCCTTGAAATATTCCTGGATCCACGGATGGTCCAGCGCGAGCAATTCGTCGATCGTCCCGACCGCGATCACTTTCCTGTCCGCCAGCACCGCGACGCGGTCGCAAATCGCGTAGAGCGTATCGAGATCGTGCGTGATCAGGAACACGGTCAGCCCGAGCGTTTTTTGCAGCGACTTGGTCAGCTCATCGAACGCCGCCGCGCCGATCGGGTCGAGCCCCGCCGTCGGTTCGTCGAGGAACAGCAGTTCGGGATCGAGCGCGAGCGCGCGCGCAAGCCCGGCGCGCTTCCGCATGCCACCCGACAGTTCGGCCGGAAATTTCGGGCCGGCATCGGCGGGCAGGCCGGACATCACGACCTTGTACGCGGCAATCTCGTCGAGCAACGCGCCGTCGAGCTTGGGATAGAATTCGCGGATCGGCACTTGCACATTCTCGGCGACGGTCAGCGTCGAAAACAGCGCGCCGCCCTGGAACAGCACGCCCCAGCGCTTGGTCAGGTCGGTGAGTTCGGATTCCCCGCGGCCGATCGTCGGTTGGCCGAACACTTCGACTTGACCCTCGACCGGCACTTGCAGCCCGATGATCGAGCGCATCAGCACCGATTTACCGGTGCCCGATCCGCCGACCACGCCGAAAATCTCGCCGCGCCGCACTGTCAGATCGAGCCCGTCATGCACGACTTGCTCGCCGAATGCGCTCTTGAGACCGCGGACGACGATGACCGGATCGTCCTGGCTATCGTTGCGCATCAGACCCAACCGATCGAGGTGAAGAACACCGCGAAGAACGCATCGAGCACGATGACGAGGAAAATCGCCTGCACCACCGCCGCCGTCGTGCGCGTGCCGACCTGTTCGGCATCGCCTTCGACCAGCATCCCCTGGAAACAGCCCGCCACCGCAATGATCAGGCCGAACACCGGTGCCTTGACCAGGCCGACGTAGAGATCGGTGATCGGCACCACCTCGCGCAGCCGCTGCACGAACGTGACCGGCGGAATGTCGAGCGAGATCCAGCACAGCAGGCCGCCTCCGATGATCGCCACGATTGACGCATACATGCCGAGCAGCGGCATCATGATCACCGTCGCCAGCACGCGCGGCAGCACCAGCGCCTCCATCGGCGAAACGCCGATCGTGCGCATGGCATCGACTTCCTCGGTCAGCTTCATCGTGCCGATTTGCGCCGCAAACGCCGATCCCGAGCGACCGGCGACCATGATCGCGGTCATCAACACACCCAGTTCGCGCAGCGTGATGCGCCCAACCAGGTTGATCGTCAGGAATTCGGCGCCGAATTGGCGGAGCTGCACCGCGCCTTGCTGCGCGATGACGATGCCGATCAGGAAGCTCATCAGCCCGACAATCGCGAGCGCGCTGACCCCGACCACTTCGAAGCGCTGCACCACGGCGTTGAAACGAAAGCGTTTGGGGTGCGTCGCCACGTGCCAGAACGCAATGAGCGTAGCGCCGAGAAATCCGAGCAGACCGTAGAGCGTTCGCCCGGTCTGTTCAACCGCCGCGCCGATTTCGCCGACAACGCGAATCAAACTGCCAACTTGCGCCGGGCGCATCGCCACGGGCTGATCGGCACTGGCGACTTGCGCCAGCAAATGTTGCCCGTCGCGATCGAGGCCGACGACCGCGGCATCATGCTCTGCGGCGAAACGGTGGATCAGCCATGCGCCAACGGTGTCGATCCGCTCGATGTCGCTGAGGTCGACGCGCGCGATCTCGCCATCGAACGCGCGCAGCCGTTCGGGGAGATCGCCGATCTTCGCAAGCGACAGGCTGCCGGTGAAGCGCACCGTGTCGCGGTCGGTCGAGAAGGTGGCCATTTCGGTCATCTGTCGTCTTCTGTGCTTTAAACGGGCTGGATCGGCAAGCGTCCAGCGGGTTAGGACGCTGCAATGCACCATCTAGCTGTCTATGATCTGGACAAGACGATCACATACGCGCCGACATGGACTTCGTTCCTTGTGCGCACCGCATGGGCACGCGCGCCGTGGCGATTGGCGCTGCTGCCGCTCGCCGTCCTTGCGACGCTCGGCTATGTCTGTGGCGTGATCGGGCGCGCCCGGTTGAAGGAAGTGACGCACCGCCTGTTGCTCGGTTCGGCGCTGCCCGATGCGGCGGCCGCACAGGCGGCGGCGCGCTTTGCCGATCGGATCGTGGCCTCGGGGCTTTATCGCGGCGCACGCGCGCAGATCGCGGCGGATCGCGCCGCCGGCTATCGGCTGGTGCTCGCCACGGCGTCTTATGGCTTTTATGCCGGCGCGATCGCCGCGCGGCTTGGTTTCGACGCGGTCATCGCAACCGATGTGGTGCGCGACCACGGCATGATCCGCGCGCAGATCGCAGGCGAGAATTGCTACGGCCCGGCCAAATTGCGGCTGATCGAGGCATGGCTGGCCGGGGAGGGGATTGCGCGGGGCGCGGTGACGATCCGCTTCTATTCGGACCATGTCTCCGATGCGCCGACGCTGGAATGGGCGGATGTCGCGGTTGCCGTGAATGCGCATGGTCCGCTGCGCGCGCGCGCGGCGGCACGCGGCTGGGCGGTGGTCGACTGGGATCGCTGAGCTTTGGGTTTGAGGGCGGGTGCGACCTCTAAAGGATTGCGCCTCCACGAAATCTTACAAAAGCCGGAACAATAAATAATTGATGATATAGTAATAGAGATTACTTTAATAATCTCTATAATAAAAACAGTGTAACCGATCTAGATCGCGAAAATTTAAGTTTCCGTTTCGGTATCGTAATAGAATCGGCAATACTTTGTAATATTTTGGAGGGTTACGCCTTCACTGCCTCAACTCCATATACGCCCTCAGGCCTTATGCAGCGCTAGCGCGTCTTCGATGATTTTGGAGTATGATGACCAAACCTTTTTCAATGTTTGCGGGATGGCGGGCCGATGTGCCCTCCTCCATTGTCGTGGCGCTGGTCGCGTTGCCGCTGTGCCTGGGTGTCGCGCTCGCATCGGGCGCGCCGCTCTTCTCGGGGGTGATCGCAGGCATCGTCGGCGGTATCGTCGTTGGCCTGCTCTCGCGGTCACCGCTGTCGGTCAGCGGACCCGCCGCCGGGTTGACGGTCATCGTGTTCGACGCGATTCAATCGCTGCCGAGCTATCAGGTGTTTCTGGCGGCCGTCGTCCTGGCCGGCGTGATCCAGATCGCCTTCTCGATTTCACGCGCCGGGGTCCTCAGCGAATTCGTCCCCTCGTCGGTGATTACCGGGATGTTGGCGGCGATCGGCATGATCCTGATCCTGAAACAGGTTCCCTTCGCCTTCGGTTATGAAAAGGAATTCGAAGGCAGCGAGAACTTCATCGAAGCCGATGGCGGCAACACGCTGTCGTCGCTGTGGGACGGGCTGCTGGATCGGGTGACACCCGGTGCCGCGATCATCGGCATCACGTGCCTCGTGTTCCTGTTCGTCTGGGACAAGGTGAAGCCCAAGCAGGGCCCGCTCAAGCTGTTGCCGGGGCCGCTCGTGGTTGTCGTTCTGGGCGTGGTGGGCAATGCGCTGTTCGCGGCGCTCGTCCCCGAGTGGGCGCTCGGATCCAAGCATCTGGTCCAGGTGCCGGTCGCCGAGGGTTTCGACGGCTTCATCGGACTGTTCACCTTGCCCGATTTCTCGCAGATCGGTTCGGCCGCGCTGTGGATCACCGCCGCCACGCTGGCGATCGTCGCCAGCCTCGAATCGCTGCTGAGCGTGAAGGCGGCCGACGAGATCGATCCGCGTCGGCGCTCTACCGACAAGAATTGGGAATTGCTGGCGCAAGGCAGCGGCAACATCGTTTCGGGGATGATCGGCGGGTTGCCGGTGACATCGGTCATCGTGCGGACTTCGGCGAATGTGATGGCGGGCGCGGAAACCAAAACGTCGGCGGTGCTGCACGGGTTCTGGCTGCTGGTGTCGGTCGCGCTGATCCCGGCGGTGCTCAATCTGATCCCGCTCTCGGCGCTGGCGACCGTGCTGATCCACACCGGCTATAAGCTCGCCAGCCCGGCGCTGTTCATCGAGCGCTTCCGTCAGGGTTTCACGCAGTTCATTCCGTTCATCGTCACGGTCGCGGCGATCCTGTTCACCGATCTGCTGATCGGAATCGTGATCGGCCTGACGGTCGGCTTCGTGTTCGTCGTCGCGCGCAACTTCCGCTCCGCGATTACCTTTGCGGTGGATGGCGAGGATTGCCTGCTGCGCGCGCGCCGCAACCTCTATTTCATCCACAAATATGAGCTCCAGCAAGAGCTCAACAAAGTGCCCGACGGGGCGGTGCTGGTGATCGATCTGTCATCGACCAACTATGTCGATCTCGACAATGTCGACATCATCAACGCCTTCATCAAGGGCGCCGCCTTCCGCAACATCGAGGTCCATGTCCGTGGCGACATTGCCGACCGGACCGCACCGATGATCAACGCGCCATCCTATGGGGTTCGCTTCGCATGAGACATTACAAGCAGCTGCTGCTCGCCAACAAAGCCTGGGCGAGCGAACTGATCGAGGAGAATCCCGACTTCTTCACGCGCCAGATTGCCGGGCAAAAGCCCGATTTCCTGTGGATCGGCTGCTCCGACAGTCGCGTCAGCCCCGAACAAATGACGATGACGCCGCCCGGTGGCATGTTCATCCACCGCAACGTCGCCAATCTGGTCAATGAAGACGATCTGAACCTGATGTCGGTGCTGCAATATGCCACCGAGGTGCTCAAGATCCGCCACATCATCGTGTGCGGCCATTATGCGTGCGGCGGTTTGCAGGCGACGCTTGCGGGCGGCACGCACGGGCCGGTCGATGGCTGGCTGGCGAATGCGCGCGACGTGCTCCACGCGCATGAGGATGAGGTGCGCGGCCAGCCCGATGCCGAGACGCGGGTCAATCGTCTCGTCGAGGTCAATGTGCGCGATCAGCTCGTCAAGCTCGCCCGTACGCAGCTGATTCAGGCCGCCTGGGCGCAGCAGCAGGAAGTGTTCCTGCACGGCTGGGTCTATGACATTCGCGACGGCCACATCAAACCGCTGCTCGAAATCGACGCGAC
>NZ_JBBATX010000147.1:0-5383 GCF_040398505.1 Sphingomonas sp. | reverse complement strand
GTGCGCAACCCGCAGGCGCGCGCGGCGGCAAGGTCGCTATGGTGCGCGGCGACCAGGCACAGTTCCTCCGGCGCGATGCCGAGAATCTCCGCCGTCCCCAGATAGGCTTGCGGCAACGGTTTATAGACCCCGGTCGCTTCGGCCCCGAGGATCGCGTCCCAGGGTAGGCCACCGCGCCGCGCCATCTCCAGAATCAACGCGGCATTGCCGTTGGACAAAGTGACGAGCGGAAAGCGCGTCTTCAACCGTGTCAGCCCCGCAACCGCGTCGGGCCACGGATCAAGCCGACGCCACGCCATTGCCAGATTGGCGACCGCCGCATCGTCCGCGTGGACATCGTGCTGCGCCAACAGCGTAGCGAGCGTCTCACGATTGAGCAGATCGAGCCGGGTATAGCGGCGGCGCCCCGACCGGCATTCCTCCATCGCGGGCTGATACAAACCACGCCACGCATCGGCGAACGCGGCGGGATCAATCTCGCTCCGCCCGATTGCGCCGAAGAACGCCGCCGCTTCGCGCGCGATGCTGCTGCGCCAATCGACGACGGTGCCGAAGACGTCGAAGGCTAGAGCTTTGATCAGGCGACGATCTCGCGCAGTGCCGCCATCACGCCGCGCGTCTCCGCTTCGGTGCCGATCGTGATGCGCAGGCCATTGCCCAATCCCTGCCCGGGCAGCCAGCGCACGATATAGCCGCGTTCCATCAACGCCTTATACGCGCTCTCAGCGCTTACCGCGCCTTCGAACAGGACAAGCACGAAGTTCGCCGCACTTGGCACGGCGCGCAAGCCGGCATTGCCGAGCTTGGCGATCTCGTCATTGAACCACGCGCGCCACACGCGGTTATGCTCGCGCGAGGCGGCGATGAAATCGGCAGCCCCCAGCGCCGCGACCGCGGCTTCCTGCCCCGCAGTGGTGCAGCAGAACGGCGCGCGAATGCGGTGCATTGCTGCGATCGCGTGCGCAGAGCCATAGCCCCAGCCGATCCGCTCGGCGGCAAGGCCGTGAATCTTCGAGAAGGTCCGCGTGACGATTACGTTCGCCTGCGCGCGCGCGAGGTCGAGACCGCCGTCATCCTCCTCGGGCGTGAGATATTCGGCATAAGCCTGATCGAGCACCAGCATCACGTGCGGCGGCAAACCGGCGTGCAGCCGCGCGATCTCGCTCGCCGGGGCATAAGTGCCGGTCGGATTGTTGGGGTTGGCGACGAACACGATCCGGGTGCGATCGGTCACGGCGGCAAAGATCGCATCGACATCGGTCGCATGGTCGCGGTCGTCCGCGATCACCAGCGTCGCGCCAACGCGGCGAGTCGCAATTTCATAGACCGCGAAACCGTACCGCACCTGAATCACTTCATCGCCCGGCCCGGCATAGGCCCCGGCGACCAAGTGGAGGATTTCGTCCGATCCGGTGCCGTAAATCACGCGTGCGGGATCAAGATCGTGATGCGCCGCAATCGCTTCGCGCAGCACCGCCGCGCCCGCATCGGGATAGCGCGCAAGGTCGCCGACATGCGCGACGAACGCCGCCTCGGCTTGCGGGCTGGTGCCGAGCGGGTTTTCGTTCGACGACAATTTGACGACGGTCGCGCCGCTGTCGCTGGTTGACCGCCCCGGTACGTACGGGGCGATGTCCATGATCCACGATTTGGGTTGGGGTGCGTTCATGGGACGCGCTTAGCGGGGAAAGCGGGGCACTTCAAATGCTACTCCCCTCCCTGGAAGGGAGGGGAGGCGTCAGTTTACCCCCGTGGCCGCTTATGCCCGCCACCCGCACCGGCGGGGCGTAGCGTCGGACGTTCGTGCCGCACCGGCGCAGGCCCGTTGGCACGACGTCCGGCGCTGGGCCGCTCGGCATCGGCCGGGCCGCCCTGGACTTGCTCGAACTGGACAGCACCTTCGGCTTCCTCGCCAACGGTGCGCTTTATCGCCGCCATGAACTTGGCCGCGATGCCGCGCGGCACCTGGAACATCGTCTCGTTCGCGGCGATGCGGATCGCGCCGACTTCGTTCTTGGTGATGTGCCCGCGACGGCAGATCAGCGGCAGAATCCAGCGCGGATCGGCATTCTGGCGACGGCCAATATCCATGCGGAACCACACCGTATCGTCAAAGCCCTCGCGGTGATGCTCCTTGCCGGCCTCACGCGGCGATCCGCCGGCACTGCTGTGCTCGATCATTTCCTCGGGCGCCGGCATCCGCGCGCGATAGCTGCGCACCAATGCTGCCGCGATGTCCTCGGGGCTCTTCTTCTCGAGCAATTGCTGCGCCAAGGCGCGATCATCCTCGTCGACTTCAACGTCTTCCATCAGCATCGTCATCAGCCGCGATTTGTCGGCCTGGCGGATGTCGTCGACGGTCGGCGCGTTCATCCATTCGACGGCGATGCGCGCACCGCGCAGCATCATCTCGACGCGGCGCTTGCGCTGATACGGCACGATCAGGATCGCGGTGCCCTTCTTGCCCGCGCGGCCGGTGCGGCCCGAGCGATGCTGCAGCGTCTCGGCATCGCGCGGCAATTCGACGTGAACGACGAGGCTGAGCGACGGCAAATCGATCCCGCGCGCGGCGACATCGGTCGCCACGCACACCCGCGCGCGCTTGTCGCGCAGCGCCTGCATCGCGGCGTTGCGCTCGTTCTGGCTATGCTCGCCCGACAAGGCGACGGCGGCAAAACCGCGCTCGATCAGTCCGGCGTGGAGGTGGCGGACATTGTCGCGCGTCGCGCAGAACAGCATCGCCGTCTCCGCCTCATGCAAGCGCAGCAAATTGACCACGGCATTTTCGATATCGGCCGGCGCAACGGTCACCGCCTGATAGCTGATATCGCCATGGCCGCGATCCTCGCCGACGGTCGAGATGCGCAAGGCATCCTTCTGATAGCGCTTGGCGAGCGCGACGATCGACTTGGGCATCGTCGCCGAAAACATCAGCGTGCGGCGTTCGCCGGGCGACGCGTCGAGGATCAGCTCGAGATCTTCGCGAAAGCCCATGTCGAGCATCTCGTCGGCTTCGTCGAGAATCACCGCCTTGAGGTTCGACAGATCGAGCGCACCGCGTTCGATATGGTCGCGCAAGCGGCCCGGCGTGCCGACCACGATATGCGTGCCGTGCGCGAGGCTGCGGCGCTCGCGGCTGGCGTCCATGCCGCCGACACAGGTCGAAATGCGCGCGCCGACCTTGCCGTAGAGCCATTCGAGCTCGCGGCTGACTTGCAGCGCGAGTTCGCGCGTCGGCGCGATGGCGAGCGCCAGCGGCGCGCGCGGCGACGGAAGAAGGCCGTCCTCACCCAGCAATTGCGGCGCGATCGCGAGACCAAAGGCGACGGTCTTGCCCGAGCCGGTCTGCGCCGAAACGATCAGGTCGCGGCCTTCGGCCTCGGGCTGAATGACGGCGGCCTGAACCGGGGTGGGCGCGGCATAACCACGCGCGGATAATGCTTCGCCAAGAAGCGTGGGGAGGTGTGAAAAGGGCATGATATTCCGGATCTGGGGGCGGCGGGGGCGCGCGCCAACGCGTGCCCTTAGCACGGGTGCGCGGGAAATGCACGTGCGCCGCGAAGGCGATCAGATCGCCCGGTCGTTCGCCAATCGATCGGGCATTTCCAGCGTCATCTGCGCGATGTAACTCGAACGACTCTCCCCGGCCGCCCTTGCCATCGCATCGAGTCGCTTCAGCACGCGACGCGGCAGGGTGACGTTGACGCGTTCAATCGTGTCTTCGAACAATGCCACGTCTAACGTGATGACGCCAAAGCTCCATCCGGCGAACTGCGGGTCGAGCCGCAGTGTATCGAGGCTGCTCGCGCGCGGGATCGCGAGTCCGGCGTCGAGCGTCGCATCGATCCATGCCGCCGCAGCTTCCTCGGCTCCGGCGATCGCCTCGTCGAGCGTATCGCCCGCCGAAAAACACCCCGGCAAATCCGGTACTACGACGCCAAACGCAGTGGTGTCGTCACCCGGTTCGATCGCGATGGGATAGCGCATATGACCTCCTACACTCCCGCCTGTTTGCGGATCGCCGCAACCAGCCCGCGCCCCAGATCCTTCTTTGGATGCGGCACGACAATGTGGCCGCCGCGATCCGGATGGGTGAACACATGGTGCGAGCCGCGAACGCGATCGAGTACCCATCCTGCCGCTTTCAACTCACGGATGAGATCGGCACTTTTCATGAATGCGCATCATACACACTCAGCCGCAAAACGTCAATCGCGCGCAATTGCCATCCCCGCCGCCCAGCCGCTCGCCCAGGCCCATTGGAAATTGTAGCCGCCGAGCCAGCCCGTCACGTCAACCGCCTCGCCAATCGCGTACAGCCCCGGCACTTTCCGCGCTTCCATCGTCTGCGAGGAGAGTTCGGCGGTGGAAATGCCGCCCGCCGTCACCTCGGCCTTGGCGAAGCCTTCGGTGCCGTTGGGGGTGAAGCGCCAGTCGGCGAGTTGCGCCGCCGCCGCCGCGACGGCCTTGTCGGTGTGGGTGCCGAGTTCGCCGTCGATGCCGATGCGGTCGGCCAGCGTGTCGGCGAGCCGCGCGGGCAGATGGTTGCCGAGCGTATTGTCGAGTCGCGCACGCGGGCGGGCGTGCTTGACCGCGACGAGCCAGCCGGGGGCGAGATCGGGCAGGAAATCGATCCCGACCGGCTCGCCGTGCCGCCAATACGACGAGACTTGCAGAATCGCCGGGCCGCTCAGCCCCTTGTGCGTGAACAGCGCGGCCTCGCGGAATTGGGCCTTGCCCGCTTTCGCCACCACCTCGGCCGCGACGCCCGAGAGCGAGCGGAACAGCGTTTCGTCGCCACCCAGCGTCAGCGGCACCAAAGCGGGGCGCGGCTCGACCACTTTCAACCCGAATTTCCGGGCGAGATCATAAGCAAAACCGGTCGCGCCCATTTGCGGGATCGACGGGCCGCCGGTCGCGATGACGAGCGCCGGAGCGGTCGCGGTGCGATCGCCTGCCGTGACGCGATACTGTCCGTCCGCATGCTCCACGTCGCGGATCGGGTAGCCGAGCGCGATCTCCACCCCACCCCGGTCGCATTCATCCTGCAACAGCGCGACGATCTGCTTGGCTGAGCCGTCGCAGAACAATTGGCCGAGCGTCTTTTCGTGCCAGGCGATGCCGTGACGTTCAACCAGAGCGAGGAAATCCTGCGCGCTGTAACGGCCGAGCGCTGACTTGGCGAAGTGCGGATTGGCCGACAGGAAGCGATCCGCCGCGGTGTGGAGATTGGTGAAATTGCACCGCCCGCCGCCCGAAATGAGGATCTTCTTGCCGATCGCCTCGGCATGATCGACCAGCAAAACGCGCCGCCCGCGCTGCCCGGCGGTGAAGGCGCACATCAGGCCAGCGGCACCCGCGCCGAGGATGATGGTGTCGTAGG
>NZ_JBBATX010000146.1:2635-5421 GCF_040398505.1 Sphingomonas sp. | reverse complement strand
AATGGTGGAGCCGAGGGGGATCGAACCCCTGACCTTTCGCATGCCATGCGAACGCTCTCCCAGCTGAGCTACGGCCCCATGTCCCGGGTGGGTTGGTCCCGGGGAACGCGTCGCCCCTACCGAGGCGACGCACTCTTGGCAAGCGGTCTGGATGCCGCTTGCCGTTAAAAGTTACCGATCACGTGCTGAAGATCAATGCTCGTCTTCGCTCGCGGGCGCTTCCACGCCGAGATCGTCGTCGCCGCCGAGGTCGACCTCGTCATCGGGCGAGGGCTCCTCGTCTTCACCCGTGTCGATATCCTCATCATCGCCAGCGAGATCGTCATCCTTCTTGACCAGTTCGGGCTTGGCTTGCTCGAACGGCAACGGCTGCTTCGATTTCAGAATCGGCTCGGGCTCCCAATGCGCACCGCAATTGATGCAGGTGACGGGGTCGTCCTTGCCAAGATCGTAAAAGCGGGTGGCGCATTTCGGGCACGAACGCTTCGTGCCCCATTCCGGCTGGATCATATGCCGAGTGACCTCTTTCAAAGATGGGATTATTGCGGTTGCGCCGCAAAGTGGGGCGCGCCTTGCCATAGCGCAAGCGCACTGTCAAAGCGCGGGGCCAATGGCCCACCCCTCCCCTGCACCGCTCACCCTGTCTGCCGTCGGTCCCCTGACCGGACGCGTCCGCGTGCCCGGCGACAAATCGATCAGCCACCGCGCGCTGATGTTTTCGGCACTCGCGATCGGCACCAGCCGGATCGAGGGCTTGCTTGAGGGAGAGGATGTGCTCGCGACCGCCGCCGCGTTGCGCGCGATGGGCGCGACGGTCGTGCGCGATGCGGCCGGCTGGAGCGTCGATGGCGTCGGTGTGGGTGGTCTGTTGCAACCGGCGGGTGCGCTCGACATGGGGAATTCGGGGACGTCGACCCGGCTTTTAATGGGGTTGGTGGCAAGCCATCCAATCACCACCACCTTCATCGGCGACGCATCGCTGTCGAAGCGACCGATGGGGCGGGTGATCGCACCGCTGTCGCAAATGGGCGCGGATTTCACCGCCAGCCCGGGCGGGCGCCTGCCGCTGATGCTGCGCGGCCTGTGTCCCGCGATTCCGATCACCTACACGCTGCCCGTCGCCTCGGCGCAGGTGAAGTCGGCGGTATTGCTGGCCGGGCTGAACACGCCGGGCATCACCCGCGTGATCGAACCGGTCGCGACACGCGATCATAGCGAGCGCATGTTGCGCGGCTTCGGCGCCGAGGTATCTGTGGACACCACGCCGCGGGGCAAGATCATCGCGATCACGGGCGAGGCCGAACTCAAGCCGCAGCACATCGTCGTGCCCGGCGATCCCTCCTCTGCCGCCTTCCTGGTGGTGGCGGCAACGATCGTGCCGGGGTCGGATATCGTGGTTGAGAATGTCGGCCTTAACCCGACACGTGCCGGATTGTTCACAGCACTGCGCCTGATGGGCGCGTCGATCGAGGAGCTGGACCGCCGCGACGTTGGCGGCGAGCCGGTCGCCGATCTGCGCGTGCGCCATGCCGCGCTGACGGGGATCGAGGTTCCGCCCGATCTCGCGCCGAGCATGATCGATGAATATCCCGTGCTGTTCGTGGCGGCGGCATTTGCCGCCGGACGAACGATCGCGCGCGGTGCCGACGAGTTGCGCGTCAAGGAATCGGACCGGATCGCTGCAATGGCCGCCGCGCTTGAGGCCGCTGGCGCGCGCGTCGAGGAAGTCGAGGATGGCTTGCTGATCGACGGCACTGGCGGCGATCCGCTGCCCGGCGGCGCGACGGTCGCGACGCAGCTTGATCACCGCATCGCCATGAGCATGGCGGTGGCAGCCTTGCATTGTCGCACACCCGTTACGCTCGACGATGCATCGCCGGTTGCAACGAGCTATCCCGCGTTCTTCGATCAAATCGCGCATCTGCAGGGCGCGACGGCATGATCCCGCCGGGGACCGCCGACGTGGTCGGCTTTTGCGGCGCAGCGATGGTACTAAGCGGCTTCGCCTATCAGACGGTCCGAAACGCAGCGCCGGATCGGCTGTCCAACGGGCTCAATTTCGTCGGCGCATCGCTGCTCGCGCTGTCGTTGATCGTAAACTATAATTTGCCCGCACTTCTGCTGGAAACGGCTTGGGCGGGAATCGCTTTTTTCGGATTGGTACGCACAGTGGTGACACGCCGATGATCATCGCCGTCGATGGCCCCGCCGCATCGGGCAAGGGCACGATCGCGCGGGCGCTG
Organism: Sphingomonas sp.; assembly: GCF_040398505.1. Lineage (GTDB taxonomy): Bacteria > Pseudomonadota > Alphaproteobacteria > Sphingomonadales > Sphingomonadaceae > Sphingomonas. Next base: position 3,178 of record NZ_JBBATX010000146.1, on the reverse strand, counting down.
GCCAGGCATTATGGCTTGCCGCATCTCGACACCGGCTTGCTGTACCGTGCTGTCGCCGCCAATGTGGCCCGGCTGGAGCTCGACGGATCGATCGAAGCGGACGCAATCGCGGCGTGCGATTTCGATGATATGCTGCTGGAAGATCCGATCCTGCGCAGCGATGCGATCGGCTCGCTGGCGTCGGTCATTTCGGCGCATCCGCTGGTACGCGCATCGCTGCTGCAGCGGCAGCGCCGGTTTGCCAATCAACCCGGCGGGGCTGTGCTCGATGGTCGCGATATCGGCACGGTGATCGCGCCCGAAGCCGATGCGAAGCTGTTCATCCGCGCCACGCCCAACATCCGCGCGAAACGTCGCCATGCCGAATTGCGCGCCGCCGGATCGACGATCAGCATCGACAAGGTCCTGGCCGATATCCGCGCGCGCGATTTACGCGATTCGACTCGCTCCACGGCGCCGTTGGTGCCGGCGAAGGATTCGGCGTTGCTCGACACCAGCTTTCTGTCGATCGAGGCATCGGTGCAGCGGGCGATCGCGATCGTG
>NZ_JBBATX010000146.1:0-2535 GCF_040398505.1 Sphingomonas sp. | reverse complement strand
TTTTGGCAAAGATTGTCAATGCGCTTCCGACTTGCTCCGCAGCGTCCGTCGCGCTAAGGCGCGCTCGTCCAGCGAGCCATGGTTCGTGGAGGTCCGGCGCGGAAGGTTGCTTCCTGCGCCTTTTTCGCTTGGCGAAGCCCCCACGAAGCGCGGCCGGATGGATGTCGCATTTGGCAATCGGCCCGTGCGACAGCATTGGCCAAGACCGCCGGAGACAACCGGCTGGCCGGAACATAATTTAGGAATTCAGGACTTTATGGCCACTCAGCCACATCCAACGCGCGACGATTTCGCGGCCATGCTCGAACTGACGCTCGGCGGTGCCGACAGCTTCGAAGGGCGCGTCGTCAAGGGCACCGTTACCGCAATCGAGAACGACCTCGCCGTCATTGACGTCGGTTTGAAGTCGGAAGGCCGCGTTCCGCTGCGCGAATTCGCGATGCCGGGCCAGAAGGCCGATCTCAAGGTTGGTGACGAAGTCGAAGTGTTCGTCGATCGCGTCGAGAATGTGCATGGCGAAGCGATGCTGTCGCGCGACCGCGCGCGCCGCGAAGCCGCTTGGGACACGCTCGAAACCGAATTCGCCAAGACCGCGCGCGTCGAGGGCGTCATCTTCGGCCGCGTCAAGGGCGGCTTCACCGTCGACCTTAACGGTGCCGTGGCCTTCCTGCCGGGTTCGCAGGTCGATATCCGCCCGGTGCGCGACGTCACCCCGCTGATGGACATCCCCCAGCCCTTCCAGATCCTCAAGATGGACCGCAAGCGCGGCAATATCGTCGTGTCGCGTCGCGCGATTCTCGAAGAGACTCGCGCCGAGCAGCGTTCGGGCCTGATCCTGTCGCTCGCCGAGGGCCAGATCATCGACGGCGTCGTCAAAAACATCACCGATTATGGTGCGTTCGTTGATTTGGGCGGCATCGACGGCCTGCTGCACGTCACCGATCTTTCGTACAAGCGCGTCGGCCATCCGTCGGAAGTCCTCAACATTGGCGATACCGTCAAGGTTCAGATCATCCGCATCAACAAGGATACGCAGCGTATCTCGCTCGGCATGAAGCAGCTTGAGAGCGATCCGTGGGAAGGCGCCGCCGCCAAGTATCCGGTTGGCGCGAAGCTGTCGGGCCGCGTTACGAACATCACCGAATATGGTGCGTTCGTCGAGCTCGAGCCGGGCATCGAAGGCCTGGTGCACGTGTCCGAAATGTCGTGGACCAAGAAGAACGTCCATCCCGGCAAGATCGTCAGCACCTCGCAGGAAGTCGATGTCGTCGTGATCGAGGTCGATCCCGACAAGCGTCGCATCTCGCTCGGCCTCAAGCAGGCGATCAGCAACCCGTGGGAGGCGTTTGCAGAATCGCATCCAATCGGTTCGACCGTCGAGGGCGAAGTCAAGAACGCGACCGAATTCGGCCTGTTCATTGGCCTCGACAACGATGTCGACGGCATGGTCCACATGTCCGACATCGCCTGGGGCGTTTCGGGTGAGGACGCGCTCAACCTGCACCGCAAGGGCGAGATGGTTCAGGCCATCGTGCTCGACATCGATGCCGAAAAGGAGCGCATCTCGCTCGGCATGAAGCAGCTTGAGCGTGGTGCTCCAGCGGCCGGTGGCGTTGCTGCAGGCGGCACCGCAGCGGCGGGTTCGGGCCTCAACAAGAATGCGATCGTCACGGTCACCGTGCTCGAAGTCCGCGATGCGGGTCTCGAAGTGCAGGTTGGCGATGACGGCGCGACGGGCTTCATCAAGCGTACCGATCTTGGCCGCGACCGCGACGAACAGCGTCCGGAACGGTTCCAGACCGGCCAGAAGTTCGACGCGATGGTCACCGGCTTCGACCGTTCAAAGAAGCCGACCTTCTCGATCAAAGCGATGCAGATCTCCGAAGAGAAGCAGGCAGTTGCGCAATATGGCTCGTCCGACTCGGGCGCGTCACTGGGTGACATTCTCGGCGCGGCGCTCAAGGCGCAGGGCACCGACACAAAGAAGTGACCGATTCGGTGGGGTTACTCGTCCAAAGTGAGTAGCCCCACCGCTATTTTTTACGTCGTTTCGTGCCTATAACCAGAGGCGGACTTGTGTTAGATCAAGTCCGGATTGGTCTTACCGCTCGTATCGGAGTATAAGGTGGGTAAGGGAATGACGCGATGATCCGTTCGGAACTCGTCCAGATGCTGGCGGCAGACAATCCCGACTTGTCGGGCCGCGATATCGAGGCGCTCGTAACCACGTTTTTCGATGAAATTTCGAAACGGCTCGCCGCAGGTGGCCGTGTGGAATTGCGCGGCTTCGGTGCCTTTTCGACCCGCGCGCGCGATGCGCGTACCGGTCGCAACCCGCGCACCGGCGAACTGGTCGCGGTCGACGCCAAGCGCGTTCCATATTTCAAGCCCGGCAAGGAAATGCGCGCGCGCCTCAACGTGTGACGCGCCGTTTCGTCACCGTGACTTGACGGCACGCGCGCGGTGCGCTTGGCAGATCCGCAGATGCGGACGTGGCGAAATTGGTAGACGCACGGGACTTAAAATCCCTCGCCC
>NZ_JBBATX010000145.1:0-5424 GCF_040398505.1 Sphingomonas sp. | reverse complement strand
TTACTTGTCGATTTTGCGGCGGCACGCTCGGCGCTTTCCATGTTGCAACGCGGCGGCGTCCGCATTCTGCTCGACGATTTCGGGGCGGGTTATGCCTCGATCGGCTATTTGCGTGAGCTGCGGTTTGACGGGATCAAGCTTGATGGCAGCTTGATCGCCTCGCTGATGGAAAGCCCGTCCGCGCGTGACCTGCTGGTCGGCGTGTTGCATCTCTGCAAGGCGATCGGTGCGCCGGTCACCGCCGAGATGGTCGAAAGCGCCGCGCAGCATGATCTGTTGCGCACGCTCGGCGTCCAGAAGCTTCAGGGCTATTTTCTGTCGCGGCCCCTGACCACCGAACAAGCGCTGCGCGCTTGCCATCAGGAGCACGAATCCGAATCGCCGGTGAGGCCGGTGAAATCGTCGGTGATCCGGTTCGATCCAACCGTCCCGCGTCGCGTTGCCTGAATCGCGGCACGCCGACGCTATAGAAAAAACGTGCCCTCCAGCACCGTGACGCATTGGCCGCCAAGCACCACGCGGTCCCCCGCGAGCCGACACGTCAGATGCCCGCCGCGCGCGCTGGCCTGATAGGCGGTGAAGCTGTCGCGGCCGAAGCGCGCGGCCCAATACGGTGTCATCACGGCGTGAGCGGAGCCCGTTACCGGGTCCTCGTCGATCCCCGCACCCGGCGCGAAGACGCGGCTGATGACATCCGTATCATCGCCGGGTGCGGTGACGATCGTCAGCACGTCGACCTCGGCGTTGCGGTCGCTTGCCGGGTCCGCGTCAGAGGGCCGGCCGAGCGCGCGAAAATCGGGGTCGAGCGCGCGGATTTGCGCTGCATTTTCCAGCACGATCAGCGCGTAGCGATGCGGATGCCACAATGTCGCGACGGCCGAGGCGAGGCCAAGCGCGGCGACGATATGTGGCAGCGGCTTGGGCTCAGGCCCCCAGGCGGGCAGCGCCAGTTCATAGCGGTCACCCGCGCGCGTGACTGACAGGAGCCCCGCCTTGCGCGTGCGGAAGCTGACAGAAGCGCGCTCCGGATCGCCCGACAGCACGAAATGGCCGCTCGCAAGTGTGGCATGGCCGCACAGCACGACTTCGGCCGTGGGCGTGAACCAGCGCAACTCGAAATCGCTCGCGCCCGTATCGTCGCGCACCAGAAACGCGGTCTCGCTGAGATTATTCTCCGCCGCAATCGCTTGCAGCACGGCGTCGTCGAGCCATGCGGCAAGCGGCATCACTGCCGCGGGGTTGCCCTCGAACGGCTTGGTGGAAAAGGCGTCGATCTGGACGATGGGCAATCTCATGCGCGTTTCCCGAACCAAGGGGGGGTGACGTCCGCCTCGATCAGCGGATTGTCGGTGTCGACATGGCCTTCGGGATCGAGATGGATCAGCACCTCGACCTTGGGAAAGACACGGTGCAGCGCGCGCTCGACGCCCTCGACCACTTTATGCGCCTCCGCCACGGTGATGTCGCCGGCGACCTCCATGTGGAATTGCGCGAAATCATGCGCGCCGGAATGCCGCGTGCGGAAGTCGTGAATGCCCTTGATCCCTGGCTGGCGCGCGGCGACTTCGATGAAATCGATGCGGCGTTGCTCGGGCCATTCCTTGTCCATCAAATGATCGATCGCGCTCGACGACGCGCGAAACGCGCCCCATGCCAGCCACACCGCAATCACGATGCCAAAAATCGGATCGGCATCGTGCCAGCCGAAATATTGATCGAGCACCAACGCGACGATCACCGATCCGTTGAGCAGCACGTCGGATTGATAATGGACATTGTCGGCGACGATCGCGACTGACCCGGTCTTGCGGATCACGCTGCGCTGATAGGCGAGCAGCACCACCGTCGCGAAGATTGCCACCAGCGACACGCCGATGCCGAATTCCGCGTCGTGTTTCGGCGCATCGCTGCCCAGCGCGAGGATCGCGCGCCACGCAATACCAACCGCCGACGCGGTGATCAGCATGACCTGAAACAGCGCGGCGAGCGATTCGGCTTTGCCGTGTCCGAAGCGATGGTCGTGATCGGCCGGGGTCGCGGCGAGACGGACACCATAGAGCGTGACCGCACTCGCGAGCAGGTCGAGCCCCGAATCGGCAAGGCTGCCGAGCATCGCGACCGATTCGGTCGTCCATGCCGCCCAGGATTTGAGCGCGATCAGGAAGGTCGCCATCGCCACGCTGGCGAGCGCGGCGCGGGTCGCAAAGGGGATCGCGCGGCGCTGGTCCTCGGTCACGGGTACAGCATCTCGCTGGTCCACGCAGACCCGGAGCGGGTGAAGTGGTGGCGCTCGTGCAGGCGATGCGCGCGATCCTGCCAGAATTCGATTGCCGCGGGGGTTACCCGATACCCGCCCCAATGCGGCGGACGCGGGACGTCTTGCCCGTCGAACTTCGCTTGCATCTCTTCGAACCGCGCCTCGAAGGTCGCGCGGTCGGGCATCGGTCGCGATTGATCGGAGGCCCAGGCACCAAGCCGCGAATCGCGGCTACGGCTCGCGAAATACGCGTCGCTCTCGGCATCGCTCGCACGCGTGACGCGCCCCTCGATCCGGATCTGGCGGCGCAGCGATTTCCAGTGGAACAGCAAGGCGACCGACGCATCCTCGACCAGATCGCGCGCCTTGCGGCTTTCGCGATTGGTATAGAAGACGAAGCCGTCCGGACCATGCCCTTTCAGCAGCACCATCCGCGACGACACCACGCCTTGCGCGTCGACCGTCGCCAACGCCATCGCGTTCGAATCGTTGAGCTCGCTTTCACGGGCTTCGGCATACCAGGTATCGAACAGGGCAAAGGGGTCAGTCATCGGGGCGCTGTACCGCGTAGCGACGCGCACGTCACCTGTGGCGTGGGGATCATCTGCTCCCCGATCTCCGACATTTCCCCTGTTGCACCTGCGAAGCGATTGTGGCCATGTCGCGCCCACGCTCGCGGGGACGGAAACATTCGAATGGCAAGCGCTGTCGCCCCCTCGTTGCTCGACCCCGCCACGCACGCCGCGCGCTGGATCGCCGACTATCGCGCGCAGATCGCAGGCGGCGACGTGCTCAGCGACGATCCGGCGTGGAGCATCATGTTCGAAGAACTCGCGGCGGTCGCCGCTGACGATCTCGGCCTCGCGCGCGATCGCGTGCAGCGCCATGCCGAGGATATCGGTACGGGTTTCCGCATCATCGGCGAAAGCGAGGAACGGCCGTGGCCGCTATCGCCGATCCCGCTGATGATTCCGGCGGAGGAATGGCGCACGATCGCGGCGGGGATCGTGCAGCGCGCCGATCTGCTGGAGACCGTCATCGCCGACCTTTACGGTGACGCGAAGCTGGTCGCGCGCGGGCTGATCCCGGCGGCGTTGGTCGGCGGATCGCCCTTCTTTCTGCGGCCGATGGCGGGGCTGGTGCCGCCGGGCGGGCATCATTTGCAGTTTATCGCGGTCGATCTCGGGCGCGGGCCCGATGGCGAATGGCGCGTGCTGGCGGACCATCTGCGCAGCCCGGCCGGCGCAGGTTATGCGCTCGAAAACCGCCTCGCGATCGCGCGGACGTTGGACGGATTGCAGGCGCGGCTCAATGTCCAGCGCCACGCGGCGTTCTTCGCGGCGTTTCGCGATGGTCTGGCCGCCGCCTGCCGCCGGGTCGAGCCGCGCATCGGGCTGCTGACGCCGGGGCGCTATTCGGCAAGCTATGCCGAACAGGCGCACCTCGCGCGCTATCTCGGGTTTCTCTTGGTCGAAGGCGCTGATCTCGCCGCTTTGGAGGACAAGCTCTACGTCCGCACGATCGGCGGGCTCAAGCGGATCGATGCTTTGTGGCACCGCGTCGACCCGCGCTTGCTCGATCCGCTGGCGTTCGATTCGCATTCGCAGATCGGCGTCGCCGGGCTGATCGATGCGGCGGCCGCCGGCAATGTCGTAATCGCCAATGTGCCCGGCGCGGGGGTGGTCGAATCGGCGGCGTTCGGCGCGTTCCTGCCGGGGATTTGCGCGGCCGAGACCGGCGCGGCGCTGATCCTGCCCAACATCGCCACCTGGTGGTGCGGTCAGGATCAGGCGTGCGCAAGCGTCATCGCCGATTTCGACCATTTGCTGATCGGCCCCGCGTTCGGCGTCGCCCCGCTCGGCCTGCCCGACGGGATCGCATTGCCCGGCGTGGACATTATTGGCGATGCGCGTGCCGCCTTGCTCGACGACATGACGCGCCGCCCGCAGGATTATGTCGGGCAGGAGATTGCACGCCTGTCGACGATGCCGGTGGTCACCGACACCGGCCTCGCCGCGCGGCCCTTCACGTTGCGCGTGTTCGCGGCGCGCGGTGCCGATGGGCAGTGGACCGTGCTGCCCGGCGGTTTCGCGCGGATCGCCGAACATCCCGATCCGCGCGCCTCGGTGATGGGCGAGGGGTGCTGGTCGGCCGATGTCGTGGTGCATGGTGGCGAGCATGTCGCGCCGATGTCGCTGCTGCCCCCCGCCGATACGGTGCACGTCCGCCGCAACCCCGGCACGCTGCCGAGCCGCGTCGCCGACAATTTCTTCTGGCTCGGGCGCTATCTCGAGCGCGGCGAGGCGTTGCTCGGGGTGATCCGCGTGATGCTCGGCAATTCGATCGATGCCGATGCCGGCGCGGCGCTCGCGTCGGATACGGTCGGGCGGCTGGTCGGGCTCGTGGTCAATGCCGGTGCCGCATCGCATCCGCCATCGCTGCGCCGCGCCGATCTCTCGGCGTTCGCGCGCACCGCGCTGGAAGATGGCGAGCGGCACAGCGTTCGTGCGATCAACCGGCTCGCGCGCGGCATCGGGCAGGGTTCACGCGACCGGCTTGCGGCGGATTTCGTGCGGCTGCTCGATGCGCCCTATCCGGTCAAAGGCGTCATGCTCGAACGCGCCGGGTCGCTGCAGCGGCGCTATGCCGCGCTGTCGGGGCTGTCGGCCGAACATATGGGGCGCACCGCCGCGTGGCGCTTCCACGATCTCGGGCGCCGGCTGGAGCGCGCGCAGACGGTAACGCGCGCGGTCCGCGCGTTCGGCATGGCGCAAGCGAGCCTCGACGACCTCTCGACCCTGCTCGATCTCGCCGACAGCCAGATCAGCTATCGCCAGCGTTACCTGACCGGCATCGCGCGCGTCCCCGTGGTCGATCTGGTCGCGCTCGACCCCGGCAATCCGCGCTCGCTCGCGTTCCAGATTGGCCGGATCTGCGAGCATCTCGCCGCACTCCCCGTGCTCGAAGATGACGGGATGGAGGAGCCGCAACAGGCGCAAGGCAGTGTGCTGACCGCAATCGTCTCGACCGCGACCGCGGCGGGGCTCGATGCCGAGGTGTTGGGCGATGTCGAGCGGCGGCTGTTTCAATTGTCGGAGGCGATTGCCCGGCGGTATTTCCTGCAAGGGGCTGAGCCGTTGCGGGCGGGTGGGATGGTGCTGGCGTGA
>NZ_JBBATX010000144.1:0-5444 GCF_040398505.1 Sphingomonas sp. | reverse complement strand
GCCGCCGATATTGAGCGATCCGGCATAGACCGGACCGGCGGCATTCTGGATATAGCTTTCGGCGGTCGCAGTGGTGTCGTTGCGGAACAGCCCGCCGACATAGGTGAGGCGGATGTCGCGGGTCACGTCCAATGCGAGCTTTAGCTTGGCGAAATCCTGCACCTGATGTTCGAAGCCGCCCGCACCGATCACGCGAATCGCGGCCCCGGTGCGGTTGACATCGTCATAGCCGCCGCTGGTTGGTGCGCCGGTGGCACTCGTGGTCGCCGGACGCGTGGCGGTGACATAGGCAAGCGGCTGGCTGTCGCTCGTCACATGGCTGTAGCTGGCGAAGAGCGCGAGCGGGCCGAAGCGGTCGCCGAGCGTTGCGCCAAAGCTCGATGCCGGGAGGGCGCCGCTGGTGCCATATTGTTTGAAGTTTTGCAGGCTGATCCCGGCATTCACTTCGCCCTCCAGCGCCTCGGGCAAGCGCGTCGTGATGTTCACCACCGCGCCGATCGCATTGCCGGGATAGGCCGCCGAGAACGGGCCGTAGAGGATGTCGATCCGCGCCACCTCCTGCGGCGCGACGAGGCCCCAGCGGGGGGAGGCGCTGGTGTTGTTGTTGCCGATCAGCGCCGATAGGAGCGCCCCATCGGCGTAGATCAGGCTGCGCGCACTCGCCCCGACGCCCGATGTCCGCGTGGCGAGCGGGGCTTGCGTGTCGCCGACATGGCGTTTGCGCACGACCAGGCTGGGCAGATATTTGAGCGTATCCTCGACATTGACCGCATTGACCTGCGCTTCGATCTGACGGGCAGTGATGCTGGCCGTGGTCGACGGCGCTTGCTCGATCGGCGCGCCCTTCTGAGCGGTGACGACGATGTCGCGCTGGTCGTCGGATGCGGCATAAGCGGCAAAGGGCGCTGCGGCGGATGCCAGCAGCGCGAACGCGCGCACGGCGGCGCGCGTGGTCGGAATTTTCATGAAAAAAGCTTTCGTCTGACGGGAAGGAAACGGCGTCAGGCGAAGGCGGGTGGTCCGGTCTTGGGCGGCGGCGGGGCGGCGAGGCCGAGACCGGGGCGGGCGAAGATATGAAGCGTCGTCGGGGCCACGGCGCGCGCCGGCTGGGTTGCGACAGGATAGACGTCGCCGACCAGATCGACCGCAAGGCTGGCAGCGGCGAAGGCGCATGGGTGATCGGCGGTCTTGCCGTCCTGGTCGCGTTGATCGCTGCGATGCTGTGCGGCGAGCGCGGCGGCGGCAATTGGCGTCAGCGCTTGCGCACCCATGCCCGAGCACAACACCAAAGCGCGCGATCCGTCGGTTCCAGTGCCCCACATGAATCCTTGCGGCACGACCACGCGCACCGCGAGCACGCACAGCAGCAGCACGATCATCGCGGCCCGAGCCGGGAACAGGGTGCGGAACCGCGCCATCGCGTGCGCCTAGCGGTTCACCACATTTCGCTCAACCCGCAACGAAAGGGGGAAACAATCGGTTTCGCAGTCGTTACTTGCTGCATCGCACCATTTTGAGTATAACGCGCGTATGCACACCGCCACAGCTCCCGCCGGCCCAGTCCCCACCGTTTTTGAGGCGATCGTCCGCAAGCGGTGTTTGCGTGCGACCTATAACCGCACCGATATCACGCTGGCACCGCACATCATCTATACCCGGCACGACGATCTGTTCGTCGACGGCGTCGTGGTGGAGCGGGATGGCAAACCGCCCAAGGAAGTGAAGCTCGGGACGTTCAAATTGGCCGGGCTGAACGGCGTCGGGCTGACCGAGCGCAATTTCGCGGCCAACCCCTTGTTCGCGGCGAACGACCCAAAATATGGCGACGCCGCGTTGATGGCGGTCGAAGTCTAAGCCAGACGCCGCCGCACCGCGGACACGGCCAGCACCGCAACAATGGCGACTGCGGCACCCGCCAGCATGTCCGCCAGATAATGCGTGCCTTCGACCGGAGTCGCCAGCAGCATCGCGCTGGTGAGCGCCAGCACCGGCCAGCGTAGCCGCGCCATCGGCCAGGCGGCGGCGATATAGACGACGCCGCTGGCGGTGTGGAAACTGGGCACCGAGACGAGCCCGCGCAGCGCGCCCAGATCGACCACATAGCCATTGCCCATCCGCAAAACGGGAAACAGATCGGCCTCGTACAGCGCGCTTTCGGGCACATAGGGGATTGGGCCGTGCCACAGCGTGGCGAGCGGGCCGACCGCGGGCACGAAGCGGAACAGCAGCAGCGTCACCACCGCCGCGAGCCAGAATGCCGCGACAAACCCGCGCGCCTCGGCGCGGCGATCGGACCAGGCACAATAGCCGAGGATCAGCGCCGGGGTGACGAAGATGCTTTGATAGGCGGCGGTGCCGAGCTGCTGGAGCGACCGATGTGCCGCGACCGTCTGATACCAGGCGAGCCAGTCGAAATGCAGCGCGCCATCGACCGCCTGCAACAACGGATCGATCGCACCATGCGTATCGGCCGCCAGCGGATAGGTCGCGGTCGCACCCAGCAGCGAAATACTCATGAACGCCCCGACCGATTCACTTAGGTCGCGCGCGACACGCTGCGCCGCGCTACGCGGGGTGCGTAGCACGAAGCGGGTGACGCCGAACAGCAGCAGCACGCCGGCGAACAGCCAGGTGAGCGGATCACGCGGATCGATCGTCATCCGCGCATCGAACAGCAACGCCGCCACGCACGCCGCGCTCAGCGCCAAGCCAAATGCGATCCAGTGCCCCGCAATCAGCCCGCGTTGCGCCGTGCTGCCGGGATAAAGCGGCGCCGGAATGGCAAAGCGGGAAGTTGTCGGGGTCGCCACGCGGATACGCCTGATATGCAGACGATATTTATCGCCGACGAAGGGAAGAACAATACCCATCATGGCGTGAAGATTTTGTGACGTCTATATTACATTTTGGGATGAGGCCGGGAGCGGCGCGCCGTGCGCCAGCTCCCGGCCGGCCGACTTAGCGGTAGCAGACCGTCACGCGACGGTGATTCCGCCACTGGACGCGGCAATCGCGCCCGCGGTTGTTCCAGCCATAGTGACGCCCGCGATCCCCGCGATAATGGCGGCCATGGTTGCGATAGTCGCGGCGGTCATCGCGGCGGTCGTAGCGCTGGTCATGGCCGCGGTCGCCGCGATGGCCCTGCGCCGAGGCAGCGGTGGAGGTTACGCCGAGGCCGGCAACCATAAGCCCGGCGGCGATGAGATGGGTGAACTTCATGTCAGCATCCTTCCGGCCCGGTGATCGGGCTTGAGGACGGTGTACGCCCGGTCGCCACGATGGTTGCTGAATGCGATCGTAGGCTCAGGTACAGGTTGGCGACGGCGGTTAGAGGGCGATGCCGAAGCGCGGCGCGAGCGCGACCATCACGGCATAGAGCCCGATCGTCAGCGCGCAGCCGAGCCCGAGCGACGGCCAGAAGCCTAGGCCTGCACGCAGCAGTAGCGGGATCACCAGGAACATTGGCAGTGAGGGCAGGACGTACCAGAAGGTCGCCTGGACATGCGCCGCCATGTTGGCGGTGTCGGGCTTGTCGTTCCACAGCCAGATCATGCCGAGCACCGACACCAAAGGCAGCGAGGCGACCAGCGCGCCGAACCCCGGATAGCGCTTCGCCAGTGTCGAGGCGGCGGCGATGAGGAGGCCGGAGATCAGGGCTTTGAGCGCGAGGTAGAGCATGAGGGAGGCTATGCGCCGGTGGGGCGGGGGACGCCAGCGGGGCGTGTTGCGGCGCCGCTAAAGTCACACGAGTCGCACCATCGCGGGGTTGGCGCGGCGCGGAAGGTTAGCGGAAAGTTAGGCGTAATCGCGTGTTTTTGCGTCGGCGGCCCGGCGGTGTCGCGCGCGGGGTTGGCGCTGGAGATGAGAAAGAGCCGTTGGGTAGCAGCATGACGGATGTCGGGCGTGTAGGACACTCCCTTTTTGGGTGGCTAGAGCGGTTGGACGGGGATGCCGAGGACGGGCGCGGCGGCGGCCATCGCGTGGTCGAGCGTAACCAAGGTGCAGCCGGATTGCGCCGCTATCGCCAGGTGGAGCGCGTCACCCGCCCGTAGTCCGAGGTCGTGCCGGTCGGCGAAACGCGCGGCGGTATCAAAGTGCGCGTCCGTCACCGAAACGGTCGTCACATTCGCGTCGAGCATTTGCTGCCAGCGTGCGAGCACAGCCGCACGGTGATCGAGCGTGATCGCACCGGTCCGAAGCTTGATCGACAGCGCGCTGGATATCTCGGTCGTCACCCAAGGGCTGACGACCAGATCGCTGGCGGCATTGTCGCCGAACCAGCGTTCGACGCGGTCGCTATGCGCTTCGGGCGTGAGGAAGGCGACGACGACCGACGCGTCCAGATAGCTGCTCAATATCTGGAATCGCGCATCTTGCGGATCAGATCGACCGCCGATTCTTCCTGATAGGGCATCGTGCCCCGCAGCGCGCGGAGCGCCGCCAGATCGATGGGCTGTTTGGGACGCTGGACGGGCGAGATCACCGCCGCCGTCTTGCCGCGCCGCGTGATCTCGACGCTCTCGCCGGCTTCGACGCGGTCGATGATCGCACTCAAATGCGCCTTGGCTTCGGCGAGGCTGATGCGGTCCATCGGGCGGCTCCTGACTAGGTTGGTGACTATATCAGGAATGTGGGTTGTGGGCAAAGGGTACCGACGTTTGGCGGGTTTCCGCTATGAAAAAGGGATAGCGATCAAGCTTCATTCCAGTTTCGCGGTCCGCCCCGGCGCGTGGTTGCGCGCCGAGATTGTCACGCCGCACGGGCTGTCGTTGGCGGACGCGGCGGCGAACCTGAACGTCACGCGGCAGGCGATGAGCAATCTGCTCGGCGGGCGGGCGGGGCTGTCGGCGGAAATGGCGATCCGCTTCCAGAAAGCCTTCGGGCTGAGCGCCGATACGCTGATGCGGATGCAGGCGGCGTATGATCTGGCCGCGGTCAGGGCGCGGGCGGGGAAGATTGATGTGGAGCGGGTGGCGGCCTAATTCACCGTTTCGGTTATAGTACCAGCAGATATAATGAACGCATAGCATAAGTAATCTTTTGGGATGCCATACGAACTTCTTACAAAGTTATGGGGGCAACATCCTGCTTAAGGGTCCCCCGCGCGGATACGGTCGCGATCGTGGCTGCAGTTTTGTTGCCTGGATCAATCATTACGACATTATGTGAAAACTTATTTCGGACTGACTGGGCTTCTGCAAATATTTCCCTCATTAGATTAAATCCAAAGATGCGTCGTCCTACGCCGCCTTCAAATCCCGCAACGGCAGCGCTGTCGTCTCCAGCGTCGCCAGATCGAGCTTGGTCGAAGCATGGTCGATATCGATCCCCACAATATTCCCCGCCGCATCCAGATCAATGTTCACGCCGTCCGCGACTTCGCGCGTCTCGACCCCGTCGGCGGCGTTCAGCTCGATGTAGATGCTGTCGGTTTCGGCGTAATA
>NZ_JBBATX010000143.1:4467-5673 GCF_040398505.1 Sphingomonas sp. | reverse complement strand
AAGCGTGGTGGAGCTGAGCGGAATCGAACCGCTGGCCTCTGCAGTGCGATTGCAGCGCTCTCCCATCTGAGCTACAGCCCCGCACCACGCTTTGGCCCCGTCAGCAGGCCCGATCCAAGATTTAGCCGCGCTTTTTTGGGGATGCAACACGCACGCCCACACCGCGGCGATTTCACGATGCCGCGTGCCGCGATTCGGCATTGCCAATACGGCGACATCGGCATACCCCACCTTCGAAAATCATAAGAGGATGCCCCCGATGACCCGCGCCTGGACTCTGCACGCCCGCCCGAACGGCATGCCCGTCGCAACCGATTTTGCGCTGATCGAAATGCCCGCCGCCGCTTTGCAGGATGGCGACGTCCGCATTGCCAATCGCTGGCTGTCGGTCGATCCCTATATGCGCGGGCGGATGAACGACGTGAAATCGTACGTTCCGCCGTTTGCGCTGGGCGAGCCGATGCAAGGCGGCGCGATCGGCGAAGTGATCGAGAGCAAGGCCGAGGGCATCGCGGTCGGTGACATGGTGCAGCATTTTCTGGGATGGCGCGACGAGGCGGTTCTGCCCGGCGCGCAAGTCCAGAAGCTTCCCGAGCTGGGCGTACCGCCACAACAATTTCTCGGACTGCTCGGGATGCCGGGGATGACCGCCTATTTCGGTCTGCTGCGCGTGGCCGGGGCCAAGCCCGGCGATGTCGTGTTCGTGTCGGCGGCCGCAGGCGCGGTCGGATCGACCGTGGTGCAGGTCGCCAAGGCGAGCGGGATGATGGTGATCGGCAGCGCCGGCGGGGCCGACAAATGCGCGTTGGTGAAGTCGCTCGGCGCCGATGCGGTGATCGATTATAAGAGCGACGGGCCGCTGGTGAAGAAGCTGATGACGGCGCTGGGCGAGATCGGCAAGGACGGCATCGACGTCTATTTCGACAATGTCGGCGGCGAGCATCTCGATGCCGCGCTCGCGACGGGGAACCTGCATGCGCGCTTTGCGATTTGCGGGATGATCGACATTTACAACTCCGCGAAGCCGACCGAGCTGCGCTATCTCGCGCGGCTGATCGGGATGCGCATCCGCATGACCGGGCTGCTGGTCAGCGACCATGTCGGCCATGCCGCGGAATTTTACCGCGTGATGGGCGGCTGGCTGGCCGAGGGCAAATTGCACAATTCGGAGACGGTGTTCGACGGCCTCGACGCGATGCCCGACGC
>NZ_JBBATX010000143.1:0-4367 GCF_040398505.1 Sphingomonas sp. | reverse complement strand
TGGCTTTCCTTTTGCAGCGTATCGTCGCCGATCGCCTGCGCGGCGGTCATGCCTTCTTCGAGATCGCCCGGATCGAGCCGGTCCCGGTTCTGCGCGGCCCAGACGCCGGCGTAACAATCGGCCTGGAGTTCGAGCTTTACCGACGCGCGATTGCCCTCGACTTCGCTCCCGCGCTGCTGGATTTGCGCGACTTGATCCGACGTGCCGAGCAAATTCTGGATATGATGGCCGAATTCGTGCGCGATCACATAATATTGCGCGAAATCACCCTTCGCGCCGAAGCGGTTGGCGAGTTCGTCGAAGAAGGTCGTGTCGAGATAAATGCCCTGGTCGCGCGGGCAGTAGAACGGTCCCATCGCGCTTTGTGCAGCCCCGCAGCCGGAGCGACCGCTGCCGCCATAGAAGACGAGCTTGGGCGCTTCGAAGCGGGACCCGAGCAGTTTCGACCAGGTGCGGTCGGCCGAGCTGAAGGCGTTGCACGCGGCCTTGCTGGCGGCGTTGATCGCGCAGCTCGACGCGGCGTCGGTGCCCGCCTGCTGCTGCCCGACTCGCGCGGTGGGCGCAGATTGCTGGCTGCCGCCGCCACCGCCGAGTACCCCAAGACCGCCACCGAAAAAGAACATCACCGCCAGCAACACCGCGACACCGCCGCAGCCGAAGCGGCTGAACACCAGCGGCAATAGCCCGAACAGCAAGCCGCCGCCCCCACCACCGCCGCCGAAACCGAAGCCGCCGCCACCCTGCCCGCGCTGATCCTCTACATTGATGTTAGGATCGAAATCGTCGAGGCGCATGGTCGAATGTCCCGGGGTCGTTACCGCTCCGCCCATGAATGCTTGGGCGCGCGCAGAGTTGCAACCGCCTTTTCCAGTGGCACCGAACGCGCTCGAACGGCGTTGATTCCGCACCGTAACACGGGCATTGGAACGATATGGGAGACATGAACCCACCCAAACGCAAGCGGCTGGCCAAGGGGCCGGCGGCCCCCCTGCCGCTGCCCGATTGCGTCGCCTTGGTGCTGCAAGGCGGCGGCGCGCTCGGCTCGTATCAGGCGGGCGTGATCGAGGGCCTCGCGGCGAGCGGGATCGAAATCGACTGGGTCGCCGGGATTTCGATCGGCGCGATCAACGCCGCGATCGTCGCGGGCAATCCGCCCGAGCGTCGGGTTGAGCGCTTGGGGGCGTTCTGGGACAAGGTGACCTCGGCGCTGCCGAGCTTCCCGATCTTCATGAACGACCAGATGCGCGAATTCCTGCATGAATGGTCGGCCGGGTTCGTGCTGGCAGCCGGCGTGCCGGGATTCTTCAGCCCGCGCTTCGTCTCGCCGATGTTCGCCGTGCCGGGCACGCCCGAGGCGATGAGCTTCTACGATTCGGCGCCGCTCAAGGCGACGCTCGACGGTTTGATCGACTGGGATTTGCTCAACACCGGGCCGGTGCGGCTGTCGGTCGGCGCGGTCGATGTCGAAAGCGGCAATTTCCATTATTTCGACACGACCGAGACCAAGATCGATGCGCGCCACATCATGGCATCGGGTGCGTTGCCGCCGGGGCTGCCGCCGATCGAGATTGACGGGCGGCTGTGGTGGGACGGTGGCCTCGTGTCGAACGCGCCGCTGACGCATGTGCTCGATCATCAGACCGAGGCGCTGCTCGCCTTCCAGATCGACCTGTTCTCGGCCGCGACCGAACGCCCGCGCACAATCATGGACGTGATGGCGCGCGAGAAGGAAATCCGCTTTTCCAGCCGCACGCGGCAAGTGTCGGACCAGGTCATGCGCATCCGCAAGGATCGCGAACTCGCGCGCAAGGTCATCGCGAAACTGCCCGAATCCTTTGCGAACGATCCCGATGTTATCGCCTTGCGCGCACAGTCGCAGGAGCATCCGGTCAACCTCGTCCACCTGATCTACCGCGCCAATGCGTGGGAGGGCGGCAGCCGCGACTTCGAATTCTCCGCGCGCACGATGCGCGAGCATTGGGAGGCGGGGCAGCAAGCCGTCGCCGAGACGATGGCGAACGCGCAATTGGTGGCGCACAATATCGAGACCGGTACCAGCGCGGCGTTCGACCTGACGGTGAAGCCCACGCCGCTTCACATTCCCTGACCGACAGCTACGGAGACCTGCCATGTTCCTCAAAGGCAAGACCGCCATCATCACCGGCTCGACCTCGGGCATCGGACTCGCTTATGCCAAAGTGTTTGCCGCCGAGGGCGCGAACGTCGTCATCAACGGCTTCGGCGATGCCGCGGCGATCGAGGCGGAGCGCGTTAAGCTCGAAGCCGCGAGCGGTGCCAAGGCGCTGTACGACGCCGCCGACATGACCAAGCCCGACCAGATCGCCGCGCTGGTCGCGCGCTGCCACGCCGAGCTGGGCGGACCCGACATCATCGTCAACAATGCCGGGATCCAGCATGTCGCGCCAATCGAAGACTTCCCGGCGGACAAGTTCGAGGCGATCATCAAGATCAACCTGACCTCGGCCTGGTATCTGATGCAGGCCGCCGTGCCGCTGATGAAGGCGGCGAAGTGGGGCCGGATCATCTCGACCGCGTCGGCGCATTCGCTCGTCGCCTCGCCCAATAAATCGGCATACGTGATGGCCAAGCACGGTCTGGCCGGGCTGACCAAAACGATCGCGCTGGAGACGGCGACGCATGGCATCACCGTCAATTGCATCTCGCCCGGCTATGTCTGGACGCCTTTGGTCGAGGGGCAAATCCCCGACACGATGCAGGCGCGCGGGCTGACCCGCGAGCAAGTTATCAATGACGTGCTGCTGGCAGCCCAGCCAACCAAAGAATTCGTCACGGTCGAACAGGTCGCCGCGCTCGCTTTGTTCCTGTGTCGCGACGAGGCAAAAGCGATTACGGGTGCGAACCTGTCGGTCGACGGTGGCTGGACCGCCGCTTGAGACCAAAGGGCGTATTGGCAACCTTCGGGGGCCGTGGGTAGTTAGACGTACGTCGCAACGAAAGAATCATCGCCTTGAATATCTCTGCCCGAATTGCCGGATCGGTCTTGTGTGCGCTGTCGGCAACCCTGCTCTTGGGATGCGGCGGCAAGGGCAAGAAGACGATCGAGGTGCAGATTGCGCCGGCGCGTGCGGTCGTGCCCGGTGGCGAGATCGTCACCGACTGGCGCAGGGTCGCGACGTCAGCCGATCGGGCGCGACTGCGTGGCTGGCGGCAGGCATGGATCGACGCGCTGGCAACGATTACCGCCAAGGATGACCTTGCGGTGCTCCGTGCCGATCCGGCGTTGTTCGACCCGGACCGGGTGTTGCCGGGGGCCAGTCTGCGACCTGGC
Organism: Sphingomonas sp.; assembly: GCF_040398505.1. Classification (GTDB taxonomy): domain Bacteria; phylum Pseudomonadota; class Alphaproteobacteria; order Sphingomonadales; family Sphingomonadaceae; genus Sphingomonas. The sequence continues at coordinate 1,057 of NZ_JBBATX010000143.1, read as the reverse complement.
GGCTATCGCTGCCGCGTCATCAAACTCGGCGCGAATGGCACCGCGATGCACAACCTCACGGCCTATCCAGCGGTCGATTGTGCGGTGACGGACGAGGGCGCGGTTTCGAGTTTTTACAAGGTGTCGGGCGCGCAACGGCCCGTCGGGCTGATCTTCCCGGATTCAGACGCGCGCGGCGTGTTTCTCGGCACGATGGTGCTGGGGGATGAGACCAAGCCGCTCAAATACGGGCAAGACGCCAATCGCGACCTGGCCGGCTATGTCGAGCGGATCGGGCCGCGCCGCTGGCGGCTGGTCCTGCCGCAGCCACGGTTTGAGTCGTTGCTCGACGTGGTGGAGATTGTGCCTAAGCCGTAGCGGGCGCTTGTATCCACGACGGCGGTTAGCGGCTTGATCCGACCTAATCCTCCCCCGTCAGGGGGAGGTGGCACGCGCAGCGTGACGGAGGGGGAGGTCGGCGACCTCACGCGGAAGAGTCGACGGGCGGCAAGCAAACCTCAACCAACTAAAGTCTCACCTGCGCTCGATTGCAGAGAACGAAATCCTGCGCAGCTTGGAGCGAGCGCCGAAGACACACTGAAGCTTAGCGCTGACCTCCCCCTCCGTCGCCTTCGGCGCCACCTCCCCCTGGCGGGGGAGGATTATCACGCGTTTTTCTAGTGCAGCCCGCTCAGCCGTAGCGCTATCCCAATTCCCGCCGCCACTCCGAGTGTCGAGAGGACACCCGACTTGAAGCGCAGCACCGCGATGCACGCCGCCACGCTGAGCGCGAGCGCCCAGGGGTCGGCGCTCGCCAGCACCGGCACGTCGAAGCGCAGCGGGCCTGCCGCGACTGGCGCGACCTGGCCGAACACGGCATGAATCGCGAACCACAGGGCGAGGTTGAGGATCACGCCGACCACCGCCGCCGAGATCGCCGCGAGCGCGCCCGACAGCGCGCGATTGCCGCGCAGCCGCTCGACATAAGGTGCGCCGAGGAAAATCCAGAGGAAGCACGGCGCGAACGTCACCCAGGTCGCAAGCAACCCGCCGAGCGTCGCGGCGAGCAGCGGGCTAA
>NZ_JBBATX010000142.1:0-5761 GCF_040398505.1 Sphingomonas sp. | reverse complement strand
TCGAATTGGTCATGTTCCCTGTCTCCAGCTCGCTGAACCGCCTGGCTGGCGGTTTTGATCAGACGATGCAGTCGCGAGTCGGCTCGCCCCCTCGCATCCTCATCAAGTGTCGATCTAGAAAGGGGATGTGACGCGTTAAGTGTATTTTCGTGACATTAAAGTATCACTTTGATGACGAAAATAAGTCGTGTCCCGGACGCCGCTCGGTCAGGCTGCCCAGCCCCACGGGCGTTCGCGAAACCATTTCGTTATCACGTATTTCGTTCCAGCGCGGACCTTCATGCCGTGGTGCATCGTCGCGGGATTGAGGCTGCCGTCGAGGCGGCGGTTGTTCCATGCGAGCAATTTGCCCGTCTCGGGCTGGACGATCTTGTCGATCGCCTTGAAGCGGGTCGCGCCACCCGCCTCGGGTGTGTTGAGATAGATCATCACGGTCCAGGTCCGGTTGCCGGCGAACCCGCAAAACTTTTCGAAATCCTGCCCCATCGGCTCGAAATAATCGGTGTGCTGCTTGAATTCCTGGCCGACCGCGTAGCGTTGCCCCTGAATCGGCTCGCCATGCACCGGATCGAGCCCGGTAAAGGCCGAAATCCTCTCGTTCAGCGTGATCGTCAACGGGTCATCGGGGGCAAGGTCGCCGGTTTCGCTGGTGCGATAATTTGGGTCGCCGTTGAAATCCGATACCGTTGATGGCCGCCTGGTCGCATCGACCGCAGCGCAGACCGCTGCGCAGGTTGCGGCGTCGAGAAAGTTGCGTCGGACGAACAAGGTCAGCTTCGGGCTCGGCACGCGTTGCACGCCCGGTTGCGCCATGATGTGCGCGACCACCGCTTCAGACGGGTGACCCGAGCCGAGATTGAGCGAGTGCGTCATCGCCGCCTCTCTGCCAAAGTCATCGGAGATTTTCCAGCCGCTTGCTCGACCGTCCGGTATATGTCGAACGGCTTCACACGAATGACGCAGGACTGTAACACTCCCCGCCTAGCAGGGTCACGATCGGGGATGAGTGCCGCATGCGGTTGGTTTTGGATGCGCGGGCGCGAGCCTTTTTGCGACGCGTACCCGTCACAAAAGTCTATACCGGCGTCGAGCTGTTGCTGATCGCGCTGCTCGCGGTGCAGTGCGCGCGCCTCGTCTGGGTCGTGGTGACGCCGGTTGGTCCGGTCGGCATCTGGCGGCCCGAGCAGGGCAGCATTGCCGGGTCGCCGCAGGCGATTTTGCGCGGTTTCGATCCATTCTTTCTGATCAGCGGCGGGGATGCGGCGGGGCCGAGCGTGGTGACCACGCTCCAACTCACGCTGTTCGGCACGCGCCTCGATGAGGCGCAAGGCGGCGGCTCGGCGATCATTGCAGGGCCCGATGGCGTCCAGCAAAGCATCGGCGTGGGTCAGGAGATCATGCCCGGCGTGCGGTTGAAAGCGGTCGCGTTCGACCATGTGACGATCGATCGCGGCGGTGCTTCCGAGGACTTGTTCCTCGTTCAGCCCGATCAGGCCCCCGCCGCCGCGCCTGCACCCAATGGCCCGCCGTTGATCGGTGGCAGCGGTGCCGCGCCGCCGGGTGGCGCTCCGCCATCCGGCCCGCTCGGCGCGCAAGCCGTCACCTTCGCGCAGCTCAAAGCCGATGTCGGGTTTATCCCGCGGATCGACAATGGCCGCGTCAACGGCCTGACGGTCCGGTCGCAAGGCGCCGGTGCGGGCTTCCGCGCGGTGGGCCTGCGCGACGGCGATGTCGTCACGCAAATCGGCGGGCGACCGGTCAGCGGGCAAGCCGATATCGAGCGGATCGGCGCACAATATGCCAAAGGCGGTACGCTCTCGATCACGGTCGAGCGCGCCGGCAACACCCTTCCACTTGCCATTACGATTGCGGGGCCATGAAGAAACTGATCCCAAGAATTTTCTGCGCCCCCTTGCTGGCCCTGACCTGCGTCGGCACCGCGCTTGCACAAACCTCGATGAATGTCCGCGATGCCGATATTCGTGCGTTCATCGCCGATGCCGCGCGCGTGACCGGGCGGACCTTCATCATCGATGCGCGCGTGAGCGGCAAAGTGACCGTCGTGACCGATCATCCGGTTTCGAAATCCGAATATTTCGAGATCTTCCTGTCGACGTTGCGCTCCAACGGGCTGATCGCCGTGCCGACCGGCAACGGCGCTTTTCGCATCCAGCCGACCGACAGTGCCGCGTCGCAACCGAGCCGCGTCGGTGCGCGCGGGGCCGCGTCAAACAGCTTCGTCACCGAAGTCGTGCGCTTGCGCTCGATCGAGGCCTCGACGGCGGTCGATACCGTGCGCGGGCTGGTTTCGCCGCAAGGCTCGGTCACCGCGAACCGCGGCGGCAACAGCCTCGTGATTGTCGATTTCGCCGACAATATTCGTCGCGTCCGCGAAGTGCTGCGCCGGATCGACGCAGACACGTCTGCGACGCGCGTCGTCGCGCTCAAAAATGCAGGCGCGCGCGAAATCGCGACCGCGCTCCAGGCGCTGACCGGGCAGGTCGGTGGCGGCGGGGCAGGGGGTGCGGGCACCCCCGCAAGCGTCAGCATCGTCGCGATCGCGAGTTCGAATTCGGTCGCGATTCGCGGCGATGCCAATTCGGTCGAGCGCCTCACCGCTGTCGCCGAGGATCTTGACCGGCGCGCGAAGAACGGGACCGAGATCAAGGTTATCTTTCTCGAAAACGCCGATGCCGAGCAGCTCTTGCCCGTGCTCCAGCAACTCGTTGGGCAAACCCCGTCGCCGATCACCAATCAGCAGCTATCGGCCTCCAATTTCGGCGGCAACGGCAATCGGCAAGGCGGCGGCGGTGGATTTCAGCCAAGTTCGCGCTCCGCCAACACCCCGGCCGTTCAGCAAGATGTTGGCGGCGGTGGTGGCGGGCAACAGGGGCAGGCGGCGATCACGGCGGGCGGTCGCTCGGCCTCGGTCGTCACGCGCTTCGTCGGCGCCAACGCGATCGTCATCGCTGCCCCGGCCGAAGTGCAGCGGCAGCTCGCCGATGTCGTGCGGCAGCTCGATACACGGCGCGAACAGGTGCTGGTCGAGGCGATCGTTGCCGAAGTGTCGGATCAGACCGCGAGCCAGCTCGGCGCGCAATTCGCCATCGCCAATATCAAGGGTGGGGTATTTGCCGCCTCGAGTTTCAAGAACACTGCGCCGAGCCTGCTGACGATTGCGGGGGCGATCGGCGCGCGCCAGCTCAGCACCACGACCACTACGATCAACGGTAGCACTGTCACGACCAGCACGAACAGCGCGGCCAGCGATTCGCTGCAGCAATCGGCACTGCAATCGATCCTCGGCGCAAGCGGTGGCTTTGGCGGCTGGGCGGGGAAGATCGGTGACACGGTGTTCGGATCGATCATCAACGCGGTGAAAAGCGACACGACCTCGAATCTGTTGCAGGTCCCGCATCTCGTGATGCTCGACAATCAGGAAGCGCACAGCCTGGTCGGGCAGGAAATCCCGATTACCACGGGGCAAGCGCTCTCGACCAATTTCGACAATGCCTTCCGCACGACGCAGCGCGAGAATGTCGGGATCGAGCTGACCGTGCGCCCGCAAGTCAATTCGAGCGGGACGGTGAAGCTCAATCTGCGGCTTGAGGTCAGCTCGATCGCCGGGCCGGTGTCGAGCGACAATAGCGATCTGATCCTCAACAAGCGCGAAGTCGAAACCGTCCGCACCGTCGACGATGGCGACATTGCGGTGATCAGCGGCCTGCTTGACGATAATGAGCGGCGCACGATCGAGAAAATCCCGCTGCTCGGCGATATTCCGGGGCTGGGTAATCTGTTCCGCTCGAAGGCGAAGTCGCGGACCAAGACCAATTTGATGATTTTCATTCGCCCGACGATCCTGCGCAGCGCCGACGACAGCCGCAAGCTGACCGAGCAGCGCTACGGCTATCTGCGGCTGCAACAGGGCCTTGCCACGCCCAACGAGGAACCGTCGATCGACCAGCTCGTGCGCGACTATCTTGGTGCCACCCCGCCAATCCCGAGCGCGCCCGTTCCGGGCAATATCGAGGACCCGCGTATTTCGGTGCCGATCCAGCGGAGCTCAAGCAGCGTGATCAAGACAAAGCGGAGTCAGTAGATGAAAATCGAGACTGGCGCTGCGACTGCTTCTCTCCCCTCCCGCTTGCGGGAGGGGTTGGGGGAGGGCAGTGCAACAAGCACGATCGCACTTGGAGATTCCCCTCCCCCGACCCCTCCCGCAAGCGGGAGAGGAGAAGATATCCCCAACATCACCATCCCCTACGCCTTTGCCCGCCGCTTCGGTGTCGTGCTCGATCCCGGCAGCGGCTCGCACTTTGCGGTCGCGATGCGCGAAGGGTCTGACCCGAAAGTGCTGCTCGAACTGCGCCGCCACCTCGCGCGTCCGTTCGACGTTGGGTTTGTCTCGGCAAGCGAGTTCGACCGGTTGCTGTCCGAGGCCTATGCGATGGATGGTCAAGCTGCCGCGATGGCAGCGGGCACGCTTGGTCTGGGCGATGAGCTCGACATGCTTGCCGACCATCTGCCGACCGCCGACGATCTGCTCGACACCGCCGATGATGCGCCCGCGATCCGGCTGATCAACGGTATCATCGCCGATGCCGCGCGCAACGGCGTGTCGGACATCCATATCGAGCCATACGAAACCGGGCTTGTCGTGCGGATGCGGATCGATGGCGTGCTGCGCGAGACGCTGCGCATGCCGCCGCACGTCGCGCCGGTGGTGGTCAGCCGCGTCAAGGTGATGGCGCGGCTCGATATTGCCGAGCGGCGCGTGCCGCAGGACGGGCGCATCGGCCTGACGCTGGGTGGCAAGCTGCTCGACGTGCGCGTGTCGACTCTCCCCAGTCGGGCCGGCGAGCGCGTCGTGCTCCGCATCCTCGACAAGGAAAATGCCGGGATTACGCTCGACGTGCTTGGCATGACGGCGGCGATCAACCAGTTGCTGAAAGAGGCGATTACTGAGCCCAACGGCATCATCCTCGTCACCGGGCCGACCGGATCGGGCAAGACCACGACACTCTATGCCGCGATGCGGCTGCTCAACGATGGCAGTCGCAATATCCTGACGGTCGAGGATCCGGTCGAATATGCGATGGAGGGGATCGGCCAGACCCAGGTCAATCCCAAGGTCGGCCTGACCTTTGCCGCGGGCTTGCGGGCGATCCTGCGGCAGGATCCCGATGTCGTGATGGTCGGCGAAATTCGCGACCGCGAGACGGCTGAGATCGCGGTACAGGCGTCGCTGACCGGGCATTTGGTGCTTTCAACCGTCCACACCAACGACGCGGTCGGCGCGATCACGCGGATGCGCGACATGAAGGTCGAGCCGTTCCTGCTGGCGTCCACGCTGCGCGCGGTCATCGCGCAGCGGCTGGTGCGGCGGTTGTGTGAGAATTGCCGCAAGCCGGTGCAGGCCGAGGGCTCGGTTTCCGCGTTGCTCGGGTTCGATGCGGGGACGATCGTCTATGAAGCGGTCGGTTGCGAGCTTTGCCAGGGAACCGGCTTCAAGGGCCGCGTCGGCGTCTATGAAGCGATCCGCATCGACGAAACCGTCCGCCGCATGATCAACGATGGCGGCGACGAGGCGTTGATCGCGCGCCACGCCTTCCTCCATGCGCCGACGCTGGGATCGGCCGCGCGCCAGCTCGTCCGCGATGGCGTGACCACGCCCGAGGAAGCGGTCCGCGTCTCGCGCCGCGACATGGCCGATGCCGAGGCACCGCTGGTGGTGCCGGAGGTGGCCGATGGGTGATCG
>NZ_JBBATX010000141.1:2186-5938 GCF_040398505.1 Sphingomonas sp. | reverse complement strand
GATCGCCTCGTGGCAGAACGCCGGAATACCGAAATCGCCGAGCAAGTCGCGGTCGAGTACATGCTGCCCCGCCGCGAGGAACATCTCGTACAGCTCGGCGCTCGCTTTCTCGATCGTCTCGATCTCGGCGAGCGTGAAGCGGTAGCACGCGCTTTCGTCCCAATAGGGTTTGTCGCCGACGCTGTGCCAGACAAGGCCAAGCGATTCGACATGGGCCTGCCAGTCGCGGCGCGGGCTGCAATCGGTGCGGCGCATTATTCGCCGCCGCCCCCGCCGCTTGCGTGTGCGCTGCTGCCGAAGCCGCCGCGCGAGACGGTGGCGGAGGAGGCGCGGGCATAGCCGACCCCGGCGCGCGGGCTGCTCGAACCGCCCGCCAGCGCTTCGCCGACGCGCGGCACGGTGCTACCCCGGCCGAGATAATACCAGGCGAAACCGGCCATCGCCAAGCCGCCGCCGCCGCCGCCGCTGCGGGCGCAACGGACATCCTCGACGCGCTTCCCGCTCGCATCACGGCACACCGCAACGTCGGTGTCGGCGACACTCCGGCTCGGCCCACAGCCGCTGGCGAGCAGCGCCGCCGCGACCGCGCTGGTCAGCGGCAGGATGCGCGGGTTAAACTTACGGCGTGGCTCGGTCATCATGGCTCCCCTGTCCCGCCCGTATTATACGAGCAAGACAGGCCGGATGCGAGCAAGATCGGTGGGCTACTTTCCGAACGTCGTGGTGACGCGCAGGCCGAATTCGCTGCGGTCGTTGCTGACCACGACGCCGACGAAGCCGCCCTGATCGAGGCGACCCTGATCATAGACCTTGTTGAAGATGTTGCTGCCGTAGATCGTCACCGCCAGATCGCGCTTGGCGTTTTCAAATTTCAGGTTGAAGCCGACCAGGCTGCGCGCCGCGATCAGCTCGGTCGGGCGCGCGACGGGCTGGCCGAATTGCTCGCCGCGATAGGAGTAATCGACTTGGCCGGTAATCGCCGCCCCCGAGCCGAGCTTGTAGGTATAGCTGCCCGCGACCGCGCCGGTCACGTCCGGGCTGAGCGCGGTCGGCGCGCCGGCAACCGGCGTGCCGCCGGTCGGGAAGAAAGCGGGCGGCAACGAATTGACCCGCGTGATCTTGCTGTCAAGATAGCCGATCGACCCCTTCAGCCGGAAGCCGCCGAACGTCACCGTACTCTCCGCCTCGATCCCGCGTGCCCGGGCATTGGCCGAGATGATGACGGTGTTGAAGCCGGCCGCGTTGATAAACGAATAGGGCAGCCCGCGGTCTTTATAGTCGGTGGTGAAGGCCGACAGCAGGACGGTCCAATTGGGCAGGATCTTGCCCTTGAACCCGATCTCATAATTGGTCGCGGTGGTCTTGGGCGAGGCGTTGAACGATGCCGGCCCGCCAAACGGACGCGGGGTGTAGCTGCCCGGCTGATAGCCCAATTGGATCGTGCCATAGACGTTGATGTCGCGCGCGATCTTGTAAGTGACGTTGCCCTGCGCGGTGACCGCATCGTAACTGGCGGTGCGCGTCACCGGCCCGGGGAAGCTGCCCTGGAAATTGGCGGTCGCGCGCTTGTCATCCTTCGAATAGCGCACCCCCGCGCCGATCGACAGCGCGTCGGTCACGTCGAAGCTGCCATTGGCATAGGCGGCATAGCTGTCGGTGCGCTGCTTGATGAAATAGTCGCTGCGTCCGCCAAAGAAATAAGCCGGGGTCGAGGCGTTGCTGCCGTCTTCATAGAAATAATACAGTCCGCCAACCGCGTTGAAGCGGCCAAGCTCGGCATTGACCTGCAATTCGACCGAAGCCTGTTCGGCACTGCCGACTTCGGGGAAGACCGACTGGCGCGAGATATTGTCGGTGTCGGACAGGCCGCCCGTATATTGGGTCTGGCGATAGCTGCCGAGCAGCTTTGCGGTGAACGCGTCAGAGACTTTATATTCACCCGTCAGCGACGCGCCGAACAGATCGAGCGACGTGGTCTCGAGACCGGGGACGTCGGTGCCCGAATCGTCGGGACGGACCTGCGTCGCCCGGGTGAAACCGGCTGCGACGGGATCGTAGATATCGACCCGATACGGCGATTGCCCGTCGCGCGCGCGGACGAAATCGACCGAGGCGAGCAGCGAGAACGCGTCGCTCGGCGTCCAATAGGCGGCGGCGCGGCCGCTCGCGTCATTCTGTTCGCCGATCCGCGCGCTGGGGGCCGCGATATTGACCGCGTCGCCGACACCGGCGCTGCGTTCGTAACTGCCGCTGACCGAGAAAGCGAAGGTCGAGGACAGCCGCGTATCGGCGTAGAAATTGCCGTTGATGCGCCCGCGCGTACCGACTTGCGCGGTCAGCTCTGCGCCCTTGTCCGAGCCGGGCTTGCGCGTGATGATGTTGACCGCACCGCCCAGCGTGTTGCGGCCATAGAGCGTGCCCTGCGGCCCGCGCAGCACTTCGATCCGCTCGATATTGGTCAGCGACAGGTTGGAGCCGAGCTGCCGCCCAAGATACACGCCGTCGAGATAGACGCCGACGCCGGGATCGGTGGTGATCAGGTGGTCCTGCAGGCCGATCGCGCGGATAAACACCGAGGCTTGCGCGGTGTTGCCGACGCCGTAGCGGCTGATGTTGAGGTTGGGGACGTATTTGCCGACATCGGCCAGATTGGTGGCGTTGAGCGATTTCAGCGACTCCCCCGAAAAGGCGCTGAGCGCGACGGGGGTGTCGAGCAGGCTTTCCTCGCGCTTGCGCGCGGTGACGACGATATCGCCATCGTCGCTCGCAGGCTTCGCCTCGGCAGCAGGGGCGGTCTGCGCAAAGGTCGGTGTGGCCGCAACCAGCGCGGACAGCGCGATCAGGGCGCCCGCGACGCTACGGTGACGGATGCCAATGTTTTTGAAACGCATGATGGTCCCCCAAATGCTGCTGATGCTGGCCTGTTGTTTCCGGCGCGCGCTGGTTTCAGCATCGCGGCGCGGCTCCCGTCGCGGATTGTTAAGCTTCCGTGACAAGCCACTGATTCGCAATTGGGGATGCGTGCTGCGGCGTCTTTTTTCGCGCGCACTGTGGCGCGGTTGCCGCACTTCCCCGCGCCCGCTATGTCCGCATCCTATGAAACTGATCATCGGCAATAAGGCCTATTCCTCCTGGTCGCTGCGCGGCTGGCTCGCGTGCAAGCAATCGGGTTTGCTTTTCGAAGAAGCGGTCGTGCCGCTCTACGATGCCGAATGGGACAAGCGTCGCGATGGCGACGAATTCGCCCCCTCCTCGGGCAAGGTGCCGATCCTGTGGGATGGCGAGGCGGTGGTGTGGGACAGTCTGGCGATCGTCGAATATCTCGCCGAAAAGACCAGCCGCGACCTGTTCTGGCCCGCCGATGATGCCGCGCGCGCGATGGCGCGGTCGATGGCGGCGGAAATGCATTCGAGCTTCACCGCGCTCCGCCGCAAGCACAGCATGAACGTGCGCCAGATCTTCGCGCCGCAGCGCCCCGACGACGATGTCGTCGCCGACCTCACCCGCATCATGGAGCTATGGGCGCAGGCGCGCGCGCGCTTCGGCGGCGAGGGCGATTTCCTGTTCGGCGCGTTCGGCGCGGCGGACATCATGTATGCGCCGGTCGTCACGCGGATCGTCACCTATTCGCTGCCGGTCGCGCGTTTTGCCACCGGCTATATGGACGCGGTGCTCCACCATCCCTTCATGCAGGACTGGATCGCCGCGGCGCAGGAAGAGGAATGGGTGATCGAACAGTTCGAGCAGCCCGC
>NZ_JBBATX010000141.1:0-2086 GCF_040398505.1 Sphingomonas sp. | reverse complement strand
CGACGCGCGCTGCGAACGGCGCAGGATAGTCGGTCGCGTTGGTTTGCGGGATCGACTCAAGATCGAGTTTCGGCATGGCGTCTCTCCCGCCCCGCGCCCGGCGAGGTCACGCGATTATGTCGCGGTCGGCAGCGCAAGAGAAGCACCATTCAACGGTAAAGCGGGCTACTGCCAATGCGCGTCAGCATGTGCTACGACGTGGGTATGTCCCGCTCGCAACGCCTGCTCGATCTCGTCCAAGTGCTGCGGCGGCACCGCCGTGCGGTAACCGGGGCGGTGCTGGCCGAGGAACTCGGCGTGTCGCTGCGCACGCTGTACCGCGACGTCGAGACGCTGCGCGCACAGGGCGCGCCGATCGATGGCGAAGCAGGCGTCGGCTATGTGCTGCGCCCGGGCTTCATGCTCCCGCCGCTGATGTTTTCGGAGGAAGAGATTGAGGCGCTGGTGCTCGGCTCGCGCTGGGTGTCGGAACGCGCCGACCAGCCGCTCGGCAAGGCGGCGCGCAACGTGCTCGCCAAGATCAATGCGGTGCTGCCCGACGATCTCAAGGCCAATATCGAAGCCTCCGGCCTGCTGATCGGCCCCGGCGATCCGGTTCCGGTCGGCGACCGCAAACTTGCCACGATCCGCCAGGCAATCCGCTCCGAACACCTCATGCAAATTGCCTATGCCGACGAACACGGGGCAACCACGCACCGCACGATCTGGCCGTTCGCGCTCGCCTTTTACGATCGCGTTCGCGTCGTCGTCGGCTGGTGCGAATTGCGCGACGGCTATCGCCATTTCCGCACCGACCGGATCACCGCGCTCTACGTTGCCCCCAAGCGCTACCCGCGCCGTCGCGCCGCCTTGCTCAAGGAATGGCGCGCCGTCGGCGGCAACCCCGATCAATACTGACAAAAACTGACAGTAGCGACCTGTAAACCGATCCGCGTCGCCGCCCCGCCCGCTGGCTGCGCCCGCAGGCACCGCAAAGCCGCTTCCCTTCCGCACCCGGAAACGCGAAAGGGAAGCGGGTTGAGAAGGGGCTGACGTGACCGATCCTGTAGCACTGACCAAGGCGCTTCTGGCGTGCGAGAGCGTGACGCCCGCACAGGGGCCGGTGTTCGACGTGCTGGCGGCGGCGTTGCTGCCACTCGGCTTCACGGTCGATCGCTTCCTTGTCGGCGACGCACCCGACGGGCCGGTCGAGAATTTGCTCGCGACGCGCGCCGGTGTCGGCACGCACCTCGCCTTTGCCGGGCATCTCGATGTCGTGCCGCCGGGCACGGGCTGGACCAACGGCGCCTACACCCCCGTCGAGCGCGGCGGGCTGCTCTACGGGCGTGGCGCGGTCGATATGAAGGGCGCGATCGCGGCGTTCGTGGCCGCGATCCCGCGCGAACCGGGCGCACCGCTCAGCCTGATCATCACCGGCGACGAGGAAGGCCCCGCCACCTTCGGCACCTGCGCGCTGATCGAGCGGATGCGCGCGACCGGCGTCGCGCCCGATCTGTGCCTGGTGGGCGAGCCGACCTCGTCGGCGCGGCTGGGTGACATGATCAAGATCGGGCGGCGCGGCTCGGTCAATCTGTGGATCAGCGTGCCCGGCAAGCAAGGCCATGTCGCCTATCCCCAGCTCGCCGACAATCCGATCCCGCGCCTCGTCGCGATCCTCGCCGAGATCGACGCCATCGTGCTCGACACCGGCAATGCCTGGTTCCAGCCGTCGAACATCGAAGTCACCGACATCACCGTCGGCAACCCAGCGACCAACGTGATCCCGGCGCAAGCGAGCGCGCGGCTGAGCATTCGCTTCAACGACGAGCAGCGCGGGGCGGATTTGGTCGAACGGATCGAAGCATTGGTTCACCGCCACGCCCCCGCCGGCCAGCTGATCGCGCGCATCTCGGGCGAGGCGTTCCTGACCCCGCCGGGTGCCTTCTCGACGCTGATCGGCGCTGCGATCGCAGCGCGCACCGGCATCCGGCCCGAGCTTTCGACCACTGGCGGCACCTCCGACGCGCGCTTCCTCTCGGCATTGTGCCCGACGGTCGAATTCGGCCTGACCAACGCGACGATGCACAAGGTCGACGAAGCGGTGGCG
>NZ_JBBATX010000140.1:0-5981 GCF_040398505.1 Sphingomonas sp. | reverse complement strand
ACTCCAGCAGCTTCGGCGCTTCCTTCGCCAGCTTCGCGCGGATTTTGTCCGCAAACAGCGCGAGGAACGGCGGCAAGTCGATCTCGGCGCGGACCTTGGCCTCCTCCACGCTGAGCCGGCTCGCCACGCGCTGCCCCAGTGCGGCGACGGTGAAGTGCAGCGTGTCGCCCTCCCAGCGGTGATCGACCGCTGCACCGCCGGGAAACATACCCGCCAGCTTATCGATCCCGCCAGCCACGCGCGCTTTCGCGGCCGCAAGGCCGAGCTTGTGGGGAATTTCGACGGTAATCGGTTCGCTCATCCGGGTTTCCTCATGTCGCGAACACCATCGCGTCATCGGCAAACGCCTTGAACTCAAGCGCGTTGCCGCTGGGATCGTAAAAGAACATCGTCGCTTGCTCGCCCGGCTGGCCGACGAAGCGGAGGTGCGGCGCGATCCCGAAGCGCGTCCCCGCCGCGGTGAGGCGATCGGCGAGCGCCTGCCAATCGGGCATCGTCAGCACCACGCCGAAATGGGGGACGGGGACATCATGGCCGTCGACCGGGTTGCTCGTCGCCACCGGCGTCATCGCCGGATCGAGATGCGCGACGATTTGATGGCCGTAGAGATCGAAATCGATCCACGCGTCCGAGCTGCGCCCCTCGGGGCAGCCGAGCGTCCCGCCGTAAAAAGCGCGCGCGGCGGCGAGATCGTGGACGGGGAAAGCGAGATGGAAGGGGCGAGTCATGGGTCTTGGATAGCGCCGTCCCATTTCTGCGTCACCCTTCAAGAGAGCTCCTTCCCCGGCGAAGGCCGGGGCCCAGTCGAAATGGCTGAGGTGACGAGGGGAAGCGGCCTACAATACACGATGCGCTACTGGGCCCCGCCCTTCGCCGGGGAAGGGGAATGGTTGCCGATAAGAGCAAATACAGCAATAGCCGTCCCCATGTTCACCCGCCCCGCCCTCTTCTCGCTCCTGCTCGGCGGGATCGCCGCGACGGGTTTCGCGCCGCTCGGCTGGTGGCCCGTAACACTCGCCTGTTTCGCCGCGTGGATGGGACTGATCCATGCCGCGCCGAGCGTGAAGGCGGCGCTGTGGCGCGGGTGGCTGTTCGGGCTCGCGCATTTCACGGTCGGCGATTACTGGATCGCCAAGGCCTTCACCTTTCAGGATGCGATGCCGCACGCGCTCGGAATCGTCGCGCCGGTGCTGCTGTCGGTGTACCTTGCGATCTTTCCGATGGCCGCCGGCGCGGTCGCGTGGCGCTTCCGGCGCGCGCGGCCCGATCCGGCGTTCGGGCTGATCTTTGCAGCGGCGTGGATCGCTACCGAATATCTGCGCGGGACAATGCTGACGGGCTATCCGTGGAACCCGTTGTCGGAGATTTGGCTGCCTGTACCGATGATCGCCAGATGGGCTGCAACTATCGGAACGTACGCGCTATCGGGCGTTGCAATCTGCATCGCAGGTAGCTTTCTAATCCATACAGTAGGGCCGGGATGGCGATGGAAAGGCATCCCCGGCAACGCAATGTTCCTGGCGATTGTTCTGATTTCCGCGACGAGCGATCCGGGCGGCCCCATTTTCAGCGCTGGCCCCCTCGCCCCCCGCATCCGCGTCGTGCAACCCAATCTCGACCAGGAACAACGCCCGCGCGACGATTATGCCGAGACCAATCTCGCCGCCCTCGCCAAACTCAGCGGCACCCCCGGCCCTGCCTCGCGCCTAATCGTCTGGCCCGAAGGCGCGCTGCGCTTTCTCCCCGAGGATGGCTATCCAACGGCCTATTATTGGAAAGGAACCCCCGCCGTCACGCGCGCGCGGATCGCGGCGCTGCTCGGCCCGAACGACATTGTGATGACCGGCGGCAATGCGCTGAAATTCGATGCCGCGGGGGAGGTCACCGCCGCGACCAATTCGATCTTCGTGTTCGATGCGAAGGGCGCCATCCGCGGCCGCTACGACAAGGCGCATCTGGTGCCATGGGGCGAATATCTCCCCGCGCGCCCGCTGATGTCGGCGATCGGCCTGTCGCGGCTGGTGCCCGGCGAGTTCGATTTCGCCGCCGGCAAAGGCCCCGCCTCGCTCTCGCTACCACCGTTCGGCGCGGTGGGGTTCCAGATCTGCTACGAAATCATCTTTTCCGGCGCAGTGGTCGACCGCGCGCACCGCCCGGCCTTTATCTTCCACCCGTCGAACGACAGCTGGTATGGCCCGTGGGGCCTGGCCGAGCATCTCGCGCAAGCCCGGATGCGCGCGATCGAGGAGGGCTTGCCCGTGATCCGCGCGACCCCGACCGGCATTTCCGCGATCATCGATGCACAGGGCCGTGTGCTTGCATCGATCCCGGCGGATACGGCGGGGGCGATCGAACTGCCCATCCCGTCTGCGGCACCGCCTACCGTGTTCGCCCGTTTCGGCAACCTGATGGCATTTCTTGTGGCTGCGATACTCGCGGTGTCGGCGATTGCATTGCGCCGTTTCGCGCGATAGGGGCGGATATAAGGAAAGCTTTATATCAGGCATGGCAACGGCCAAAGCTCTCCTCAACCTTTGAGGATTTCACGCATGCGTTCCAGTTTTCTCTTCACCTCCGAATCGGTCTCCGAAGGCCATCCCGACAAGGTCGCCGACCAGATCAGCGATACCGTCGTCGATTTATTCCTGGGCAAGGACCGCTATGCGCGCATCGCGTGCGAGACACTGACCACCACCAATCTCGTCGTCCTCGCCGGCGAAATCCGCTGCAAGGGCGTGTATGAGAATGGCCAGTGGGCCGACGGCGCGCTCGCCGAGATCGAAGCTGCGGTGCGCAACACCGTGCGCGAGATCGGCTATGAGCAATCGGGCTTTCACTGGAAGAGCTTCGCGTTCCACAACAACCTCCACGGCCAGTCGGCGGAAATCGCGATGGGCGTCGACGAAGGCGCGAACAAGGATGAGGGCGCTGGCGACCAGGGCATCATGTTCGGCTATGCCACCGACGAGACGCCGGGCCTGATGCCCGCGACGCTCTATTACAGCCACAAGATCCTCGAGCGGATGGCGGCTGACCGTCATTCCGGCGCGGCCCCGTTCCTCGAGCCAGACGCCAAGAGCCAGGTCACGCTGGAATATAAGGACGAGGTCCCGGTCCGCGCGACCGCGCTCGTCGTCTCGACCCAGCATAAGGCGGGCTATTGCCTGCAGGGCGACAATGCCAACCCGACGCTGTACGACGAGCTTCACAAATACGTTTCGGGCGTGCTGCACGATGTGCTGCCCGACGGCTTCATCAGCGCCGATACCGCGATCTACATCAACCCGACCGGCGCCTTCGAAATCGGCGGGCCGGACGGCGATGCTGGCGTTACGGGCCGCAAGATCATCGTCGACACCTACGGCGGTGCCGCCCCGCACGGCGGCGGCGCGTTCAGCGGCAAGGATCCGACCAAGGTCGATCGCTCGGCCGCCTATGTTGCGCGCTACATGGCAAAGAACGTCGTTGCGGCGGGCCTTGCGCGGCGCTGCACGATCCAGCTCAGCTACGCGATCGGCATTGCCGAGCCGCTGTCGCTCTATGTCGATCTGCACGGCACCGGCACCGTGCCCGAAGCCAAGATCGAGGAAGTGCTGCCCAAGCTCGTGCGCCTGACCCCCAAGGGCATTCGCGAGCATCTGAAACTCAACCAGCCGATCTACAAGCGCACGGCGGCCTATGGCCATTTCGGGCGCGAACCCGATGCCGACGGCTTTACCTGGGAAAAGACCGACCTGGTCGACGCGCTCAAGGCGGCGGTCGCCTGATCCTGCGGGCGGCGCGCCGCGAAAGCGACGCGCCGCCTGCCCTCAATACCCCGCGAGCACGGCATCGGCAAAGCAGCCCGCGATCCGCTGTGGCGGGTGGCCGCCGCGCGCTTGCGCCCACGCAACCGTCTCGGTGCGCTCCTCGGGCGCGATGACGCCGCCCCAAGTGTCGATCAGCCGGTAACCGCCCTTGGCCGTCCGGCGGTAGAAATACACGCCGCGCTCGGCTTCGGCCGGCGTTGCCCAGACCAAGCGCCATGGCCCGTCGGCGAGGATGAGCGTCACTCCGTCGGGCTTGATCTGCTGTCTGGCGTCACGCGTCAGGCGCTTGGCCTCGGCGGCGCGGACCACGGGCCCAATCGGCTGGCGCAGCTTTATGCAGGGGGCAGGCAGCGCCGCTGCCGTCGTCATCATCATGAGCATCGCCAGCATCGCATCCTCCCGATTCGTTTCGATAGCGTATCGCCGCACACGGTAACTGTCGACCGAGGCACCCTTTGCGCAACCGCCGCCGCTCGCTAAGGCCGACGCGATGACCGATCCGATGACCACCCGCCGCCTCTATGGCCGCCGCCAGGGGCATAAATTGCGCCTCGGCCAGGCCGATCTCGTCGAGCAATTGCTGCCCGACATCAGCGTGCCCGAAACCGGGCCGCTCGATGCCGCCACGATGTTTGGCGAAGACCGCCCGCTCGAGGTCGAAATCGGCTTCGGCGCGGGTGAGCATCTCGCCGGGCAAGCCGCCGCGCGGCGTGACACCGGCTTCATCGGCTGCGAACCGTTCCTCAACGGCGTCGTCGGTGCGCTCGCCCACGTCCGTGACGACGCGCTCGACAATGTCCGGCTGCACATGGGCGATGCGCTCGACGTGCTCGAACGCTTGCCCGACGCGTCGCTTGCCCGCGTGTATCTGCTCCACCCCGATCCGTGGCGAAAGGCGCGCCACGCCAAGCGCCGCATGATCAACCACGGCCCGCTCGACCTGATCGCGGCGAAGCTAAAACCGGGCGCCGAATTCCGGCTCGGCACCGACGACCCGACCTATTGCCGCTGGGCGATGATGATCATGGACCAGCGCCGCGATTTCGCATGGACCGCAAACGACCCGGCCGACTTTCTCACGCGCCCCGACGACTGGCCCGAGACGCGCTACGAACGCAAGGCGCGGCGGCAAGGTCGCGAAGTGTGGTACTTCAGGTACTTACGGGTTTGAGCGACACAGCAGACGCCTTCTCGACTGGCAGCTTGGTGACCTCACGGGCGGCTGCGAAGGCGATGTCCGGCAGCCCGTCGGGACTCGCCTTATTGGGCCGGCGCTGCGCGCGTCTCGTTACGCGAAGCGTCCGTCCGGGGCGCGCGCGAATCGGCGAACAAGCGCCCCGATCAGGAGACCGATCGCCAACGGCACGAAATGTCCCGCCTTTACGAACCCGTTCTCGCTCACGCGCAGGTCGAGCGCTAGGGCAACGCCCAATCCGACCAGCGCGATGCACCAGCCGCGCGATCGGACCGTCAGGAGCAGCAGCGCGGCACCAACGAGGATGAGCGAAGCCCCCGAGGCGCCGGATAGGAATGCCTCGGGCTGCGTCATCGCGTCCGCAAATTGCCCGACTGCGCCCCCCAGGATGCCGAGGGGCACAGTGGCGCGCCGCAGAGCGCGGCTTTCGAGGGCGGTTCCGACAACGCCAATCACGAGGCAATTGAACAGCATGTGGAAGAATTGGACGTGCAGCCATTGTGACACGACGAGCCGCCACATGGACAACGGCGTTAAGCTTTCGCCCTTGAACGCGCCGAAGGCGATCATGGCGCGCGATCGATGGGGTGCCAGCATCGGCTGACCCAAGCGAATGCTCACGAAGAACCACGCCAAAATGATCGACGCAGCCCATATTTGGGAAGACGATAGTCGCGGCCTTATTCGGAGATCGAGATCCAGTGTCGTTACTCCCGAGCATAGAAAACGCGCGTGCCATGATCGCGCCGCCGGTTATGGCAACATTGTGGTATTGCGGTGCAATCCAGATCGATAAGACAGAAGCGCGGGTATCAAAGGAGTTATCGTTGCGCTCTTGATAGTCGATCAGCAAGGGGCCGGTGCGTTTCAATGCGAACTGCTTGTCGGTCGGCCACATGACGAATTGCGAGACGGACGCAGTCTACCCCTTAACGGCAACGCGGCAAGGAGGGTGTCGTATTGTGCATGAAGCGTCC
>NZ_JBBATX010000139.1:0-5986 GCF_040398505.1 Sphingomonas sp. | reverse complement strand
CGGGTGTCGGGGGCCCAGGCGTCGGCATTGCCTGCGACCAGTTCGAAGCGGCGCTCGCCGACCGAGAGCGTGACGCGTGACTGCGGATTGCGTTCGCGGCTGAGGCGGATGTGGAGCTGGTTGCGCACGGCTTGCCCCGGCCAGGTCGAGACGCTGGCAAAGGGGCGCCAGCGCGATGCGCCGCCCGCTTGCGCGGGCTGGGCGATGGCAAAACAGCGCAGCGGCGAGGGATCGGTGAAGGCACCCCAGGTGTCGAACACGCCAAGCGATTCGCGTGCCAGCGCCGGGCTCGCGAGCAGCGCCAGCAGCAGCATTGCCCGCCTCATGCCGGCGCGTGTCCCGTGCCGCGGTGGACGGTCGTTTCGATCCCGCGCTCGATCAGCACGACCGATCCTTGTGGCAGTCCCGGTGCAGCGGGCGCGCCATAGCCGGGAATCTCCGCCGCGCCGGTCATCACCCCGCGCAGTACGCGGCTCGAAATGCCGTGCATGATAACGAGCCGGTCGCCCGCCTCCCCGGCGGTATCCGCCAGCCAGGCCGACACGCGCGCGGCGATTTCGGGATAGGTTTCGCCGTCGGGCGCGGGGAAGAGCAGGCCCTGCTCGCGATCAACGACTTTCTCGCCCGCCTCGGCTAACGCGGCGTAATACGCGCCACCCCAACTGCCCATGCCGATTTCGACCAGCCGCGAATCGGTTCGCGCGGCGTGCCAGTCGAGTTCGAGATGCTCCGCGATGATCCCGAGCGTCTGGAGCGCGCGCCCGGTTGGCGACGCCCACAAGGTCAGCGCCGGTTTCGCCCCCAATTTTTCGCGCAACGCCCGGCCCATTTCGTCGGCTTGCGCGAAACCGGCGCGGGTGAGCGGGGTGTGCGGATGGTCGCCTTGCAACCGTCCAGCGGCGTTGAACACCGTTTCACCGTGCCGCGCGATGTAATCGCGGCCACTTCTGGGCGGCAATGCGGCGTTGGAATCCATGGCCTGCCTTTCAACCCCGTGTGGCGCAAAAGCAACGGTTTTCCTTGTTGTCTGAGGTTCATGCAACTCTTGCCCGCGCCACCTATTTGAGAAGCCCCACCAGGGATCGGTGGGTTGTACCAATGGAGTTACCAACATGCGTAAGCTTACCCTCACCGCCGCGGCTGCAACGCTCGGCCTCGCGCTCGCCGCCCCTGCCTTTGCGCAGGATGGCCCGCCGCCGTCGCGCGACGATCGTACTTTCACCGGCCCGCGCGTCGGCGTCATCCTCGGCTATGACAAGCTCCAGCCGGGCCGTGGTCCGAATTCAGACATCAGCAGCGACCGCAAGGCCAGTGGCCTGACCTATGGCGGCGATTTCGGCTATGACGTCGCGGTCAACCGCTTCGTGATCGGTGCCGAAGGCGAAGTCACCGGGTCGACCGGCGATGTCAGCAACCGCCCGGCCAGCGCCGCAGCACTCGGCTATGGCGCCGTCAAGCAAGGCCGTGACCTCTATGCCGGTGCGCGCATCGGTTATGTCGTCGCGCCCTCGACGCTGCTCTATGCCAAGGGCGGTTATACCAACGCCCGGCTCGATCTGACCGCGAATGACGGCACCACCACGACTGGCCGTCACTATAACCTCGACGGGTACCGCGTCGGGGCCGGTGTCGAGCAGAAGATCGGCCGCACGACCTATGCCAAGCTCGAATATCGCTATTCGAACTACGGCAACGCACGGCTCGAATATGCCAATGGCACGAACACCAACAATTTCAGCGTCGATACCGACCGGCATCAGGTCGTCGCTGGCGTAGGCGTTCGATTCTAGGCCAAACCTCGCGTTTGCGGGCGTAAATCGGGGGTCGGGGCGCTTGCTCCGGCCCCTTTTATGTTTAAGGAATGCGATACGGCGAATTGCCTCCGGTGCGCTTGGCGTGACCGGAAAAATTAAGGGCGGCGGCCCAGGGGAACGACATGAAGGCGACGATCGAACGCGCGACTTTGTTGAAGGGCTTGAGCCACGTCCAGTCGGTGGTCGAGCGGCGCAACACGATCCCGATCCTGTCCAACGTCCTGATCGAGGCGACCGCCGAAGGCGGCCTCAAGCTGATGGCGACCGATCTCGATCTGCAAATCAACGAGACGGTCGCAGCCGCAGTCGATCAGCCCGGCGCGACGACCGTGTCTGCACACACGCTGTTCGACATTTGCCGCAAGCTGCCCGAGGGGAGCCAGGTCAGCCTCGCTGCCGCCGATGGCAAGATGACGATCATGGCGGGCCGCGCCAAGTTTCAGCTCGGCACCTTGCCGCGCGACGATTTTCCGGTGATCGCCGAGGGAGAGCTGCCGGTCAGCTTCGAGCTCCCGGCCGAAACGCTCAAGCAAATCATCGACAAGACGCGCTTCGCGATCTCGACGGAGGAAACGCGCTATTATCTCAACGGCATCTTCTGGCACGTGTCGGACGATCCGCTTCCCGTGCTCAAGGCTGCCGCGACCGACGGTCACCGCCTCGCACGGATCACGCTGCCGCGCCCCGATGGTGCCGAGGGGATGCCCGACGTCATCATCCCGCGCAAATGCATCGCCGAACTGCGCAAATTGCTCGACGAGATTGACGGGTCGGTCGGCGTGTCGCTGTCGCCGACCAAGATCCGCTTCGATCTTGGGCAAGCGCTGCTGACCTCCAAGCTGATCGACGGCACTTTCCCCGATTACAGCCGCGTGATCCCGACCGGCAATGACAAGATCCTCAAGATCGATCCGCGCAGCTTCGAAGAAGGCGTCGACCGCGTCTCGACGATTGCGACTGAGAAGACGCGCGCGGTGAAGATGGCGCTCGACCGCGACAAGATCATCCTGTCGGTGACCAGCCCCGAAAACGGCACCGCTGCCGAAGAAGTCCCCGGCGAATATACCGCATTGGGCTTCGAGATCGGCTTCAACAGCCGCTATCTGCTCGACATTCTCGGGCAATTGCACGGCGATACGATCGAGGTTCACCTCGCCGACGCCGCCGCGCCGACGCTGATCCGCGAGAATGACAAGTCGGCGGCACTGTACGTGCTGATGCCGATGCGGGTGTAATCGGGGCTAACCGATTACGCTTCTCCGTGCGCCCTGAGCCTGGCGAAGGGCCGGTTTCCGCTCTCGACCGGTGCGTTTGAGGCACGTAGCCCTTCGACACGCTCAGGGCGAACGGAGGTGGTTGGCGCTACGCCGGAATCTGCTGCGAGATGCAGTGGAAGCTGCCGCCCCCGGTGAGGATCGCATCCGCGCGCAAGCCGACTGCGGTGCGGCCCGGGAACAACGCCTGCACCGCCGCGACCGCCGCTTCGTCATTGGGCGCGCCGTAGAGCGGCACGACCACCGCGGCATTGCCGATGTAGAAATTCATATAGCTGGCGGGGACAATCTCCTCGTCGCGAAGCACGCGGCCGGGCGAGGGGAGGCGCACGAGCTCCAGCCCCTCGACCGCGCTCGCGGCCTGCGCGGCGCGTTGATAGACCAGCCAATTGGGGTCGTTCTCGGCCGCCTCGGGGATCGCCAGCACGCCGGGCGCGACGAAGCGCGCGAGATTGTCGACATGGCCGTCGGTATGATCGTGCATCAGGCCGTCGCCGAGCCACAGCACATCGATCAGGCCGAGATCGTCGCGCAGCCGTTGCTCGATTTCCGCCTTGGACAAAGCGAGGTTGCGATTGGGGTTGAGCAGGCATTGCTCGGTCGTGACGACAAGGCCAGTGCCGTCGCCGTCGAGCGCGCCGCCTTCCAGAACCCAGTCGCAGCTTTCGACCGTTAGCCGTTTGCGCGCCGCCAGCCTGCGCCCGATATCGTCATCGCCCGGCAGATCATATTTTCCGCCCCAGCCATTGAAGCGGAAATCCATCGCGCGCCCGTCGGACAGCAGGATCGGCGCGGTATCGCGCAGCCAGATATCGCCGAACGGCTCGACCACGACAGTGGCGAAAGCGCCAGCCATGCGCCGCGCCGCCTTGGCGGCTTCCTCATCCGCCGCGACCAGGATGACGCGCTCGCCGCGCCCATCGGCATGGACCGCGCGCGCGAAGGCCGTGACTTCGCTGCGGGCCGGTTCGAGATCGGCTTCCCACAATTCGGGATGGCTCGGGAAACCGATCCACACCGCCTTGTGCGGTGCCCATTCGGCGGGCGGGCGGGGGCGGGTCATGGTTTCGTCCTGGCTTCGGGATGGTCGCGGTCGCGAACGGCGCGGAATTCCGCCGTCTTATACCAATTGGGCCACATCGCACCGTCGGCCAAGGCGCGGCCCAGCCCGTAATAGAGCTTCACATCCTCAAGCGCGCCCGACCAATCCCACGCCGGATTATATTCGTCCTGCGGCTTGTGATAGCGGTTCTCGATGTAATCGAGCGTCGCGGCATGGCCCGCCGCTTCCCCGCCGACGCGCAAATCCTCGCCCGATTCCCCGTAAAACATCGGCACGCCGAGTTTTGCGAACATGAAATGGTCCGAGCGGAAATAGCTGCCGCGTTCGGGATTGGGTTCGGGCTTTATGACGCGGCCTTGGGCTGCGACCAACTTGGCCATCATGTCCTCGAGCGCGGATTTGCCCGCGCCGGTCACGACGAAATCCTTCGCGCGGCCGACGGTGTTGAGCCCGTCCATATTGACGCCGCCGACGGTGGTGGCGAGCGGATAGACCGGATGTTCGGCATAATAACGCGAGCCGAGCAGGCCGCATTCCTCGCACGTCACCGACATGAAGACGATGCTGCGCCGCGCTGGACCCGCCTTGGCGTTCGCCTCGGCCAAGGCGACGAGGCCGGCGGTGCCGCTCGCATTGTCGAGCGCGCCGTTGCAAATGCCGTCGCCCTTGACCGGCGTACAATGGCCGAGATGATCCCAATGTGCGGTGAAGAAGACATATTCCTTGGGCTTGGTCTTGCCCGGCAAGATGCCGATCACATTCTTCGAGGCCTGGCGTTTGATCGTGTTGGTGAAGCTGACCGACGCCGTCACACCGAGCGGCACGGCGGTGAAGCCCTTGACCTTGGCCGCCGCACTCAGCGCGTCGAAATCCTGGCCTGCGCTGGCGAACAGCTCTTTCGCTTTGGCGAGCTGGATCCAGCCGATCGCGTCGCTTTGATCGGCATGGTCGCCTTTCTCGTCGAGTTCGAGTTGTGGCCCGGTATTGCTCGACTGGACGACGCCCCAGCCGTAAGCGGCGGGCTCGGTGTCGTGGACGATAATCGCGCCCGCCGCACCCTGCCGCGCGGCTTCCTCATATTTATAGGTCCAGCGGCCATAATAGGTCATCGCCTTGCCTTCGAACAACCCCGTGCGCTCCGTCGATTGCCAGTCGGGATCGTTGACCAGGATGATGACGGTCTTGCCCTTCACATCGACCCCGGCATAATCGTTCCAGCCGCGTTCGGGGGCATTGATGCCATAGCCGACGAACACGACCGGACTGTCTTTCAGCGCGATGTTGGGCGTGACGCGGTAGCTCTTGACCACGACATCGTCGCGAAAAGCGAGGCTGAGCGGGGTCTTGCCGCCGGTGATGGTCATTGGCGACACATCCTGCGCGGTCATTTCGACGAGCGGCACGGCCTGGAACCAGCTGCCGTTATTGCCGGGTTTCAGCCCGGCCGCCTTGAAGCGCTGGACGACATAATCGGTGGTTTTGGTTTCTGCGGCAGAGACCGGCTTGCGGCCCTCATAGGCGTCGGACGAGAGCGTTTTGGTCACGTCCTTGAGCGTCTGGAGCGCAATCGCGGGTGCGGCTGGTCGGGGCGCGGGCGCGGTCTTAGCGGGCGCGGCCTGTGCCGATACTGCCGAGAGCAAGGCCGTGAAACCAACCATCCTGAAAGTGTTCATCTGCGCAGCATCCCCGTGGTTGACGCTCCGTTCTGGCATTCAACGCCGTGCCGCGCAACCAGCGGTCAATCCGCTTGGCAGCCTGCGAAAGCGTGCCTATCCTCGTGACAGGGGAGGCCATTTCATTATGAAAAAGCGCGTTTTATTGGTTGGGTGCATCGC
>NZ_JBBATX010000138.1:0-6150 GCF_040398505.1 Sphingomonas sp. | reverse complement strand
TACCCATCGGTTCGATTGGGACGGCATCTGGCGAGCGTGCCCAAAGATCGGATATGGTGCCATCGCCGCTTCGATCCATCGAAAGTGACGCGAAACGGCATCGGGATTGCTTGTCGAGCGCGGATCGCATGGTTATAGGCCGGCTCGTCAGGGAGTTGGCCCCGGGGGTAGTCCAGAGGCGCATAAAGCGCAGCGCGGCTGATGGGAGATAATGGGATGGCGACGGTCTTGAATCGATTGGAAGAATCCGAGAAGTTTGCGATGCCGCCGGTTGGCGACGATGGCTATCGGCCAAGCGCGGACGAAGATTTTATGAACCCGCGGCAACAGGCCTATTTCCGCGCCAAGCTACAGGCGTGGAAAGAGGCGATCCTGCGCGAGGCGGCGGGGACGCTATCACAATTGCAAGTCGATACGCTGCGCGAGGCCGATCTGACCGATCGTGCGTCGAGCGAGACTGACTGGTCGATCGAGCTGCGCACGCGCGACCGCCAGCGTAAATTGATCTCCAAGATCGAGGCGGCGATTCGCCGGATCGACGAAGGCGAATATGGCTATTGCGAAGTCACCGGTGAGCCGATTTCGCTCGCCCGGCTCGAGGCGCGCCCGATCGCGACGATGACGGTCGAAGCGCAGGAACGCCACGAGCGCCACGAGAAAATTTCACGCGAGGACTGACGCGCCCCCTGTGTCTTAAGCAGTTCGATACGATTGTGCTGCTACGCCCGGTCAGAACGGAGACCGGTAAGATTCACGCGATGGACCAATTTTCGCAAGATCCTTTCACCCCCGCGCTCGAGGACGGGGCGCACAACCGTCAAGTCGCGCGCGACAGCCTGTTTCTGATGGCGGATCTTCGTGTCTTTGGCGAAAAGGACGCCCGGCCTGTGCGCGTCCGGAATCTGTCGCAAGGCGGGTTGATGGCGGAGTTTCCGGATGGGCTGGCCCAAGGCCTGCGCGTTGAATTCGATGTCCGCGGTATCGGTTGGGTGTCTGGCCAAATCGCCTGGTCGGCCGCCGGTCGGATTGGGGTCGCGTTCGATCGTCAGATCGATCCGATGCTTGCGCGCAAGCCCGTCGGCCAGGGCACCCACACGCCGACTTTCGTAAAGCCGATCTTCACGCGCACGCAGCGCTGACGATTTCGGCCCGGGCGCAACGCGCCCGGACCTACGCCATCGGCTAAATCTGCAGCATTTCCTGTTTGAGTCGAAGCTTTTGCTTCTTTAGTTCGGCAAGCGTTACGGCGTCGGGCAGCGGACGCTGCGTTTCGGCTGCGATCTGGCGATCGAGGACTGCATGCTTGGCCGTCAGGGCCGATTGATGCGCGGTCTGCATGGAATGCGTACCTCCTTTATGTACTGCTTGGGGGAGTGAATAGAACACGCTTGCGGTTAATTGTCTCCCCCCCGATTCGCAGACACGCGACACGCCAGCGCAATCGTGCGACGGGTCGATTTTATGCGGTTCCAACCTCCGTGTTTTGCTAAGGGCGGCGCATCGAGTGGGGACCTTATGGACGACAGCCTGATCGCCAAACGCCTGGAGGTATTGCGGGTGGAACATCGCGATCTCGATTCGGCGATCGCGGCGCTGATCGAGGCGGGGTCGCCCGACCAGCTCCAACTCGCGCGGTTCAAGAAACGCAAATTGCGGCTGCGTGACGAAATCGCGATGTTCGAAGATCAGTTGATCCCAGACATCATCGCATAAACCGACTGTCGCCCTGCATCGGATTGGGACAGTTTTCTGCCGTCCGTCGCTGAAACGACTATACCGTTAACGCTGTGTTTGTGGGACGTAACCAGAATGAGGGGTCAACGCTACGATTCACGGATGCAACGGCGCGTCATCGATACGCTCTACATCGACGCGATGGTGCTCGCCGATGAGGCGCGGAGCTATTTCGACGAAGGCGGGCGCAGCGATCGCGAGGCGCTCGATCCGATGGTGCGCGTCGCGTTCAGCTGCGAGTCGCTGAAAGTAACGACGCGGCTGATGCACGTCATCGCCTGGCTGCTGACGCAACGCGCGGTCGATGCCGGCGAGATGGCGCCGCGCGAGGCGCTCGATCCCTCACGACGGCTGGGGCCCGCCCCGGTCAGCGAGTCGGCTGCGCTCGCGGCGATGCCCGCTGCGGCACGCCAGTTGATTGAAGCCAGCACCGATCTCCACCGTCGTGTCGCGCGGCTCGATGATGCGCAAGCCGATGAGGCGGAAGCGTTCGTCAGCCCGGTGCGATCGATGCACGACCGCTTGGCGATGGCCTTTTAAGGCCGCGTCTCGCCTCTGACGAAGCATGAACCCCGTTCGGCCCCGGACTTGATCCGGGGTTGTCGAAGCCCTGCGTGCTGCAAGCTATGTCGCCAGTGTGCCACGCAGCCCTTCGACAGGTTCAGGGCGAACGAAGTAGGGTGCGCAACCCTGCCGCAAACGTCGCACGATCAGAGTTTCAACCGCGCGCGTGCCGCCAGATATTGCCGCTCAAGCCGATCGACCATGTCGGCGACCGGCTCGATCCGGTCGATCACGCCGATGCCCTGACCCGATCCCCAGATTTCCTTCCACGCCTTGGGCTTGGCTGCGTTACCCGTGCCGAAATCCATCGTCTTCAAATCACCCTCGGGGAGATTGTCGGGGTCCATCCCGGCTGCGGCGATCGATCCGCGCAGATAATTGCCGTGTACGCCGGTGAACAGGTTGGAATAGACGATGTCGGCGGCCTTGCCCTCGACGATGCCCTGTTTGTACGCGGCCTCGGCATTGGCCTCGACGCTGGCGATGAAGGGCGATCCGATATAGCCGAAATCCGCGCCCATCGCTTGCGCGGCGAGCACCGCGTCGCCGGTCGCGATCGAGCCCGACAAAGCGAGCGGTCCATCGAACCACTGCCGGATTTCCTGGATGATCGCAAAGGGCGACAAGCGTCCGGCATGGCCACCGGCGCCCGCCGCGACCGCGATCAGCCCATCGGCACCCTTTTCGACCGCTTTGCGCGCAAACCGGTCGTCGATCACGTCGTGCAGCGTGATGCCGCCCCAGCTGTGGACCGCGGTGTTGAGGTCTTCGCGTGCGCCGAGTGAGGTAATCACGATCGGCACTTGCCATTTGGCGCACGTCGCCAGATCGGCCTCGAGCCGCTCGTTCGAGCGATGCACGATCTGATTGACCGCGAAGGGTGCTGCCGGGCGATCGGGATTGTCGCGGTTATGCGCCGCCAATTCCTCGGTAATGCGGTGCAGCCATTCGTCGAGCATCGCCTGCGGGCGCGCATTGAGCGCAGGGAACGATCCGACGATCCCGGCCTTGCACTGGGCAATCACCAGTTCGGGGCCGGAAATGATGAACAGCGGCGAGCCGATGACGGGGAGCCGCAGGCGATCGAACAGGGGGGGAATGCTCATGTGGGTTTCATAGCGCAACCGAAAGGACTGTCCAGTGACCGTTCGTTTGCCAAGCCCCATGAAAACGCTAAGGGCGAAACCTGTTCGTTACTGGAGTAACCAAGTGAAGCTTTCCCTCGCCGCTGCCCTTCTGCTCGGCACCGCAACGCCTGCCTTCGCCGTCGGACAATTGCCCGCCGGCGTCGCGCCTGTCTCCTATGACATCACGGTGCGCCCCGATGCGAAGGCGATGACCTTTTCGGGCGAGGAAGACGTCACGATCGCGGTGGAGCGTGCGACGAAGACGATCGTGCTCAACGCCGCCGACCTGAAGATCGCCACCGCCACGCTCGACGGGCAAGCGGTGCCGTTCACGCTCGATGCGACCAAGCAGCAATTGACCCTAAACTCTCCGACCCTGGTCGCCGCGGGCGAGCACAAGCTGCACTTCGCCTGGACTGGCACGATCAACACCTCGGCCGCCGGCTTCTTCGCGATTGATTACACCAATCCGGATGGTTCGGCCGCGCGGATGCTGGCGACGCAGTTCGAGGCACCCGACGCCCGCCGTTTCGCGCCCGTTTGGGATGAACCGGCCTATAAGGCGACCTTCACGCTGCGCACCGTCGCGCCGAATGGGCAGACCGCCTTTTCGAACATGCCGACCACCAGCGTCACCAAGCAGGGGGACGGCAGCACGCTCTACCGCTTTGCCGAAACCCCGAAAATGTCGAGCTACCTGCTGTTCCTCGGCATGGGCGATGTCGAGCGCAAGACGGTGATGGCGGGCAAGACCGAGATCGGCATCATCACGCGGCGCGGCGTGGTCGATCAGGGCGATTTTGCGCTGGCGCAGGCCAAGCGGTTGCTGACCTATTATAACGACTATTTCGGTCAGCCGTATCCGCTGCCCAAGCTCGACATGATTGCGGGGCCGGGCTCGTCGCAATTTTTCGGCGCGATGGAGAATTGGGGCGCGATCTTCTATTTCGAGCCGGAACTCCTGTACGATCAGAAGCGCGCAACACAGAGCGGCAAGCAACGCATCTACACCGTCGTCGCGCATGAAATGGCGCATCAATGGTTCGGCGATCTCGTCACGATGCGGTGGTGGGACGATCTCTGGCTGAACGAGGGCTTCGCCTCGTGGATGGAGAATAAGAGCAGCGTCGATCTCAACCCCGATTGGTATGCCGCCGCCACCGCGGTCGCGCAGGACCGCGAAGGCGCGTTGCAGGCCGATGCGACCGCGGCGACGCACCCGATCATCCGCAAGATCGAAACCGGCGATCAGATCGGCGAAGCGTTCGATGGCATCACCTATCTGAAGGGCCAGGCCGTCATTGGCATGATGGAAGCGACGCTCGGGCCCGACACGTTCCGCGACGGCATCCGCCGCTATATGGCGAAGTACAAATATTCGAACACCGCGACCGATCAGCTTTGGGCCGAATTGTCGGCGGCGGCGGGCAAGCCGGTCGCGCCGGTCGCGCACGATTTCACGCTCCAACCCGGCGTCCCGCTCGTCACGATGACGGGTGCGCGCTGCGTGGGCGGAAGCACGCGTGTGACGCTCACCCAAAGCCGCTTCGGCTATGATGCCACCGCGCAACAGGCGCAGACGTGGCGCGTGCCGCTGACGCTCGGGATGGTCGGTCAGCCGGCCATCAGCGTGACGGTGCGCGGGGCGGCCGCGACGCCGGTCACGGTGCCGGGCTGCGGGACACTCGTGCTCAACCGCGACAAGCAAAGCTATGTTCGCGTTTCGTACAATGCGGCGGGCCATGCCGCGATTGTGCGCGATTTCAACGGTCTGGTGCTCACCGATCAGCTCGGCACACTCGGCGACGATTTCGCGCTGGCCAAGGGCGGCAATCAGAAGCTCGATCGCTATTTCGCCGATGTGGCGGCGGTCGGGGCGGAGGCCAATCCGCTGCTGTGGCAGACGATTGCGGGTCAGCTCGCCGATCTCAGCCGTCGTGAACCCAAGGGGCCTGTGCGCGAGGCGATGTACAGCCGGGTCGCGGCGACGCTGGCCCCGGTGATGCAGCGTGTCGGCTTTGCCGCTGGCAAGGATGAATCGCCGCTGATCTCGACGCTGCGCGAGACGCTCATCGCGGTGCTCGGCGATGTCGGCAATGCTGAGGTCGCGGCCAAGGCGCGTGGTTATGTCGCGGCGCTCGCGACCGATCCGCAAGCGATTCCGGCGGCGATCCGCGCACCGATCCTTGGCACGTACGCCAGCAACGCGACGTCGGGCGAATGGGACGCGTTGCTCGCGCTGGCGCTTGCCGAGAAGAATCCGGTCGTGAAAAACGGCTATGTCCGCCTGCTCGGCGCGGCCGATGACGATGCGCTGGCCAAGCGCGCGCTCGGCCTGCTCGATAGCGACCGCCTCAGCACACCGCAAAAGGCGAGCTTGCTTCGCGCGATTGCCAATGGGCATCCCGATCTGGCGTTCGATTTCGCCGTCTCGCATATGGCACTGGTCAGCACGCTGGTCGAAACCAGCAACCGTGCAGGCTTCGTGGCCAACCTTGGCGGCGGGTCCGACGATGCCGCGATGCCGGGCAAGATCACCGCGTTTGCCACGGCAAACCTGCCCGTTGCGGCGCGTGGTGCTGCAAAAGCGACCGTGGCGTCGATGGCGGCGCGGCGGATGGTCAACGCGCGCATCCGCGCCGACATCGCGAAATGGGCAAAAAGCGGGTCTTAATCGACTCGCTTCAACCCGGTCGCATAGCTGCGGGCATTGGCAACATAATGA
>NZ_JBBATX010000137.1:4684-6160 GCF_040398505.1 Sphingomonas sp. | reverse complement strand
GGATAGAGCGCGTGCCGCCGTAGCGCTTGCCGCCAGGCGCGGGCCATCATGCCGAGCTTCGCCGCGCCCGATGTCGACACGCGCGTGTCCCACGCGCGCGCGCCGAGCGCGGCCACTTGCCGTGCGATCGCGCCGTAAATGTCCGCCGCCGCGAGCACCGCCCAGGCCGAGCGGAATGCCAAAGCCGGGGTCCCAAAGCGCGCGCTCGTTTCATACGCCGCCGCGCGTTCGGCGAGGCGCGCGCCGAGTGCGCCAAGCTTGTCGCGGTATTGCGCCGCCAGCAGATCGTCCGCCGCAATGCCGGCTTCGTTGAGCCAGTCCTGCGGCAAATAACAGCGCCCGGCCCGCGCATCCTCGGCCACGTCGCGCGCGATGTTCGCCAGCTGGAAGGCCATCCCCAGATCGCAGGCACGGTCTAATGTGGCGTCATCGTCGCGCGAGACCCCCATCGCCAGCGCCATCATGCACCCGACGACGCCTGCGACATGGTAGCAATACAGGTACAGATCCTGCTCGGTCTGCGGTCGCCAGTCCTGCGCATCGAGCGCGAAGCCCGCGATCAGATCGCGCGGCAAAGCCGGGGGCAGCTTCACCTCGGCGGCGAACAGCCGGAGCGCGTCGAAGGCGGGATCACCAACCACCTCCCCGGCCAGCGCCGCCTCGGTCTTGGCGCTGATCTCGGCCAGCCGCACCGGGCCATCGCTGACGCCGGTCATGCCGTGGCCATGGTCCTGCCCGTCGGCAATGTCGTCGCACGCGCGGCACCACGCATAGAGCAGCCACGCGCGTTCGCGATTCGCACGGTCGAACAAGCGGCTGGCTGCGGCGAAACTGCGCGATCCGCGCGCGATCGCTTCCTGCGCAGTCGCGACGATCGCGGCGCGGCTTGGTGATGGATCGGTCACCCTCACCCTTCCGCGGCTACGCCGCTCCCTCCCTCTCCCACCGGGAGAGGGAAGGGGCCCGCGATGCGAAGCGTCGTGGGAAGGGTGAGGGTGACGGCATTCAAAGGTCCTTCGCGCCGATCTTGGTGATCGTCGTCACCGGCACGTGGCGCGCCATCTGCGCCAGCAACCCGTCGAGCGCGGTATCGACGATCAGAATGTCGCGGTGCTGCGCGCGCAGAAAACCGACCTCGGCCATGTGGTGATAAAACGCCACGAGATGATCGTAATAGCCGGCGATGTTGAGCAGCCCGACCGGCTTGGCATGATAGCCGATCTGCGCCCAGCTCAGCGCCTCCCACAATTCGTCCATCGTGCCGGTGCCGCCCGGCAGATTGACGAAGCCGTCGCTCAGATCGGTGAACGCCTGCTTGCGCTGGTGCATCGTCCCGACGACGTGCAGCTCGGTACAGCCTTGGTGCGCGACTTCGGCATCGACCAAGGCCTGCGGGATGATCCCGATCACCTCCCCGCCTGCCGCCAGCGCGCTATCGGCGACCGCGCCCATCAGCCCGAGCCGCCCGCCGCCATA
>NZ_JBBATX010000137.1:0-4584 GCF_040398505.1 Sphingomonas sp. | reverse complement strand
CCGACCACGCCGGGAATCCCCGCCCCCGGATGCGTACCCGCGCCGACAAAATACAGGTTCGGAATATGGTCGTCGCGATTATGCACGCGAAACCACGCGCTTTGCGTCAGGATCGGTTCGAGCGAAAAGGCGCTGCCGAGATGCGCGTTGAGATCGCCCGCAAAGTCCTTCGGCGTGTACGAGAATTTGGTCACGATCCGCTCGTGAATATCGGGGATCAGCCGCCGCCCGACTTCATCGAGAATCCGCTTTTCGAGGATCGGCCCGATCTCGTCCCAATCGACCGGGAATTTGCCGAGATGCGGCACCGGCGCGAGCACGTAGAAGGTCGAATGCCCCTCGGGCGCGAGCGACGGATCGGTCACGGTCGGGTGGTGGAGATAGAGCGAGAAATCCTCGGGCAGCACGCCGTGATCGTAAATATCGGCCATCAGCCCCTGATAGCGCGGCCCGAACAGGATCATGTGGTGCGGAATCCCCGGCCAATCGCCCTTGATCCCGAAATGCACGACGAACAGCGACGGCGAATAGCGTTTGCGCACCAATGCCTTGCGGGTGCGCTGCGCACTGCGCGAGGATTTCAGCAAATCGCGATAGATGTGCATCACGTCGCCATTGCACGCGACCATGTCGGCATCCTTGTGCCATCCGCTCGCGGTCGTCACGCCGGTCGCGCGGTCGCCCATCGTTGCGATGTCGACCACCGCGTCGTTCAACCGCAGCACGCCGCCGAGGCGCTCGAACTGCGTGACCATGCCGGCAATCAGCCGGTTGGTCCCGCCCATCGCGAACCACACGCCGCCGTCTTTCTCCAACTTGTGGATCAGCGCGTAGATCGCGCTTGCGGTCATCGGGTTGCCGCCGACCAGCAACGTATGGAACGACAGCGCCTGGCGCAGATGCTCGTCCTTCACGTACGAACTGACGACCGAATAAACCGAGCGCCACGCCTGATATTTGAACAGCCCGGGTGCTGCCTTGATCATCGCCGCAAAGTCGAGAAAGGCGACATGGCCGAGCTTGCGATAGCCCTCTTCATACACGCCCGCCGCATAATCGAGGAACTTGGCATAGCCCGCCACATCCTCGGGGTTGAGCTTGGCGATTTCGGCGCGGAGCGCGGTTTCGTCGTTCGAATAATCGAACGAAACCCCGTCGGGCCAATTGAGCCGGTAGAACGGCATCACCGGCACCAGCGTGACGTCATCGGCCATGTCGCGCCCGGTCAGCGCCCAGAGTTCCTGCAGGCACGGCGGATCGGTGATCACGGTCGGACCGGCATCGAAGGTAAAACCGTCTTTTTCCCAGACGTACGCGCGGCCACCGGGCTTGTCGCGCGCCTCGACGATCACCGTCTCAACCCCGGCCGATTGCAACCGGATCGCCAGCGCGAGCCCGCCAAAGCCCGCACCGATGACGATCGCCGTCCGCCCGGTCATGACTTGGCCGATCGCAGCAAGCCGATCGCGCGCATCGCGCGCGGGATCGTCACCGGCGGCTTGCCGCTCAGCACGCGCACCTTGTCGAACAGCGTCGATCGCCCGGCATAAAAGCGCCGCACCAGCTGCGGATCGAGCCGATAGAAACGTTCGAGAACCCGGTAGCGCTCTTCAGGGTCGGCAGCGCGGAACAACATCTTGTCGAGCATACGGTAGAAGCCGCGCGCCTTCCACGTCCTTCTTGCGTAATCGTGCGTCAGGGCGTGCAGCCCCGCCCCCGACAGGTCGCTCGCAGTGGCGATCAGCGCCGCCATCCGCACCGCATCGGGCAGTGAATAGCCCGTGGTCGGGTGGAACAGGCCAGCGCGCATCCCCGCCTTGGCCACCTTATTGCCGCCCGATTGCCAATAGGCCTCGAAATCGCCGCCCATCGTCACCGGCAGCACGCCCGATTCCTCGCGCACGATATGCTGCGTCTGCCAGCCATGCGCAGCGGCATAGTCGAGCACGCGCTCCGCGATCGGATCGGCGTTGCTGCCGCTACCCGGCTTGGGGCGGTGCAGATCGGGCGTGTCGCTGTAATAGGTATCCTCGACGAACAGCCGCGTCGCCGAAAAGGGCAAGGTATAGACGAAGCGATAGCCGTCGATTTGCGGCACCGTCGCATCCATCACGATCGGATGGTCGACGCCGTGCGGCTCATCGAGCGCGAATTCCATGCCGATGAATTTCTGCCAGCCCAGATCGAGCAAGCTGAGATCGCCCGGGCCGCGCGCATCGATCACGCCCTTCGCTTCGATCCGGTCGCCATCGGCGAGGACGACCGCGGTCGGGCCGGCGGCGAGCACTTTGCGCCCGGTCATCAGCGCGCCCGGCGGCAGCGTTGCGCGGACGACCGTGTCGAGCCGCTCGGATTCGATCGAATAATAGGGGCTCTTCAGCGTCCTTGTGTACGCCGGAAACGCGATGTCATACT
Source organism: Sphingomonas sp. (assembly GCF_040398505.1). Taxonomy (GTDB): domain Bacteria; phylum Pseudomonadota; class Alphaproteobacteria; order Sphingomonadales; family Sphingomonadaceae; genus Sphingomonas. Next base: position 2,169 of record NZ_JBBATX010000137.1, on the reverse strand, counting down.
GCGTCCAGCCATAAGAAATCAGCGGCGCGACGATCCAGCGATTGCCCTCGTCAATGTCGCTGGCAAAGAACGACCAAAGATGATTGCCGCCGATCGACGCCGAACCCTCGACGATGCGCACGTCGAGTCCCGGCCGTTTCTTGGCCAAAGCGAGCGCGATCAAACCACCGGCCAGCCCGCCACCGACAATGGCCAAGTCGCAAATGTGGGTGGTCGGCATGGTGAAGAGCGATACTCGAAATGCGCTGTGGTGCAAGCGCGCGCGCGTGACGGATCGCTTCGACGCGTGTACGGTTCGCGGCGATGACCACGCTCTTTGCCATTCCGCTCGCCATCCCCATCGCCATCACCGCCTCGGCGCTCGTCATGTCGCTGATCGTCGGGATCCGGTACGTGATCGTGTCGGGCGCGTTCGATGTCGCGACGCGGGCGAGATATCCCGGCCTCTATACCGGCCTCAGCCGCCAAATCCGGCGCGAGATCGCGTGGAGCCTGGCCTCGGCACTCATCTACGGCATTCCCGCCGGGGTGGTCGCCTGGGGGTGGCAAAATCACGGCTGGACGCTGCTCTATGCCGACCTCCACGCCTGGCCCTTATGGTACATGCCGGTCTCGGTTTTCCTGTATCTGTTTGCGCATGACAGCTGGTTTTACTGGACGCACCGCTGGATGCACACGCCGCGCGCGTTCCGCATCGCGCATGCCGTCCACCACGAAAGCCGTCCGCCCACCGCCTGGGCGGCGATGGCGTTTCACCCGATCGAAGCGGTCACCGGCGCTGTGATAATTCCGCTACTCGTGTTCGGGATTCCGATCCACGTCGGCGCGCTTGGGTTGGTGTTGGGCATAATGACGGTTATGGGGGTAACAAATCACATGGGGTGGGAAGTTTTTCCTGCATTCATGTGGAAAGGCCGATTGGGGGATTGGCTCATCACGGCGAGTCATCATCAACGCCACCACGAACTGTATCGGGGCAATTATGGACTCTATTTCCGTTTCTGGGACCGGATCTGCGGCACCGATCGCGGCGTCGGCGATTTCGTCAAAAGCCATGCTCGGGCAGCCGATGCGCAAGCTGGCACTGGCAAGCGGCCTGGGCGCAGCGGCGTTGCTGTCGCTGCCCGGAGCAGTGGCGACGGGTGAACTGTCGGTCGATGTCTCCAACCTGCGCTCGCACAAAGGGTTCGTCCGCGTCTGCCTGACCGCCGATCCCGAGAATTTCCCGGCCTGCATCGATGATGCCGAGGCCGTAACGCGCTCGATCCCGGCCAGTGCGACCAATATCCGCTTCGACGGGCTCGCACGCGGGGATTATGCGGTCGCCGTCATCCATGACGAGAATGGCAATCGCAAGCTCGACACCTTCGCCGGCATCCCGCGCGAAGGTTTCGGCTTTTCGCGCAACCCCCCCGTCACCTTCGGGCCACCGCGCTTCGCCGCCGCGCGCTTCACGCTGGCCAGTGATGCCGAAACGCAACAGGTACGGATGCGCTACTTGTTCTGACGCCGACGCGCGGACCCAAAGCATCGCGGCGGCGTTACGGCCCAACCCCCCTGTTTTTGGAGCCACGCGTGATCGATCCCCGTTTTCTCGCCGCTGCCGCCGTCCTTATTCTGGCCGGTACCACTCCCGCCGTTGCGCAAGACGCCGCTTCGTCCGCCGCGACCGACGCGCAAATTGCCGACGACTATAATAAGGACAGCGTTACGGTCGGCATTGGCGGGGCCTATGTTCCCGATTATGACGGGTCGGATCATTACCGCATCTCGCCCGGCCCGGTCGCGATCGGGTCGGTCAAGGGCTTCAACTTTTCCGTGATCGGTAACCGCGGCAGCGTCGATCTGATCCCGAATCGCCCGGGCCAGAAGATCGACCTCCAGTTCGGGCCGATCGTCGTGCTCAATTTCGACCGGTCGACGCTGTCGACGATCGACGACCCGCGGATCCGCGCACTGGGCAAGCGCAGCACGACGCTCGAGCTCGGCGGCTATGCCGGCCTTGGCAAGACCGGCATCATCACCAGCCCGTACGACCGGCTGGCCGTGTCGGTCAGCTATCGCCAGGGTGTGACCGGCGCGCATCGCAGCTATGTCTGGCAGCCGGCGATCAATTACATCACGCCGCTCAGCCGCAAGGCGGCGGTCGGCTTTTACGGCAATGCGCAA
>NZ_JBBATX010000136.1:0-6167 GCF_040398505.1 Sphingomonas sp. | reverse complement strand
CCCCTCGACGGTGTCGCCGCACACGATCGATTCGACCGTTTCGCCGGGCACATCGGAGAGCGCGGCCTTCAGCGCCGCAAACCCTTCCGCCGTCCGCGTGATGAGGACGACGCGCGCGACTTGCGCTTCGGTGATGAAGGCGCGCGCGGTCTCGGCGATGTAATCGACCAAATGCTCGCCGATGATCCACACGGTCTTGCCGCGCATCTGATCGAGCCGCTCCTGCTTCGGGCTGCCGAACAATTCGCGCTCGGTGGTCGAGCGTTCGACCGAGAGACCGCCCGAGGGCATGAAAGTCTCGCCCGAAACCGCGCGGTCAGCGAGGAAGAACACCGTCGCCTGCGCGACATCGGTCTCGGTCGGCATCTTGCCGAGGTAGAGTTTGGAGAGCACGCCGCTGCCGACCTTCTTGGCCTCGACCGCGATCTTTTCGGCGGGCAGGAACGGCACATCCTCGGGCGGGGTGCGGAGCAGCCAGCCACCATTCGCCTCGGGCGTATCGGCGCGGCCACGCCAGCCGGGCGCATCGAGGAAATAGCCGCCCTGCCGCAGCCGCGAAACGAGCGCGGCGGCGATCGGCGGGGTCAGCAGATATTGGTCCCAGGTGCAGACGCCATCGCCCTCGCGGGCGCAAGCCAGCGCCAGATCGCGGATTTCGCGCGGGACGTTGGTGTCGTGCGACATGCGGACGGTGTCGTTACGCGCGAGCCGGGTGAGCAGCGCCTCGACCCGCACCCCGCGCCGCAGCGCCTTGACCGCGGCGGCGTGAATCGCGTTGAGGCGCTTATTCTCGAGGATCAATTTGCCGCGCCGGTCGAATAGGCCGGGCTTGCCGCCCGTCCCCGCCAAGCGATCGCCATCGACCGGGCCGGGCGCGATGGCGTTGAATTGCACCTCCGGCCCCAAATAGCGCGACATCGATTCGACCATCGCGCGCTGCCCCGATTTGGAGACGGCGTAATCGGCGCGATTGGGATAGGCGACCGCGAGATATTTCTCGCCGCCGAAATAGGACGAGACGTTGAGGACATAACCCGACCCCTGCGCCTTCATCAGCGGCACGACGTGGTGCATCACGAAGAAATTCGAGATCAGATTGGCATCGAGCGTGTAGTTCCAGGCATCGACGCTCATGTCGACGACCATGTCCTCGGCGCCTGCGACGCCGGCATTGTTGATCAGATAATCGATCCGCCCGAACGCCTTGAGCGTCGCATCGACCGCGCCTTTCAACGAAGCGAAATTGCTGACATCGACATTGCCGAGCGTCTGCACGCGGCGTTCGACCCCGGCGAAACCGATGTCCTCGAGCTCGCTGACGATGCGCGCCCGCGCCACCGCGAGTTCGCTCTCCCGCCGCGCGACGATCATCACCTTGGCACCCGCGAGCGCCAGCAGCCGCGCGACCTGACCGCCGATCCCGGCCGAGCCGCCGGTGATGAGCGCGACCTTGCCCATGTGCAGCCCGGTGATGTTCTCGCTGAACCCCGGCATGGCTTTGCGCGATCCGGTCGCCTCGCCGATACTGGTCGGCACGTACAGCGTGACTTCGCGGATCTTGCTTTCCTTGAGCAAGATGCGCGCGGCGTGGCCCGCGGTGAAGCGTGTATTCTCCGCTTCCACATTGCCGAAGCGGACGATCTGATTGCCCCATTCGGCTTGCCGCCGCCGCCCATGCGCGACGTCGATTTCGGATTCGTCGCGCCAAATGCGGATCAATTGCTCGGTCGCGGCGCGCAGCATCTGCGCATAGACATCGCCCTTGCCGTCGCTCGGGTTGGTCAGGAACACGAAGCGCGGCTCCTGCAGCAGCGTATCGTTGCGCTTCCAATAGCGGCTGAGTGTGCGGGCGAGTGCGATGTTGCCCGCCAGTTCGACATCCATGAAACTCGCGACATCCTCGTCGCTCGCATCGACCAGATCGCCGACCAGTTCGCCCGGCCCCAGCACCGGCATGAACATCGCACCAGTGATCGCGGCATGCTCCTGCGTGTAAGCGTCGAGGGCGGCTTCCATCGCGGCAGGTTCGGTGCGGTTGAAGCGGATGATCGTCAGCCGATCATCGGCCCCGTCGGCCTTGGCGCGCGCCTGGGCGATTGCGACATCGGCCTGGCGGGTGAGGCCGAGCAGGACGCGCGCGCCGCATGCGATCTGGATATTGGCGATCTCGAGCGCCTCCTGCCAGCCGTCGCCGGCCGCGATCAGCACCGCGAGGCCGGCCCCGTCCATCGAGCGCATCGTCGGGCGCGACAGATAGGTCGAGCGCGCTTCCTTGCGCACCGTCATGCCGTGGGTCACTTCGAAATCATGGCCGTTATACGCGGCGGAGTCGTCGCTGCCGAGGAAGACGCAGGTCGTCGCGATGTCGGTTGGCGTCGGGAAGGTCTTGGCCTTGGCCTTGCCGTCGGTCGCGCGTTCGAGCGACATCATATCGAAGAACTGGCTGGCGGTGGTCCCGGCATCGTCGCCGCGCATCGTATCCATCGTTGCGAACACGCTGCGGATCCGCTCGCTTTCAATCGGGCCGGGAAAGACGAGGTTGACGCGGATGCCGCGCGGGCCAAGCTCCAGCGACAATTCGCGCGAGAAGGCGTTCATCGCCGCCTTCGGCACGACGTACGCGGTGCGGGCGTAATAGGGCGTGCGCGAGAAGATCGTCGAAATGTTGATGATCGAGCCGCCCTCGCCCATCGCGGTCGCCGCCGCGCGCGAGACGTTCCACGCGACGCCGAAGATGTTGCGGATCGCGTCGCTGACGGTTTCGCCATCGGTCGAACCCGACTTCTTCAGCGCGGCGAGTTCATCGATGTTGATCGGCAATTGTTCGATCGGCTGCTTCGGCCCGGCTGACCCGGCATTGTTGACGAGGATATCGATCCGCCCGAAGCGCTTCACCACATCGGCGACGGCATCGCGCACCGACTCCGGATCGCCGCCATCGAGCGCCACGGTCGCGAGCCGCGCGGCATCGACGCCCGTCTCGGCCCGGATCACCTCCGCCGCGGCGTCGGTCCTGGCGGGGGTGCGGCCGGTCATCACCACCGTCGCGCCCTCGGCGAGATAGTGCCGCACGATATAGCCGCCAATATTGCCGGCCGCCCCCGTCACGACGGCGATCTTGCCCGCCAACCGGCCTCCGCCGGGTGCAGCCACAGGGGTGTTCGCCTTCGCCATGTCACTCTCCACTGCTCGTGCGGTATCAAGATCGCACATTGACGTGTTCAGAGCCTGGGAAGGGCGTACCTGATCTTATCGCGGATTCCAGCGACGGCAACGGGGGTTGGCCATCCCCGGCAGAATTATGCGTCGGGCGGTCGCGCTTCTCCCGCCGCCCACGCCTCAAGCAAGGCATCGCGACTGCGCAAACCCAGTTCGGGCAGCGCGTGGTTGACGACATAGGTCGCGCCCGCATGGCGGTTTTCCCACATCGCCTGATGCGCCTCGGGCAAGCCGCCCCACGGCACCACTTGCGGCTCGGTCACTTCGAGCAAGCCCGCCGCGATCATGTCGTTCATCCGCGACACTTCATACGCGTTGCACAAGTGCGTGCCGAGGATGGAAGCGGTCGGCATCAGGATCTTGCGCTGCCGCGTCCACACTTGCGGGGCGTATAAAGTGAAGCGCTGCCCTGCCAGATCCTCGGCAAAGATCACGCGCCCGGTGAACGGCTTCACGAGCGAGGTCGAGACACCGAGCGTATCCTGCGCGGCGCGTTCGATGATCAGATCGGGGCTGCCGCGCGGATTGTCGGGCGAGCGCAGGATCTTGCCGACGGCGCTGCCGAACGGCTTCATCACCCGATCCTGATAATCGCGCACCGCCGCCTTGAAGATTTCGATATCGCCCTTGGAATCGGGGAGTTGCGGCATCGTGTCGGGCCAGAGAAAATTGGCGCCCTCCTTGCGCCGGATCGATTCGAGGCTGACGATGCCCTCGATCGCATCCTCCAGTCCGAGCGATTGGAGGAATTCGCGCTGGCCATCGGTGGTGGTGGCGACGACGCTGCGCGCGTTGAAGCGGCGCGCCGCCTCGATCATTTCGAGACCGGTTTCGTCGAGCAAAGCGGTCGAGCGCGGGCCGTAATAAATCAGCACCGCTTCGCCACCGCGCAAAGCGCCGCGGCGCAGCATCTCTTCGGGCGAGGCGGTACCGGGCTTGCCCATGAAGCTGAAATGATAGCCCGACGATGCGCCGTAGAAGGCGAGCGTGCCGCCCTCCGCGAGCAATTGGAAACTGCGCGGGAAGGCGGTTTCGCCGGCATGGCTGACGACATAATCCGCGCGCTTGCCGCCGTTGAGCGCTTCATATTCGGCGATCAGCGGCGCGCCCGCCGCCTCCCACGCGCGGGCGGCGTCGGGGTCTTCGGGCACGATCGTGTAGAGATTGGCGAAGCGCGGATCCTTGCGATCGATCGCGCCGACCGCGCCTTGCTGCTCCTTAATGAACGCGGCGCGCTCGGGCGAGGAGACGAGCCCGGTTACCTGCAAGCCCGTCCGGACCGAGCTGCGCAAGGCGTCGAGACCGGTGCCGGTCGCGGCCCCCTCGACGAACAGCGTCCGCCCCGGGGCAATCTGCAGCGTGGTGAACAGGCAGCGTGAAATCGTGCCGAGGTTGAGGACGTAGCTGCCCGCTTGTTCGAGCGTCAGATCGGGCGGGATGGGGTGCATTTGCGGGGCCTGCACCGTCAGGAATTGCGCGTGGCTGCCGGTTTCGGTCTCATAGCCCTGGATCGCGAAATCGGCGTACATCGGGTCGTTGCCGACTTGTGGGCTGAGCAAATCGTTGGTGCCGGAATAGACGGTGACGAGATCGCCGACCTTCACCCTGCCCTCTGCGCGGGTTTCGCTGCCGAGTGCCGCCACCAAAGCGATGCCGCCGGAGCCGGTGATCTGGACATCTTGCTCGTGGGAGTCGAACGGCGAGACCGGGATGCCGGTCAGCGCCCAGATGTCGTTGAAATTGACCTCGCTGGTCAGCATGTAGAGCAGCGCCTCGTTGGGCGCAGGCTCGGGCACGTGCACGATCAGCTCGCGCTCATGGCTGGCGGGCGGGCCGAAGCGGGGGGCGCCAGTCTCGGCATCGCGGGCGATGCCGAAGGCGTACTGCCATTCGGGGATGCGGGTGACGCCGGGGTAGAAAGGCGCGCCGACTGGGAGCAATTCGCCTGCCGCCTCCAGCGCTTTCCCGCGCGGCTCATGCTCTTCGTCGATCCACACGCCGTCGCGGCGCACCGGCAGCGGCAGGCTGACCTTGTCCATGAACTGCCGGATGCCGGTCTTGCCGCCTTCCGGATCGATGATCGCCTCGGCGAACAATGCCGCCTCGCGCGCGAGACCTGCGGCCATCCCTTGTTCAAGGCCGGTGCGCACTGCATCGAGTGCACGCGCGCGAGCCTTACCGCGTCCGGCCCAATCGAGCTGGCGCCGAATACGATGGAGGAAATCATCCTCAAGCACCGCGTCCAGATCGACGTCGGACGCCTCTTCCCAAGCTTTGGTGGCAGCCAGTCGCGCGGCATAAGCGATGCCCAGCGGGCTCTTCTCGCCATCTCGCACAAAGGCACGCACCGCGGCATGCGCCTCCGACAGCGCATCGCGCGCGCCTTCGACCAAGCTATCGACCAAACCAATCGCGGTTGCCGCCGCCGCATCAATGCTCCGCCCGCCGAGGATCAGGTCGAGCGCATCGCGCACGCCCTCCGCGCCATTCCGATCGGTGAGCAAGCGCGGCAGCCGCTGCGTCCCGCCATAGCCGGGCAGTAAGCGCAAGCGGATCTCAGGCTGGCCGAAGCGCGCGGTCGGCTCGGCGATGCGGTAGTGGCACGCCAGCGCGAACTCCATCCCGCCGCCGAGCGCCACGCCCTGCACCGCGGCGATGCAGGGTTTGCCCATTGTCTCGATCTTGCGGAAGGCGAGCTGCGCATTGTTGGGCAGCACCATCGCTTCGTCGAAGCTATGGATTTCCTCCAGCATCTGGCGAATGTCGGCACCCGCGACAAAAGATGCCGTGCCCTGCCCCGTGAACACCACCGCGACGACATCGTCCTTGCGCGACAATTGATCGACCACCACGACCAGCTCGTCGATCGCGCGTTCGTTGAGCGCGTTGACCGGCGGATTGGTAACGGTGACGGTCGCGACGCGCTTGCCCGGGGCGACACTGTTATA
>NZ_JBBATX010000135.1:0-6428 GCF_040398505.1 Sphingomonas sp. | reverse complement strand
TCGCCCTTGGGCGGCGCGTCGGCGTAGCGGGCGGCGAGATCGGACAGCGTGCCTGTCACCGCTTCCTCGAAATGCTTGGTGATCTCGCGCGTCACCGCCGCCTCGCGGTCGCCGAGACCCTCGGCGAGCGCGCCGAGCGTCGCCGCCAGACGCGGACCCGATTCGTACAGCACCAACGTCGCGCGAATGCCTGCGACTTCGGCGATCGCGGCGGCGCGGGCTTGCGCCTTGGACGGCAGGAAGCCTAGGAACAGGAAACGGTCGGTCGGTAACCCCGCCAGCGTCAGCGCCGCGACCGCCGCGCACGGGCCGGGGATCGTCCACACGGTATGCCCCGCGGCGCGCGCGTCGCGAACCAATTTATAGCCGGGGTCGGAAATCAGCGGGGTGCCCGCGTCGGACACCAGCGCGACCGCCTCCACCCCCATCCGCGCGATCAGGCCGGGGCGGACCTCCTCGGCATTATGGTCGTGATACGGCGTCATCGGGCGCTTGACGCCGATATGGTTGAGGAGTTTGCCCGTCACGCGGCTGTCTTCGACCGCGATTACAGCGGCATGGGTCAGGATATGCGCGGCACGCGGTGACAGATCACCGAGATTGCCGATCGGGGTGGCAACGATGTAGAGGCCCGGAGCCAAGTGGGGCGCAAGTTCAGAGGTCATCAGGAGCGGTCATGGCAGAGCGGGTATCGATAGGGCAATCTCCGAGTAGCTGGCGGCGCTTCGCGGCGGCAGCAATGGCGGCGGGCGCGCTCGTGCTCGGCGGCTGCCAAACGGTTGTCCCGCGCGGGCCAACGCCGGTGCGTCCCCCAGTGGTGCGGCCCAGCCAGCCGCAGCAGCCCGTGGTCGAACAGGGCATCCCGCGCGATACGCAGCGCCACCGCGTTGCGCTGCTCGTGCCGCTGTCGGGCCCGAATGCGGGTGTCGGGCAAAGCCTCGCCAATGCGACTCAGCTGGCTTTGCTCGATTCGAGCAACGATCGCGTGCGCATTACCAGCTATGACACCGCGACCGGGGCTGCGCTCGCCGCGCAAAAGGCGCTGGCCGATGGCGCGCAGCTGATTCTCGGGCCGTTGCTGGCCGAGGATGTGCGCGTCGTCACACCGATCGCGCGGCGTGCCGGGGTGCCGGTCGTCAGTTTCTCCAACGATTCGTCGGCGGCCGGGAACGGCGCCTATCTGATGGGCTATGCGCCCGCGCAATCGGTGGCGCGCGTCGTCAATTATGCGCGCGACAAGGGCATGACGAGCTTCGGCGCGCTGGTGCCGAATGGTACCTATGGCGAGCGCGCATCGACCGCGTTTCTGCGCGCGGTTGAGGCGGCCGGCGGGCGCGTCGGATCGCTGCAGACCTATGATCGTGCCGCCGGATCGATGACCGCGGCGATCCTTCGCATGACCAAGAGTGCCCCCTATCAGGCGATCCTGATCGCCGATGGCGGCAGCATGGCGGCGGCGGGCGTGCCGGTGCTGCACAAGAACGGCATGGGTGGCGCGCGTGTGCTCGGCACCGAATTGTGGAATTCGGAAAGTTCGATCGCGAGCAAGCCCGCGCTGGAAGGCGCGTGGTTCGCGAGCGTCTCGGACGGGCTGTATCGCCAATATGCCACCAAATATCGCGCGCGCTTCGGCACCGCGCCGTTTCGCTTGTCGAGCCTTGGCTATGATTCGGTGCTGCTGACGATCCGCATCATGCGCGATTGGCCGATCGGCGCGCCGTTTCCGGAAGATCGCCTGCACGACCGCGGCGGCTTTGCCGGGATCGACGGCGCGTTCCGCTTCGGCCGCGACAATGTCGCCGAACGCGCACTGGAAGTGCAGGAGATTCGCGGGGGGACGACGGTGACGGTGTCGCCTGCGCCGGGTGGGTTTGAGGGGTAGGTAGGCTTTCACTTCTCCTTTCTACCACCCCGGCGAAGGCCGGGGCCTAGTTGCGGAGCGTTCATTGGGAGAGGACCAAGCTCGCTTCCTCGGTCCTCGCAACTGGACCCCGGCCTTCGCCGGGGTGGTAGCTTGGGGTGGTGCGTTGGGGCGGGGTTACCCTTTGACCACCAGCGGCAAAATCGCGTCGAGCAAGAGCATCCCCGCATCGGTGACGGTGAGATGGTCCCCGTTGCGCGCGAGCAACCCTTGTGCCTTCAGCCGCGCCGCCGCCTCCCAGTCGATCAGCGCCGCGACCGTCGTCTCCCCCAAGCCCGCGATCCGCGCGAGATCGACGCCCTCGCGCAGCCGCAGCCCCATCAGCAACGCCTCGGTCGCGCGCTCGGACGCGATCAGCGGTTCCTCGATTTGCGCGCCATGGCCGTTGCGCGCGACGGCGCCGATCCAATTCTCCGGCTTCTTGTGCCGCGCCGTCGCGAGGCCGCCGCGCCGCCCGTGCGCGCCGGGGCCGATTCCGGCATAATCGCGGTAGCGCCAGTAAACGAGGTTGTGGCGGCTCTCCGCGCCCCAGCGCGCATGATTGGAGATTTCATAGGCCGGCAGGCCCGCCGCCGCCGTCATCGCCCGCGTCAGTTCGAACAGATCGGCGGCATCGTCCCCGCTCGGGATCGTGATCCGTCCCGCTGCCGCTTCGGTCGCAAAGCGCGTCCCCGGCTCGATCGTGAGCTGGTAGAGCGAGAGATGCTCGGTCCCGAACGCCAGCGCGCGGGACAGCTCGGCCTCCCATGCGGCGAGGCTCTGGTCGGGCCGGGCATAGATCAGGTCGAAGCTTACGCGGGCAAACGCGGCTTGCGCGGTGTCGAGCGCGGCGAGTCCCTCGGCCACGTCATGCGCGCGCCCGAGGAAGGCGAGCGCGGCATCGTCGAGCGCCTGCAACCCGAGCGACACGCGGTTGACCCCGGCCGCGGCGATATCGGCGAAGCGCGCCGCCTCGACCGAGGAGGGATTGGCCTCGAGCGTGATTTCGATATCGCGCTGGGCTGGCCAGTATCGGGTCGCGGCGTCGATCACCGCCGCCACCGTTGCGGGCGGCATCAGCGACGGGGTGCCGCCACCGAAGAAGATCGACCCGAGCCGCCGTCCGGGGAGTGCTGCCGCCTCATAGGCGAGATCGGCGAGCAGCGCGTCGCGCCACGCCGCCTGATCGACGCTCGCGCGGACATGGCTGTTGAAATCGCAATACGGGCATTTCGACACGCAGAACGGCCAATGGACGTAGAGGGCGAGCGGGGGCATTTCGGCGGCGTTCATCGCGCGGTGCTATGCGCGTCGCGAGGAGATTGGGAAAGATGCGGTTTCTGGGCCTGGCTTTGCTGCTGATCGGGTGTTCCGCGCCGTCGGACGACCGGCCGCCGCGCATCGTGGAGCCGCGACCCGACGCTGCCTCGGCCCCGCGCGGCGAAGCGCTGTTGCAGCGCGCGATGCTCGTCGAGCACAATGCCGCGCGCGCCGCGGTCGGGGCGCCGCCGCTTGTGTGGGGCGACGATCTCGCGCGCGACGCGGCGCGCTATGCCGCGGTTCTCGCTGCGAGCGAGGATTTCAAGCATTCGACCGAACCGCGCGGTGCGACGCCCGAGGGCGAGAACCTGTTCGTGGGCTCGCGCGGGGCGTATCGCTATGACGAGATGGCACGGCTGTGGGTCGACGAGGGTCGCGCTTACACCGGCGGCGCGATCCCGAACATCAGCCGCACCGGGCGATGGCAGGATGTCGGACATTACACGCAAATCATCTGGCGGCGCACGACGCAGGTCGGCTGCGCAGTGGCTAGCAGTCGGCGCGACGATTATCTGGTGTGCCGCTATACGCCGCCGGGGAATGTGTGGGGTCGGCGCGCGGGGGACTGAGGTTTACCGAGCGCCTTCCCCGTAGCGCTTCCCCGGCGAAGGCCGGGGCCCAGCAGTAGCGCAGCAGGGAGCAGGCGCAACGCGCGGCTACTGAAACCTGTGCAACTGGGCCCCGGCCTTCGCCGGGGAAGCGAATAAGGGGGGGGCTTGGTTCAGAGCACCGCCGCGATCATCGCCGCAAACGCCTTGGCGCGGTGGTTGTTCGCCTGCTTTTCCTCGAACGGCATTTCGGCGAAGGTGCGCGTGTCGCCTGCGGGCACGAACATCGGATCATAGCCGAAGCCCATGCTGCCACGCGGCGGCCAGACCAGCGTGCCGTCGATCCGGCCTTCGAACCATTGGACATGCCCGTCGGGCCAGGCGAGCGCGAGCGTGCTGACGAAATGCGCCGAGCGGCTGGTGTCGGGGTCGAGCGCGGTCAGCTTCTCCTCGACCTTGCCCATCGCCAGCATCCAGTCGCGCGTGCCGTCGGCCGTTTCGGCCCAATTGGCGGTGTAGACGCCGGGATCGCCGCCCAGCGCGTCGACGCACAGCCCGCTGTCATCGGCGAGCGCGGGAAGGCCCGACAGGTCGGCGGCGTAAAGCGCCTTCAACTCGGCATTGGCGACAAAGGTCGTGCCGGTTTCCTCGGGCTCGGGCAGGTCAAGGTCGGCTGCCGCAATCGCGTCGATGCCGTACGGCGCGAGAAGCGCACGGATTTCCTTGATCTTGCCGGCGTTGTGCGTGGCGATCACCAGTCTGCCCGGGGCGAGCTTGCGGATCGCTTGCGGGGCGACCTCGCCGTCTGACTCAGGCGGCATCATTTTGCCACGGCCCTGGCTTGTGCGGCGAAGATGTCGGTGCAGCCGATGCGGGCGAGGCGGAGCAAGCGCAACAGCGCTTCCTCGTCATAGGTCGCGCCCTCGGCAGTGGCCTGGACTTCGGCGATATTGCCGTTTTCAAGCAGCACGAAATTGGCGTCGGCGTCGGCGTTCGAATCCTCGTCATAATCGAGATCGAGCACCGGCGTGCCCTTGAAGATGCCGCACGAAATCGCCCCGACTTTCTGCGTCAGCGGGTCGGCGCTGAGCTTGCCGCTCGCCATCAGCCCGTCGATCGCGAGCCGCAGCGCGACCCACGCGCCCGAGATCGACGCGGTGCGCGTGCCGCCATCGGCCTGGATCACGTCGCAATCGAGCACGATCTGCCGTTCGCCGAGCAGCTTCAGGTCGGTGACCGCGCGGAGCGAACGCCCGATCAGCCGCTGGATTTCCTGCGTGCGGCCCGATTGCTTGCCCTTGGCGGCTTCGCGGCTGCCACGGGTGTGCGTCGCGCGCGGCAACATGCCATATTCGGCGGTGACCCAGCCTTCGCCCTTGCCGCGCAGGAACGGCGGGACTTTCTCCTCGATCGAGGCGGTGACGAGCACCTTGGTGTCGCCAAAACCGATCAGCACCGACCCTTCGGCATGTTTGGTGAAGCGCGGTTCGATGCTGATCGTGCGCATCTGGTCGGGGGTGCGGCCTGAGGGGCGCATGGGGAGTCTCCTGAAAAATGATCGTGTCGCCCTACCCGTGCGTTGGATGAGTGTCACCCCTTGGCAGGGTGCCGCGACAGACCACATTCATCGCGGAAAGGTCAGGCGGACGGCATGACGGTGTATGGATCAACACAGGCAGACCGGATCAAGAGCGCAGGCGCTGCGGCGGCACTGGTCGCGCTGATCGGCTATGGCCTGATTGCCGGGCTGGGGGTCGGCGTTTCGCAACGGATCGTCGAGCAATTGACCGTTGTGGCGCTCCTGCCTGACAGCGCGCCGCCCAAGCCCGATCCGGTACGCGCGCCCAAGCAAGCCGAAAAACGCAAGGAGGGCGCGGCGTCGCCGCCGAACATTCGATCGAAAGCGACCGAATTGGTCGCACCGCCCGTGCCGATCCTGATCCCGCAATCAGCGCCGGTCGTCGTCTCTCCGGTCGCCGGGTTTGGCAGCGATCGCTCCGCTGGTGCTGCGCCGGTGGTCGGTCCCGGGACGGGGAGCGGCGGGCAGGGTAATGGCCTGGGGAGCGGCGATCGCGGCGATGGCGATGGCGGCGGCGGGGGAACCGAGGCGGAACTCGTCAGCAACACATTGCGCTACAAGGATTTACCGCGCGCCTTGTGGGATTCGCATGCCGCGGGAATCGTCACCTATCGTGCGACGATCGGGGTCAACGGGCGGCTGAGCGATTGCCGGATTACGCGCACCAGCGGGAATGCCGCGCTCGATGCAGCGACCTGCGCGCTGGCGCTGCGCCACGTCCGCTTCCGCCCGGCACGCGATGAAAAGGGGCGAAAGGTCACCGACAGCGCGCTGTTCGAACAGGAATGGACGGTGGATCGGCGGGAGGGTGCTGAGGCGGAGGATCGGTAAGGATTTTTCTCACGCGAAGGCGCGAAGGCGCGAAGAGAAGAAGGTTGGTTCGCGCGGAGACGCGGAGACGCGGAGAGAAGAAGAAGGCTTGTTCGCGCAGAGGCGCGGAGGCGCAGAGGGGTTGCGCCCGCGGCAGGGGTCGGGAGACAAAATCGGCATATGTGGGGCGCTATCGCGCCCGTTTTTGAACCGGTTCTTCTTTCTTCTTCTCCGCGTCTCCGCGCCTCCGCGCGAACCAACCTTCTTCTCT
>NZ_JBBATX010000134.1:0-6452 GCF_040398505.1 Sphingomonas sp. | reverse complement strand
AGGCGGCGATCACGGTGTGGACGAAACGATACGGGAAGCTCGGGTTGAAGATCACCGTCAGCCACGATCCCGCCATCACGAACTGGCCCTGAGCGTTGATCGCATAGCCTTGCGGCGTGTGCATCCAGCTGTTCGCCGACAGGATCCAGAAGGCCGAGATCGCCGTACCGACCGCGACCATGCAGGTGGCGGTGAAGTGGAGCCGCTTGCCGACTTTCTTCATCCCGAACAGCATGACGCCAAGGAAGCCCGCTTCGAGGAAGAAAGCGGTCAGCACTTCATAGGCCATGAGCGGCCCGATGATCGGCCCGGTCTTGTCGGAAAACACCGCCCAATTGGTGCCGAACTGATACGACATCACGATGCCCGACACGACGCCCATCGCAAACGCGACCGCGAAGATCTTCACCCAGAAGCGGAAAATGTCGAGATAGAGCTGCTTGCCGGTGCGCAGCCACAGCCCTTCGAGCACCGCGAGATAACTCGCCAGCCCGATCGAAAAGGCCGGAAAAATGAAGTGGAAACTGACCGTAAAGGCGAATTGCGCGCGGGCGAGAAGAATCGGGTCGATGCCGTCGAACATGTCGTCGCTCCCTCGCTCGCTCCCCCTGCCGCCGCGTTGCGCGGGCAGCAAGAGCGCGACATGCGCTCGGCGAGATGGCCGCCACAGGTTACAAACGTACGAGACTTATAAAGGATGCGCGGCAAAGGGTTGGTGATCGAACGGCATCACCGTTTCCGTTCGCCCTGAGCGTGTCGAAGGGCGGCTCACCCGCTCCAATCGCTCGCCTGTCGCGAGCAGTGCTTCGACAGGCGCAGCACGAACGAGTCCGTTGGGCTAGCGGAGTTCAGCGCCCGCCGGGCTGAGCCTCGGCACCCGGCGGCAGCGCGCCCGGGGGTAGGCCAGCACCACCACCGCGCTGCTGCTGCTGCTGCTGCATCATTTGCTGCTGCTGCTGAATCTGGCGGTAGGTCGATTCGGGGATGAATTCGAGCAGTTCGAGATCGAACACGAGGGTCGAATGCGGCGGGATAACGCCCTGATCCTTCTCGCCATAACCGAGGCTCGGCTTGATCCAGACGCGGTACTTGGCGCCCTTGGACATCAGCTTCAACGCTTCGGAGAAGCCGGAGATCACACCCTGGCGTCCCGTCTCCGGGTTGCTTGCCACCACCGGGATCGGGGTTGGCTGCTGCGATTTATCGAACACCGTGCCGTCGACCAGCCGGCCTTCATAATTGATCAGCGCAATGTCTTCGTCGGTCGGGCCAACGCCCTTGCCCGGGGTCAGCACCTGATATTGCAGACCCGATGGCGTCGTGAGGACACCCTTGGCCCGCGCATTCGTCGCGAGGAACGCCGTGGTCGGATCGATTGGCGTCTGCATCGCGAGCGCGGCAGCCGCGACCACCGCCAGCGCGATGCCAATCCACAGATACACCAAGATGCGCCGCTTGACGGGCTTCAGCGGGACAGCGGTGATCGACATGGTGGCTCCCAGACGGGGGTCGGAGTCTTGATATTTGAACGCGAAAGGCCGGCGCGCAGGGCCGGCCGAGGCCGGTCTTACCGTGCCCCGTCGCGTTCCATGCGCTTGCGCTCCAGCTTGCGGGCGCGGCGAACGGCGGCGGCGCGCTCACGCGCACGCTTCTCGCTCGGCTTTTCATAATGCCGGCGCAGCTTCATCTCACGATAGACGCCTTCGCGCTGCAGCTTCTTCTTGAGCGCGCGCAGCGCCTGGTCGACATTGTTGTCGCGTACGATGATTTGCATAAACCCGAAGTGCTCCGAATCGATAGATAAGCGCCGCCGCAAACACGAAGTCTGCGTCGCAAGGCGAGCGCCCTACCAGTGGTGTCCGCGCTTTTCAACCCATGCTGTCGTCGTTAAGCGAGGCCGATGACCATTCCCCTCAGCTTCCATAACAGTCTCACGCGGGCGATCGAGCCATTCGTACCCATCGATCCGGCGCTGGTGCGGGTCTATACCTGCGGGCCGACCGTCTATAATTATCAGCATATCGGCAATATGCGCGCCTTCCTGTTCGCCGACACGCTCGGGCGCGTGCTGCGCTGGAAGGGCTATCCGACCAAGCACATCATCAACATCACCGATGTCGGGCATTTGACGTCCGACGCCGATACCGGCGACGACAAGATGGAGCAGGCCGCCGCCGCGCAGGCCAGGTCGATCTGGGAGATCGCCGCGCATTATACCGCCGCCTTCAAGGACGATGTCGCGCGGCTCAATATCGATCCGCCGGCCGAATGGACCGTCGCGACCGACCATATCCCGCAAATGATCGCCTTCGCGCAGGCGATCGAGAAGGATTGCTATCTGATCGAGGGCGGGCTGTATTTTGATACGACGCGCGTGCCGCATTACGGCAGCCTGGCACGTGCCGTATCGGACGCAGGCGAGAGCCGGATCAATCCCGTCTCGGGCAAGCGCCACGCGGCCGATTTCGCGATCTGGCGGCGCTCGCCCCCCGGCGAGCAGCGCCAGATGGAATGGGAGTCGCCGTGGGGCAAGGGGGCGCCGGGCTGGCACCTCGAATGTTCGGTGATGAGCCGTCAGCATCTCGGTCACCCGTTCGACATCCATACCGGCGGGATCGACCATCGCGAAATTCACCACCCCAACGAAATCGCGCAAAACCAGTCCTTTTGCGGCTGCGACGACACCGGTGCGCGGGTGTGGATGCACAACAACTTCCTGGTCGATCGCGGATCGAAAATGTCGAAATCGAGCGGCGAGTTCCTGCGGCTCCAGACGCTGATCGATGCCGGCTTCCATCCGCTCGCCTACCGGGTGATGTGCCTGCAAGCGCATTACCGCAGCGAACTCGAATTCACCTGGGAAAATCTGGCGGCGGCGTTCACACGGCTCAAGCGGCTGGTGATTGCACGCGACGCGTTGCGCGCGCGCGACGATTATGTGCTCAAGGGCGACGCCGAATCCTATCTCGCGCAGCTCGAGGCGGCGGTCGGCGACGATCTCAACACGCCGCGGGCACTCACCGTGCTCGACGATCTCCTGTCCGACAAGCGCCTGTCGCCCGCGACGCGGCTGCGCGCGCTCGGGGATTTCGACGCCGTGCTCGGTCTGAAGCTGGAAACGCTTGGTCGCGCCGATCTCCGGCTCCGGCCCGTGACCGCGACGCTTAACGAAGACGAGATCGACGCGCATCTCGCCGCGCGCCGCGCGGCACGCGCCGAGAAGGACTTCGCGCGCTCCGACGCCATCCGCGATACGCTGGCCGCGGCGGGAGTCGAAGTGATGGACGGCGATCCACTTGGCTGGGATTGGAAACTCGTGCTGTAACGCGATTCCCCAACTCTCCCCGTTCGCCCTGAGCTTGTCGAAGGGCACCTCTCCCCGCGCGATGCTTCCGCGTGTTGCAAGCAGGGCTTCGACAAGCTCAGCCGGAACGGTTTAGGGTCGCACCCTGGCAGACGATGTCAGACCTTACGAAGCTGGAGCCCTTATATGAAAGCTGTCCTTCCCGCGCTCGCGCGCGGCCTGCTCGAAGCGCATTTGCCCGCCGACCTCCACGTCACCTGGGTCACCACGCGCGAGGAGGCAACGGCAGCCATGGTCGAGGCCGATATCGGCTGGGTCGATCTCTATCCCCACGGCTTGACGCAGGAAGCAGTAGCGGCGGCAAAATCGCTGAAATGGCTGTCGACCGCGATTGCCGGGATCGACTCGCTCGACATGGCAAAGCTCGCACGCGACGGGACGATCGTCACCAACGGCAGCGGGATCAACGCGATCGCGGTCGCCGAATATGCCGTGATGAGCGTGCTCGTCGCGGCCAAACGCTATGACGAGGTCGTCCGCATCGCCGATCGCCGAATCTGGCCCGATTATGCACCCGGCCGCATCGAACTGTTCGAAACGTCCGCGCTGATCGTTGGCTATGGCGCGATTGGCAAACTGATCGGCGATCGGCTGGCCGCCTTCGGGGTCGCGGTTACCGGCGTCACCCGCTCGGGCCGTGACGGTACGCTGACCCCCGATGCGTGGAAGGCGAAGCTCGGCGACTATGATTGGGTGATCCTCGCCGCCCCTTCGACCGAATCGACGCAGGCGATGATCGGTGCCGATGAGCTCGCCGCGATGAAGCCGGGCGCGTGGCTGTTGAATGTCGGGCGCGGCGACATGGTCGATCAGGACGCGCTGATCGCCGCGCTGACCGGCAAAAGCCTCGCCGGGGCCGTCCTCGACACCGTCACGCCCGAACCGCTGCCGAGCGAACACCCGCTTTGGTCTGCGCCGAACCTGATCCACACGATGCATTTATCGGGCCGTAGCCAGACCAAGATGTTTCACCGCGCCGCCGCGTTATTTCTGCGCAACCTCGACGCATTCCGTGCCGGGCGCCCCTTGGAGAATGTCGTCGATCTCGACGCCGGCTACTGAATTTACCCCATCTGGGAAAATGGGCGCTTGCCCGACTTACCCAGAATGGGTAATGCGCTGCGTATGACGACGATGGCAGGCATCAAGATCCGGCGCTTCCGCGAAGACCGTGCGCTTACCCGCGCGGCGTTCGGCGCGTGGTACGGCGCGCCGGGCTCGACCGTTCAGGGCTGGGAGGAAGACGGCAAACGCGCGAGCGGCCCGGTCGTCAATCAAATCGCCGCCAACGGCATCGCCCGCCATGCCGACTGGTACATACAGATTCGCACGGAGAATGACATGACCGCCTGGACCCCCGACAGCTGGACGCGGGCGGACGCGCGGCAAATGCCGAGCTATCCCGATGCCGCCGCACTCGACGCCGCGACCGATACGCTCGCCACCTACCCGCCGCTCGTCTTCGCGGGTGAAGCGCGCAACCTGACCGCCGACCTCGCGCGTGTCGCCGAGGGCAAGGCGTTCCTGCTGCAAGGCGGCGATTGCGCCGAGAGCTTCGCCGAGCATAGCGCCAACAACATCCGCGACACCTTCCGCGTCATCCTGCAAATGGCGGTCGTGCTGACCTTTGCATCGAAGCTGCCGACGGTGAAGCTCGGGCGGATGGCGGGACAGTTCGCCAAGCCGCGCTCGGCCGATACCGAGACACAGGGCGACATCACCCTGCCCGCGTATCGCGGCGATATCGTCAACGATATCGACTTCACGCTTGAGGGCCGTCAGCCCGACCCGCAGCGGATGATCCGCGCCTATAGCCAATCAGCCGCGACGCTCAATCTGCTGCGCGCCTTTGCCGGCGGTGGCTATGCCAACCTCGCACAAGTCCATCGCTGGACGCACGATTATATGGGCCGCAGCCCATGGGCGAAGAAATATGCCGAAACCGCCGACCGGATCGGCGAAGCGCTGGAATTTATGGCCGCCTGCGGGATCAGCCCGGAGACCGTACCGCAACTGGCGCAGACGCAATTCTACACCAGCCATGAGGCGCTGCTGCTGCGCTACGAACAGGCGCTGACGCGGCAGGATTCGCTGACCGGCGACTGGTACGACACCAGCGCGCATTTCCTGTGGATCGGCGACCGCACGCGTTTCGAAGGCAGCGCGCATGTCGAATATCTGCGCGGGATCCGCAACCCGATCGGCGTAAAATGCGGGCCGAGCCTTGAGCCGGACGCGCTTTTGCGCTTGCTCGATACGCTAAACCCCAACCGCACGCCCGGTCGCATGACGCTCATCACGCGCTACGGCCATGACAAGATCGAGGCGGGCTTGCCCAAGCTCGTGCGCGCGGTGCTGCGCGAGGGACATCCCGTCGTTTGGAGCTGTGACCCGATGCATGGCAATGTCATCAAGGCGGCGAATGGGTATAAGACGCGCCCGTTCGATCGGATTTTGGCCGAAGTGCGCGGCTTTTTCGCGGTCCACCGCGCCGAAGGATCGATCGCGGGCGGCATCCATGCCGAAATGACCGGGCAGAACGTGACCGAATGCACCGGCGGCGCAGTCGATGTCACCGAGCAATCGCTCGCAGACCGCTATCACACGCATTGCGACCCGCGCTTGAATGCGGGTCAATCGCTCGAATTGGCGTTTCTGCTGGCAGAAATGCTCAACGTCGAAATGGCCGAACGGCGGCGCGCGGCGGCGTGAGGCCACCGCGCGCGGCGCCGGCTACAGCACCCGGCGCCCCTGCAGCAGCCGCACGACCACGACGATCAGCGCGATGACGAGCAGCAAGTGGATCAAGCCGCCACCGATATGGACGGCAAAGCCGAGCACCCAAAGCACCAGCAGCACAACGACAATCGTCCAAAGCATCTGAAATTCCCAAGATTCCGTCGGTCCGCCCGTTCGGACCGTAGCAGCAACCAAAACGCCGCTTTGCGCGACCAGTTCCACCGCGCCTTGACGCCCCCCCTGCCGATGCGTATTGCCGCCCCCTTAGCGCATGGCCCCTTCGTCTAGCGGTTAGGACGACGCCCTCTCACGGCGTAAGCACGAGTTCGATTCTCGTAGGGGTCACCAT
>NZ_JBBATX010000133.1:1547-6494 GCF_040398505.1 Sphingomonas sp. | reverse complement strand
CAGTTCGAGAAATGCGAGCTGGTCAGCATCGTGCGGCCCGAAGACAGCGAGGCCGAGCATCAGCGCATGGTCCGCGCCGCCGAAACGATCCTCGAACGGCTGAACTTGCCGTATCGCAAGTTGCTGCTGTGCACCGGCGACATGGGCTTCGGCGCGCGCAAGACCTATGATCTAGAAGTGTGGCTGCCGGGCCAAAGCGCGTATCGCGAGATCAGCTCCTGCTCGAACACCGGCGCGTTTCAGGCGCGGCGGATGAACACGCGGTATCGCGTCGCCGTCGAGAAAAAGACCGAGTTCGTCCACACGCTCAACGGCTCCGGCCTCGCGGTCGGTCGCACGCTGGTCGCGGTGCTCGAAAATTATCAGAATGCAGACGGCAGCATCTCGGTGCCGGAGGCATTGTTGCCCTATATGGGTGGCGTCGACCGGCTGGAGCCGATCAACAAGTAACGCCGTCACCCCGGCCCTGTGCCGGGGTCCACGGTGCCTCAAGCAAAACCGCCCGCCCCAAGCCCGTTCGCTTGCCTCCCGGTGGACCCCGGCACAAGGCCGGGGTGACGAAAGGATAAGACCGATGCGCATCCTGCTCACCAATGACGACGGCTATCACGCGCCGGGGCTGAAAATCCTCGAAGCGATCGCCGCGCAATTTTCCGACGATGTGTGGATCGTTGCGCCGGCCGAGGAGCAATCGGGTGCGGGGCATTCGTTGACGCTCAGCCGCCCGATCCGCGTGCGCAAACATGCCGAGAAGCGCTTCGCCGTCGCCGGCACGCCGACCGATGCGGTGATGATGGCGCTCGCCAAGATCATGCAGGATCATAAGCCCGACCTGATCCTGTCGGGGGTTAATCGCGGCGCGAACCTCGCCGAGGACGTGACCTATTCGGGCACCGTGTCGGCGGCGATGGAGGGCGCGCTGGCGGGCGTGCGCTCGATCGCGCTGAGCCAAGCCTATGACCTCGAGGGAATGGGCGACACGGTCCCGTTCGAAGCCGCTACCGTCTGGGGCGAGCGTGTGCTGCGCCCGCTGATCGATGCGCCGCTCGAACCGCGCACGCTCGTCAACATCAACTTTCCGGCGGTCGCGGCGGATGCGGTCAAGGGCGTGCGGATCGCGCAGCAAGGCTTGCGCGATTATGGGCGGTTGCAGATCGTCACCAATCGCGATCCGCGCGGCTATGACTATCACTGGTTTGCGCTTGGGCCGACGATTGAGACGCCGGCGCATTCGACCGATCTTGAGGCGGTCGCCGATGGCTATGTCGCCGTGACGCCGCTGCATCTCGACCTGACACATCGCCCGTCGCTCGCTATGTTGGGGGCATTATACGGGTGAGGGGGTGAGTATGGGCGAGCGGAGCAGGACGATATTTAGCGCTTTCCTGCTGGTCTTGACGCTCGGCGGCTGCATTCCCAATCCCGATCGCCCGCAGCGCGGCTATGATCCGCGCGACGACCAGCGACCCTATGAGCCGGAGGGCGGGCGGCCCTATGGCGCGTCGCAAGACCCCTATGAACCGCGCCGGATCGACGATGGCGTCTCCGCCCTTCCCGCCCCGCCGCCGGCCTGGCAGGCGCGCCCGGTGACGCCCGATGCCGAGACGATCGGCACCAGCAGCTACATCGTGCGCCCCGGCGATACGTTGCGCGCGGTCGGCGACCGTACCGGAGCGGGCTCCGAGGCGATCGCCCGCGCCAACGCCCTGCCCGCGCCGTTCGTGATTCGCGCGGGGCAGCGGCTGGAGATCCCCGGCGGGCGCTATCACCTCGTGCGCGCGGGCCAGACCGGAATCGCGATTGCGCGCGCCTACGGTGTCGACTGGTCGCGGATCGTGGGTGCGAACGATCTGGCCGAGCCCTATATCCTGCGCGTCGGGATGCGCGTGCTCATCCCGGGCAGCGCGGGCGGCAGCAGTGCGGCGGAACGCGCCGCCGCCTTCCAGCTCGATATCGACGACATCGTAACCGGTGGCGAACCCGCGCTCGCGGCGAACGATCGCCCGGTCAAGCCGACCACCTCACCGCGCCGCGTGCTCTCCGCCACGCAAGCGATTACCGAACCCAGCCGCCTGACCAGCGGCTTTGCCTGGCCGGTGCACGGCCGCATCGTCGCGCGCTTCGGGCCGAGTGGGGCGACGGGCGAAAAGTATAATGGCGTAAAGATCGCGGTGCCGCTCGGCACGCCGATCCTGGCGGCGGCCGACGGCGTGGTCGCTTATGCCGGATCGGGCGTGCCCAATCTCGGCGGGCTGGTGATCGTCAAGCATGGCGATAGCTGGACGACGGTTTACGGCCATGCCAGCCAGTTGCTCGTTCAGCGCGGACAATCGGTCCGGCGCGGGCAGACGATCGCGCTATCGGGCGATTCGGGCGTGGCGGACCGGCCCGAGGTGCATTTCGAAATGCGCAAAGGGCGCTTGCCGGTTGACCCGCAGCGGCAATTGCCGGGGATTTGACGCTCATTCCGCTTGTGACTCCCCTCCCGCTTGCGAGAGGGGCTGGGGGAGGGCATGTTATGGACCAGCAATACAGCCCCTCCCCTAACCCCTCCCGCAAGCCGGAGGGGGAGAAGATATCATGACCGAGCACACTTCCGCCCTCCTCCGCCTCCTGTCTGAGCGCGGCTACATCCATCAGTTGACCGATGGGGCGGCGCTCGATGCGCTCGCGCTCCGCCAAGTCGTGCCGGGCTATATCGGCTTCGATGCGACCGCGCCGTCGCTGCACATTGGCAGCCTCGTTCAGATCATGATGCTGCGCCGTCTGCAGCAGGCCGGGCACAAGCCGATTGTGGTGATGGGCGGCGGCACGACCAAGGTCGGCGATCCGTCAGGCAAGGACGAATCGCGTAAGTTGCTCGACGATGCCGGAATCGCCGCTAACATCGCCTCGATCCGCCGCGTGTTCGAACGCTTCCTGAGCTTTGGCGACGGTCCGACCGACGCGATCCTGATCGACAATGCCGACTGGCTCGACAAGCTCGAATACATCCCGTTCCTGCGCGATGTCGGGCGGCATTTTACGATCAATCGGATGCTAGCGTTCGATTCGGTCAAGCTGCGGCTGGAGCGCGAGCAGGCGCTGACCTTCCTTGAATTCAACTACATGATCCTGCAGGCGTACGATTTCCTCGAACTGTCGCGTCGCGTCGAATGCCGGTTGCAGATGGGCGGATCGGATCAGTGGGGCAATATCGTCAACGGGATCGAACTCACCCGCCGGATCGACGGGGTCGAAGTATTCGGGCTGACGACGCCGCTGATCACCACCGCCGATGGCGCAAAAATGGGCAAGACCGCGAGCGGCGCAGTGTGGCTCAACGAAGACCAGCTTTCGAGCTACGATTACTGGCAATTCTGGCGCAACACCGATGACCGCGATGTCGGCCGCTTCCTGCGCTTGTTCACCGATTTGCCGCTCGATGAGATTGCCCGGTTGGAGGCACTGCCGGGTGCCGAGATCAACGCCGCGAAGGTGGTGCTCGCCAATGAAGCGACGGCGTTGTGCCGCGGCGATACGGCGGCGCAGGACGCTGCCGAAACCGCGCGGCGCACCTTTGAGGAAGGCACCGCTGGCGATGCACTCCCGACCTTCACGGTGTCGGGTAGCATCGGCGTGGTCGATGCCCTGATCGGCCTCGGCTTCGCCGCGTCGAAAGGCGATGCAAAGCGGCTGATCAAGGGTGGCGGCGCGCGGATCGGGGCGGACAAGGTCAGCGACGAAACGATGATGATCGCGGTCGGCGACGATCCCATCCGCCTCTCTGCGGGCAAGAAGCATCACGGATTGCTCGTTCGCGGCTAACCCTCACACTTTATTTCTGAAAATCTCAAAAAGTGCAGCGCGGTAACCCTTCGTTAAGCGGCTTCGTTGCCACCTGCTTCATACCCCTGTCGTACTTTTGGATGACCGAACCAAGGGGTCTGACAATGGCGATGGCACTGGCTTTGCCGGTCACGGACAACCGTGCGCTGGCCCGAGACGAAGTTCATTACCGCGCACGAGCGTTCGGGCCCGATGCGCGATCGGTGTCGCTGTTGATCGTCAATCTCTCGGCGATGGGGCTGATGGCGCGGGCGGATGTTGCCTTTGCGGTGGGCGAACGGTTGCGCATCACCTTGCCGGTGGTCGGCGTGGTCGTCGCCGAACTGCGTTGGTCGCTCGGCGGACGGATCGGCTGCGAACTTGAGCAGCCAATCGATGTCGCGGATTATTACGATGTGCTGGCGGTGATGTTGAAGGCGCGGTGATCTCCCCGCGCAGCGGTCTTGAAGAAGAATGATCTCACACAAAGCCACAAAGCCACAAAGAAGAAAAAATTCTTCTGACTCTTTGTGCCTTTGCGTCTTTGTGTGAGATCATCTTTTTTGGGCCTCCGGCCCGTCCCGCTCACCCCGAGCGCAACAACGCAACCCCGGCATCGCGCTCGAACAGATAGAGCGCGGTTCGCGCCGCGTGGCCGCGCGGGCCCTCAAGACCGCCGTCGCGGTCAATCAGCAGCCGCGCATCGTCGGTCGCGACCGGCAGCAGCGTGCCGAGCATCTCGGGCGTCGCAAGCCGGAACCCCGCTTCGCCCGATTGCCGCGTGCCGAGCAATTCGCCCGCCCCGCGCAGCCGCAAATCCTCCTCGGCGATGCGGAAGCCGTCGGTCGTCTCGCGCATCAGCGCAAGCCGCGCGCGCGATGTCTCACTCAAAGCGCCCCCCCGAATCAGCAAACAGTTCGACTTGCCCGACCCGCGCCCGACGCGGCCGCGCAATTGGTGGAGCTGCGCGAGGCCGAAGCGATCGGCATGTTCGATCACGATCAGCGTGGCGTTGGGGACATCGACGCCGACCTCGATCACCGTCGTCGCGACCAGTACGCCGATCTGGCCGCCCGCAAACGCCAACATCACGGCGTCCTTTTCGGCGGGTTTCATCCGACCATGCACCAGCCCGACGCG
>NZ_JBBATX010000133.1:0-1447 GCF_040398505.1 Sphingomonas sp. | reverse complement strand
ATCGCGTGCGTGCCGATCAGGATATCGATCGTGCCCGCCGCCAGCCCCATCAGCGTCGCCTCGCGCACCTTGCCCTTGTCGCGCCCGGTCAGCACCGCGATTTCGACCGGCAGCCCCGCCAGCGTCCGCCGCAGCGATTCGTAATGCTGGCGCGCAAGAATTTCGGTCGGCGCGAGCAAGGCGGCCTGCGCGCCCGCCTCGACCGCGGTCAGCATCGTCAGCGTCGCCACCAGCGTCTTGCCCGATCCGACATCGCCTTGCAGCAGCCGCAGCATCGGTTGCGCCTGCGCCAGATCGCCTTCGATCTCGCGCACCGTCCGTGCCTGCGCGCCGGTCAGCGCGTAGGGCAGTCGCAAAGCATCGCGTAGCTTGCCCGTCGCCGCGAGCGCCCTGCCCCGCCGCGCGCGCGACGATTGTCGCACCAGCATCAGCGCGAGCTGGTTGGCGAAGATTTCATCATAGGCCAGCCGCTCGCGTGCCACCGCGTCGGAGGGATCGGCATGGATTCGCGCCAGCGCGTCGCGCCACGCGGGCCATTGCTGCTTGGCCAGCAGGCCGGGTTCGATCCACTCCGCCAGATCGGGCGCACGCTCGACCGCTTGCGCGGCGAGTTGCCCCATCCGCTTGGACGTCAGCCCCTCCGACAGCGGATAGATCGCCTCGCGCTCGGGCGTATCCCCCGCTTCCTCGAGCGCGAGGACATAATCGGGATGCACGATCTGCAGTTCCTGGCCGTAGTGCTCGAGCCGTCCCGATACGCGGCGCGGCTCGCCGATCGGCGCGATTCTCTTCGCCCAGCCGGCATGCCCGCCGAAATAGACGAGGCTGACATAATTGCCGAACTTGTCGGTCGCCTGGACCCGTGTCGGCCCCCGCCCGTTGCTCGACCGGTATGATTGCGCGGTCAGCGTGATCGCGATGACGCGCCCGGCATCGGCCATATCGAGCTCTTCGCGCGGCACACGATCAACCCAGCCGGTCGGCAAATGGAACGCCACATCGACGACGCGCGACAACCCCAGACGCTCGAGCGGCTTGGCAAGGCCAGGCCCGATGCCCTTTAGCGCCGTGACTTCGGCGAACAATGGATTGAGGATATCGGGTCGCATGACTATCTGGGGAGCAATAGCCCCAGCCGACGGTTGCTCCAAGCGCCGCCGGCCAATTGTCGTTGGAAATATATGGACCGCGAAATCCGCCTGAAACGCCTCCGCTTCCGCGCCTGGCACCGTGGCACCAAGGAAGCCGATTTGCTGATCGGCGGGTTCTTCGATGCGCGCTCGGCGGGATGGAGCGATGCCGAGATTACGTTGGTCGAGGAGCTGCTCGAAGAACAGGACGTCGACATCATGGCCTGGGCAATCGGGACGGCGGTGCCGCCGGAACGCTATGTCGGGTCGATCGTCGCGGCGCTCAAGACGCTGAACTACGTGCCGATTGCGGAATA
>NZ_JBBATX010000132.1:0-6578 GCF_040398505.1 Sphingomonas sp. | reverse complement strand
TCGACCGGCCGGAAGATCTGGAGCGGTTGCGGGCGCTGGTTTGATATCTGCGAAGCAGAGAAAGAGTTGTTCTCACACAAAGACGCAAAGGCACAAAGAAAGGCTTCTTCTTCTTCCTCTTCGTGCCTTTGCGTCTTTGTGTGAGCTAAATTTCCGCTTCGCGGTCTTACCGAACGTAGCTCGCGCCATTCACGTCGAGCACCGCGCCCGTCATCGACGGTGGCGCGTCGAGCGCGAGGAAGCGGGCGATCGCGGCCACTTCCTCCGGCTGCGCGACGCGGCCGAGCGGGATGTCGGCGAGTAGCTTGTCGCCGCCGCGGCTCGCCAGATAATCCTCGGCCATGCCGGTCATCGTAAAGCCCGGGCAGACCGCGAAGGCGAGAATGCCCTCACCGGCATAGCCGCGCGCGATCGACTTGGTCATCGCGACCATCCCGGCCTTTGATGCGGCATAATGCCAGTGCTGCGGCGAATCGCCGCGATACGCAGCGCGGCTGGCGATGTTGACGATCCGTCCGGCGCACGCGCGCGCCTGCCAGTGCAGCACTGCGAGGCGGCATAATTCGGCGGACGCGGTCAAATTGATGCGCATCGTGCGCTCCCATCCCGCGACCCAAATCGTGTCGTCCTCCGCGATCGGATTGGCCTCGAACACCCCGGCATTGTTGATCAGCACGTCGATCCGACCGTCGAAGCGATCAAGCGCCGCATCCCACAGCGCGCGCGGGGCGGCGGGGTCGGCGAAGTCGGCGGCAAGTGCGGTGGCGGTGGCGGCGGTCGCCTGCCCGATGACGCTTGCGCCTGATGCTTCGAGCGCAGCGAACGTCGCGGCGCCGATGCCGCGCGAGGAACCGGTGAGGAGGATGTTGGTCATGGGGTGGGCTTTAGCGCGCGCTCGCACCTCGCGCTACGGTCTCCCCTCCCTGGAAGGGAGGGGCAGGGGGTGGGTTGGCTCGTTGTCGAACGTCCGCCCCGGCCCACACCTACCCACCCCCAGCCCCTCCCTTCGAGGGAGGGGAGGAGCATTCTTACGCCGCCACACTCGCCGAGAAGGTATCTGCGGCACCTTTCAGCCCGCTCAGCCGGTCATCGACCTCGCCGAAATCATGCTCGAGCATGTCGATTTCCGCCGCGACATGTTCGGTATCCTCGCGGATCGCGGTGATCGTGCCCGACATCGAATTGGCGGCGAGCGCGGTCTCGTCGACCGCCGCAGTAATCGCGGTGACGGTCTGCGCTTGCGCTTCCATCGCATAGCGAATGCGATTGGCGCTTTCCTGCACCTCGGCGACGGTCGATTTGATCGAGGCGTTGGTTTCGACGGTCGAGCGCGTCGCGGACTGAATCGCCGCGATCTTGGCGGCGATATCGTCGGTCGCGCGCGCGGTCTGGTTGGCGAGGCTCTTCACCTCCTGCGCGACGACGGCGAAGCCGCGCCCGGCGTCGCCAGCGCGCGCCGCCTCGATCGTGGCGTTCAAGGCGAGCAAATTGGTCTGTCCGGCAATGTCGCGAATCAGGCCGAGGATCGATTCGATCGATTTGGCGTGATCGGACAAGGTCTCCGACATGCCGACGGCGGCACCGGCCTGGCCGGCCGCGCGCGTCGCGATCTCGGCGGCGGCTTCAACCTCGGTGCGCGCATCCTCGATCGCGCGGATAAGGCCGGCGGCGGTTTGCGCCGCTTCGCGCATCGCCATCGCCGATTCTTCGGCGGCGGCGGCGACTTCGGTGGTCTTGCCGATCATCCCGCGCGCCGACCGCGCGGCGCCCTGCGCCTGCACGCGAATGCGGTTGCCAAGCGCTGCCGCGCCTTCGATCGAGGTGGCGATCGTCTCGCTGAAATCGGCCGAGCGCGCGCGGCGTTCGATACGCGCCTGTTCGGCGTCGCGCGCGCCGAGATGCGAGGCCATCACGTCAGCCTCGACCAGACCGAGCCGCTGCACGACATCGGCGAGCACGCGCATTCGCGGCGATCCGACTCCGAGCTTCGCTTCGATCGTCTGCAACGTCCGGCTGTGCGCGAAGCTGAGCGACGCCAGCAACGCGGGGAGAGGGATTTGTGCCTTTTGCGAATCGGCGGCGTGGCGGTTGGCCATCCGCATCCAGTCTTCTTCGAACGCCGCGGCATATTTGGCGCGCGTATATTTGGCGCTCTGACCGATCCGTGTCGCCTTATAATCGGCGGTGAAATAGGGGCGGATATGCGCGCTGACCGGTAGCGACAGATAATGCTCCCAGAACGCGCCGGCGATCTCGGTTTCATGGCCTTCGATCAAGTGCGCGATTTCCACCGAGGCGGCAGCGATACTGCCATCCCAGTCATATTCGCTGATCCGCTCGGCTGCCGTGCGGTTTTCCCCGCTCCAGCCCCCCAACCTTGCGCTCCCCTGCGCCATGTCTTTTCCCCTTCAAGGGTTATGCGGCAACTTTCGCGACGAACTCGCTCGCGCTGTTTTTCAGCATCCCAAGCTTATGATCGAGTGAATCGAATCCGCGCCCGACTCGGTCGATCTCGGACGCGACGGTCTCGGTATCCTCGCGAATCGCGGTGATGGTGTTGGACATCGAATCGGCGGCGAGCGCGGTTTCATCGACCGCCGCGGTGATCGCGGTGACGGTCTGCGCTTGCGCTTCCATCGCATAGCGAATGCGATTGGCGCTTTCCTGCACCTCGGCGACGGTCGATTTGATCGAGGCGTTGGTTTCGACGGTCGAGCGCGTCGCGGACTGAATCGCCGCGATCTTGGCGGCGATATCGTCGGTCGCGCGCGCGGTCTGGTTGGCGAGGCTCTTCACCTCCTGCGCGACGACGGCGAAGCCGCGCCCGGCGTCGCCAGCGCGCGCCGCCTCGATCGTGGCGTTCAAGGCGAGCAAATTGGTCTGTCCGGCAATGTCGCGAATCAGGCCGAGGATCGATTCGATCGATTTGGCGTGATCGGACAAGGTCTCCGACATGCCGACGGCGGCACCGGCCTGGCCGGCCGCGCGCGTCGCGATCTCGGCGGCGGCTTCAACCTCGGTGCGCGCATCCTCGATTGCGCGGATCAGACCAGCCGCCGTCTGCGCCGCTTCGCGCATTGCGACCGCGGATTGCTCGGCGGCGGCGGCGACTTCACTGGTTTTGCCCAGCATCCCGCGCGCGGAAGTAGAGGTCCTGACCGATTGACCGCGCAGCACTTCGGATTCCTGCGTCGCTTGCTCGACCGTTGCGGCGATGCCTTCGCGGAAATCGGCCGCCAGCCGGTCGCGCTTGCCCTGTGCGGTGAAGCCACGGAAGGCATTGTAGATTTCGACGGTAATTTCGGCTTCCAGCCCGGTCAGCCGCATTACGGTGTCGATGAAGACGGGCAGGCGCGGATCGTCGCCCTTCATGCGCTTGAACAGGATGTCGAGCGCGGCGCGGTCGCTCGCGCAGGTCATCGACAGGAGCGCCATCGTCGAGACCCCGGCCTTATACCCCGAAGCGACCGAGCGCTCCATCGATTCGACCCACAGCCGCCCCGACACATCACAAAAACGGTTGCGCAAATAGGTAACGCCCAGCTCGACCATTTTGGCTTCTTCATGCGGCTGCCAGCTTTGTTCGCCGGGGCTCGCGCGTCTCCATTGTGCCCAGAACGCAAGCGCGATTTCGCCCGCGTCGGGTTCGAGCACGCGCCACACCTCGCGCGCGGCGGATTCCAGCGAATTGTCGAAATCGAACGCGCGCAGCCGGGCCCGGATATCGATCGTCGCGGCAACCAGGCCGGGGGCGGGGAGGGTGTTGGGCAAGGCGAAGCTCCGTCTCTGTGCCGCGGGGCGTAACGTGCACGGCTCAACCCCTGACGTAGCCGGATTTGGTTAACGCGCCGTAAGCGTGCGTCCGCTGCAATCGCGTTGCCCGCTACAAACCTTGCATCATAATGTGCGCCGACTAAGAGGGCGGCACATATCCACCGATCACATGACGAGGACGCTTTCGCCTTGGCCAGCCCCAGCCGCACCCCAACCGCCCGCGCCCGCCCGCTCAGCCCGCATTTGTCGGTGTGGAAACCGGGGCCGGCGATGATCGTCTCGATCCTCCACCGCATCACCGGCGACGGCATGGCGACGGTCGGAACGGTCGTGCTCGTGTGGTGGCTGGCGGCGATTTCGGGCGGTCCGGCAAGCTATGCGTCCTTTCACTATGTCTTCATGGCGTTGTGGGGTGGCGCGATCGGCTATCTGTTCGGGATCGGGCTGACGCTCTCTTTCTTCCAGCATCTGGCAACCGGCATCCGGCATTTCTTTCTCGATGTCGGCGCGAATTACGATCTGAAGGGCAATCGTGCTGGATCGATCGCGACGATGGTGTTTTCGGTGGTGGCGACCGCGGCCTTCTGGGCTTATCTGACGATGGTGAAATAAGATGGGCAACGGAACCGAACTCGGCCGCGTGCGCGGCCTCGGCAGTGCCAAAGAAGGCACGCATCACTGGTGGTCGCAGCGCCTGACCGCGGCGGCAAACCTGTTCCTGATGGTGTGGTTCTTCATCGCCATCGCCCGGCTGCCCGCTTATGATTACGAGACCGTGCGTGCTTGGCTGTCGTCGCCATGGGCGGCGATCCCGATGCTGCTGCTGATCGCCTCGGTCTTCTATCATTTCCGGCTCGGTCTGCAGGTGCTGATCGAGGATTATATCCACGGGGCGGCCCGTGTCATGTGGCTGCTCGCGCTCAATTTCTTCAGCGTCGGCAGCGCCGCCATCGCCATTTTCGCGATCCTGAGGGTCGCCTTCACCGTTACCGGAGTCCCCCATGGCTGAGGCCTATAAGATCATCGACCATACCTATGATGCCGTTGTTGTCGGCGCCGGCGGCTCCGGCCTGCGTGCGACGATGGGGATCGCCGAAACCGGACTGAAAACCGCGTGCATCACCAAGGTGTTCCCGACGCGCAGCCACACGGTTGCGGCACAGGGCGGCATTGCCGCCAGCCTTGGCAACAATTCGCCCGACCATTGGACGTGGCACATGTTCGACACCGTCAAGGGGTCGGACTGGCTCGGCGACCAGGATGCGATCGAATATATGGTGCGCGAGGCACCTGCTGCGGTGTACGAACTCGAACATGCCGGCGTGCCGTTCAGCCGCAATGACGACGGCACGATCTACCAGCGTCCGTTCGGCGGCCATATGCAGAATATGGGCGAAGGCCCGCCGGTCCAGCGTACCGCCGCTGCGGCCGATCGGACCGGCCACGCCATGCTCCACGCTTTGTATCAGCAGAGCCTGAAGTACGACGCCGACTTCTACATCGAATATTTCGCGCTCGATTTGATCATGGAAGACGGCGTCTGCCGCGGCGTGATCGCTCTGTGCATGGACGACGGATCGATCCACCGCTTCCGCGCGCATAAAGTCGTGCTGGCGACGGGTGGCTATGGCCGCTGCTATTTCTCAGCGACCTCGGCGCACACGTGCACCGGCGACGGCAATGCGA
Organism: Sphingomonas sp.; assembly: GCF_040398505.1. GTDB lineage: Bacteria > Pseudomonadota > Alphaproteobacteria > Sphingomonadales > Sphingomonadaceae > Sphingomonas. Next base: position 1,118 of record NZ_JBBATX010000132.1, on the reverse strand, counting down.
TGGTGCTGCGCGCCGGGCTGCCGCTGCAGGACATGGAATTCGTCCAGTTCCACCCGACCGGCATTTACGGCGCGGGCGTGCTGATCACCGAGGGTGCGCGCGGCGAAGGCGGATACCTCACCAATTCCGAGGGTGAGCGCTTCATGGAGCGCTATGCGCCGAGCGCCAAGGACCTCGCGTCGCGCGACGTCGTGTCACGCTCGATGGCGCTCGAAATGCGCGAAGGGCGCGGCGTCGGCAAGAATGGCGATCATATCTGGCTCCACCTCGACCATATCGACCCCAAGGTGCTGGCGGTGCGGCTGCCGGGCATCACCGAGACCGGCAAGATCTTCGCCGGGGTCGACCTGACGCGTCAGCCACTGCCGGTCACGCCGACGGTGCATTACAATATGGGCGGCATCCCGACCAATTATCACGGCGAGGTCGTCCATATGAAGGACGGCAACCCCGATGCGGTCGTCCCCGGCCTGTTCGCGGTGGGTGAGGCGGCGTGCGTCTCGGTCCACGGTGCCAACCGCCTTGGCTCCAACTCGCTGATCGATCTCGTGGTGTTCGGCCGCGCGACGGGTCTGCGGATCAAGGACACGCTCAAGCCCAACACGCCGCACACCCCGCTGCCCAAGGGCTCGGAAGAGATGTCGCTTGCGCGGCTGGATACGTTCCGCAACGCCAAGGGCAGTGTGCCGACCGCGCAGATCCGGCTCGAAATGCAGCGCACGATGCAGAAGAATTGCGCGGTGTTCCGCGACAATGCGCTGCTGACCGAAGGCGTCGCCGCGATTTCCGCGACGTACGCCAAGCTCGGCGACGTTTCCGTCACCGATCGTTCGCTGATCTGGAACACCGATCTGGTCGAGACGCTCGAGCTCGACAATCTGCTCGCGCAAGCGATGGTAACGATGCAATCGGCCGCCAATCGCAGGGAATCGCGCGGCGCGCATGTCAACGAGGATTACCCCGATCGCGACGACGCGAACTGGATGAAGCACACCACCGCGACGTTCGCGGGTTGGGGTGGCAAGGGCGGCGCGGTCGAAATCAGCTATCGTCCGGTGCATGATTACACGCTCACCGATGATGTGGAGTATATCAAGCCGAAGAAGCGGGTTTATTGA
>NZ_JBBATX010000131.1:0-6639 GCF_040398505.1 Sphingomonas sp. | reverse complement strand
GCGTTAGCGCCCGATCAGGCGGCGCGCGATCGAATCGGCGACGTCGGACGCCGGCGCGCCGGTACGGTCGCTTTCGTCCCACACTTCGATCAGCCGCTCGGGAATCCGTGCGATCCGCGCTTCGACTTCGGCGCGATCGCCCAGGCCGAGATATTCCAGCCCGACATTGATGATGCCGCCGGCATTGATGACGTAATCGGGCGCGTAGAGAATCCCGCGCGCTTGCAGCGCCGCACCCTCTGCCGTGGTTTCGAGCTGGTTGTTGGCGCCACCCGCCACGACCGTCGTGCGCAGCGCCGCGATCGAATCGGGCGTCAGGATCGCGCCAAGCGCATTGGGGCTGATGATATCGGCCTCAATGGCGAGGATCGCATCGGCTGCGACCGTCACGGCACCGAGTTCCTCGGCCAACGCCTGCGCGCGCGCCGCATTGACATCGGCCAGCGTCAACCGCGCGCCGTCTTGCGCAAGCAAGCGCGCGAGACCACCGCCGACGCTGCCGACACCCTGGATCGCGACATGGACGCCCTTCATGTCGCTCGCGCCGAGCCCGCGCTGCGCCGCTGCCTTGACGCCGAGATAGACCCCCATCGAGGTCGAGGGACCGGGATCGCCGCCCGCACTGCCCGCCGCGACGGGCAGGCCCGAGACGTGGCGCGTCATCGTCGCAATCGTCTTCATGCTCGCTTCGGACATGCCGACATCCTCGGCCGTCACATAGCGCCCGCCGAGCGATTCGACCGCGCGGCCGAACGCCTCGAGCTGCGCCGCGGTGATCGCATCGCCGGGGTTCGCCGCCAGCACGACACCCTTGCCGCCGCCCATCGGCAGGCCCGCCATCGCGTTCTTGAAGCTCATGCCGCGCGACAGACGCAGCGCATCGGTGATCGCGCGGTCGCTATCGGCATAATGCCAGAAACGCACGCCACCCGCCGCAGGCCCCAATTTGGTCGAGTGAATCGCGATCACGGCGCGCAGCCCCGAGGCCGGGTCGGTGAAGAGGTGCACGCCCTCATGATCGTCGAAATCGGCGAAGCCCCATCCGGTCGTCACGATGTTGATTTCCTGGCTGAAAAAGAAGTGGGGCGACCGACGGGACTTGAACCCGCAACATCCGGCATCACAAGCCGACGCTCTAACCAATTGAACTACGATCGCCGCAGAGCATGCGCCCCTAGCGGTCGGGAGGGGCCAGCGTCAAGAATGCAGCATCAGAATTTGCCATCGACGGTGAGGACATGGCCGCGCGCGGTCGGTTGAAATCCGCTTAGCTCCAACTGTTGCGCGGCGGTGGGGTCAGTTGGCTTGACCGTCAGTTCGGCGCGGAACCGTCCGGTCTGCCAGAGTCGCACTAGCGCCTGCTCAGTCCCCGACTGGCTCGCAAGCGGCAATAACAGCGCGCCACCATCGCAGCGTGCGCTGCCCGACAGACCCTGCGCCAGGTTGATCCCGGCAATGTCGCGGCCAAGCGTCGCCTTCACGCGCCCCTCGGCCTTGTCGCAATTGCCATCGGTGAAGCGCACGCTGACATCGTCGAGATCGAGCCCGCTGACCGGGAAGCGCGCGAACACCGCGCCGCCCGGGAGCACCGCCGTCATGTCATCCACGCCGATGCTGTGCCGCGACACGCTCACCGCGCCATGCACTGCGCGCGTGGTGGTGGTCGAATGGCCCGCCAGATCGACGCGCGCGCGTCCCACGAGCAGCGGCCACGGCGACAACGCCGCGCCGAGATCGCCCAGCGCGATGCTGCCGACCCCGGCTTCGCGCACCGCACCGAACCACACGCTGCCCGTTGCCTCGCGCGCGGCAAATCCCGTCCGCGCCAGATCGAACTGCCCGAGAACGAGCCTGAGCGGCAGCAGCGCGATCAACGCGATCACAAACACCGCGCCGAACAGCGTAAGCGGGCCAGTGGTCAGGCGGAAGCGCGTCATTGTCCTTGCGCCTTCACTGTCATCTGCACCGAGACGGTGCGATCGCCATTGTCGGTCGTGGCGAGCCGGTCGATCAACATACCCGACGATTCGAGTCCCGCGATCCAGCCGATCAGCGCGCCGGGGCGGGCCGACGCGATCGCGATCTGGACGCTGTCGCCGCCCTGCGGCGTGACGGTGGTCAGCGCGAAGCCGGCATCGTTGGCGCGCGCGCGGATTATCGATTCGAGCGGTGCCTCAAGCGGGGCGGCGCGATCGGCCTGTAGTGCCTTGACCGCATCGACGCGCGCTTGCGTCTCGCCCAGCGCGATCACCGCATCGGCATGGCGTGCCTTGGCCGAGGCGAGCGCATCGCTGAGCGGCACGATCAGGAAATAGGCGAAGGCGAGGAGGACGGCGACGCCCGCCCCCAGCACCATATATTGCTCACGCTGCGTCCGCGCGCGGTACCAGGTCAGGAGTTGCTCGGTCATCGTGGCTTCACCATGATATCCCCCGACAGGCGCCCGCTGCTCGACTGGAATTGGCCCATCGGCGTTGCGTCGAAACCAGCGGCGTTGAGGCTGCGCTGAAGCTGCAATATCTGCCCTTCATTCTGCACCCCGACCGTCACGCGCAGCGCGCCCGCCGGATCAAACGAAAGCGTGCGCGCCTCGGTTCCCGGCGTCGCGCGGATCGCGCCGAACACTGCGGCGGCGGTACGGCTGAAGCCCATGCCGCCGCCGCGCAACCGCGCGATCCGCGCGGTCAATTGCCGGTCGGCATCGCTCACGGCCTCACCGCGCGAAAGACCGGTGCGCGCGAGCAGATCGGCACGACGTTCGAGTTCGTCGGCGGCGCTGGAATAGATCAGCACCTGCACCAGCGTGATCAGAATAGTGACCACAAAGAGCGCCGCGCTCAACCAGCCGAGCCGGCGGATCAGCGCCCAATCGACGCCGATGCGCGAGCGCCGCGCAAATGCGCCCTGCCGTAAATCGAGCGACGGCGTGGCGACGGCCGCGACGATCGCCGCCTCCAAGGCTTCGCGCGGCATGATCTCCGGGGCGGCCCCGCCGGTGATGAGTTCGGTCAGCCGCGCTTCATCGGCAAAACCGCTGGTCGGCCCGCGCACCACGCCTTCCCCGCCGAGATCGGCGCGGAGATAGCCGGAGTCGGGGCGCGGCAGCAGCATCGGGGCGGGCAGCACAAGTTCGGGATCAACGCCATTGGCGGCAAGGTCGGCGAGCCACGCCTGCATCTGCGCCGTGGCGACCACGCCGATCGGGCGTTCGAGATTGTCCCCCTCGCGTCCGACCGCGACATGCAGCTCGCCGATCGGCGTCGCGCTGGCGTCGGCGGCGAGCATCCGTGCCGCGGTCACCGACTGCGCGAGCGAGCGATCGGGCAGTTCGGCCCAGTGCAGCGTCACCGCATCGGCGGGTACCACCGCAACGTGCGCGTCTTCGCTTGCCTCGCGCAGCGTCGGGAACCCCTCGCCGCGCGCCGACACGACATTGTCGGCGATGCGTAGCCAGCGCCACGGCACATCGTGCGTCGGCAGAAAAAGGACGAGAGTATCGCTCATGTTCGCTCGCCCCATTGCCGCGATACGAGCCGCGCGGGAAGGGCCGATGCGTCGATCAGCCCGGATTGTTGCAGGATCGCCCCGTTCAGCGCGACATCGACTTGCAGCGAGAACCAAACGGTCTTGATATCGGTCTGCCCCGCTGCGTCATCGGCTGCCCCCGCGCCAGTGATGATCGGCTGCGACCAGAAGGCAGCGGTCGTGTTGAAGCCTTGCGGCGGACGGCGCAGCAACGCTTGCCGTACTGCTTCGACTGCAAGGTTGGGGCGCAACATCGCCAGCAACGGCGCTTGCTCGGGCAGGATCGTATTGACGTTAATCTTCGATGGCGCGGCGATGGGCAAGGTGCAGATCCACGGACGGAGCTTGTCATAATCGGCGCGCGATACGCTCGCGACGGCGCGGAGTTCGCTCGGGTCGCGCATCAACGTGTTGCCGGTGCGATACCCCTGCTTGCCGCCACCATAAGCGCCGTCCTCGGCCCCGTCCTGGATCGCGTCGCTGTCGCTGTCGATCCAGTCGGAAGCGGCGGCGGCGATCGCATCGGGGGAGCGCGCCGCAGGATCGACCAGCCGGATCAGCCGCGCGAACTGGATCCGCGCGGGCGTGAAGGACGCGTACACACCGGGCCCTGTCTCCGTCACCAGGCTGTTGAGGTTAAAGCAATTGCCGCCATCGACGACGATCGCCGTGGCGCTGCCATTGGGGACCGGCAACGCGATCGGCTTGCCACTCCATCCACCCTCAAGCGTGACGCGCTCGTCGGCCTTCAACAACAGGTCGGTGACTCGCACCACCGCCAATGTTTCGGCAGCGAAGGAGTAAGCGCGCGCCTGGTCGAGCGCGACGGCATTGCCGCCGAGCCGTGTTGCCAGCCGCAGCTTTTCGAGCGCCGTCCCGGCGAGCACTGCGATCACCGCGACGAGCAGCAGCACCGTCAGCAGCGCGGCACCGCGCTCGGATCGGGCGGCGTCATTTGGCCTGGACATCGACTCGCTTTCCGTAGCCGGTGCCGACGAGAAACAGTTGTCGCGTCTCGATCCCGGTGTCGCGTTGCACGCGGAGCTCGATCGCCGCGGGGACCGGAAATTGTGGTGTGCTGATCCAACGATCGCTCCACGCGCCGTTGATGCGGTAGCGCAGCGCCACTTGCCGGACATGGTCGAGCATCGCGGTCGGCGGCAGCGGGGCGGACCCGTCGAGCATCGGATAGGCGATCCGCACCAGCGCGCCGTCGACGATGCCATAATCGACCTTCTGCGCGGACGCGCGCGGCGTTCCGTCGAGATTGCTCCAGCCATCGCGGACGAAGCTGAGCAGCGTACTGCCATTAGCGCCCGATTCGCCGGTGAAGACCGGCAGGACCTCGCCGCCCATCCCGCGCGTCTGACGGATCGAGGCTTGTGCCAGATCGGCGGTGAGGATCGACGACAGCCGGTTCATCGCCGAGACCTGTTCAAGCTTCGCGCCCGTCGCACCCTGCGCACGCACGGCAAACGAAAGCAGCGCGACACCGGCGGCCGCGAGCAGCCCGAAAATCAGCAGCGCGATCATCACTTCGATCAGCGTGAAGCCACTTTCGCGCGAAATCGGGTCGGGCGACGCGCTCACTGCTTGGTCGCCCCGTCGCGCACTACCGTCAGGCGGCCGGCGTCGCGGCCGCTGGCATCGCGCACCGACACGTCGATGCGCAGGATGCGGGTATCGCCGGTCGGTTGCGTGACGCGCGTCCAGCGCCACGCGCGACCGCCATTGTGTTCAACCCCGCTCGCGCTGCCAAGCGCCGGGGCGCGCGCATCGGTCAGCGCTTCGATCGCGACATTGCGTGCAACCATCTGCGCCATCAGCGTCGTGTCGAGCGTGGCGGCCCCGCGGATCGTCGCGCCTTCGAGGCGGATCAGCGCCAACGCGGCGAGGCTGAAGACGGCGAGCGCGACCATCATTTCGATCAGCGTGAAGCCCCTCGGCTCACCTTTCATCGGATTTTTTGTCATCCCCGCGAAAGCGGGGACCCAACACCCGCCGTCGGAGATGGGTCCCCGCTTTCGCGGGGATGACAAAAAGGGATGCGGCCTACCCACCAATGCGGACCTTGCCGTCGGTGCCGATATGCACGACGATCGTCTGGTCGGCGCGCGCCAGCGTCACGTCGAGCGGTCGGTCGGCAATGCCGGTCGGATCGAACAGCACACGGTCGCGGCTATTGTCCCCGCTCGGCTGGGCGCTGGTGCCCTTGCTCCATTGCGTCACGCGGAGCGGGCGCTCGGCCATCGCGACCCACGCGCCGTCGCGACGCTCGTCGAAACCATAGCCACCCGCCGACACCCACACACTGATCGGCTGCGCGCCGACGATCGCGAGATCGTGCGCGGCACGCGTGCGTGCAGCGAAGCGCTCTGCCTCGTCGGTCAGCCGTCCGCGTGGATCGGGCAAGGCAAGCACCACCGCCGCGCTGGCCAGGCCGATGATCGTAACGACGATCATCAGCTCGATCAGCGTGAAGCCGCTTTCGTGTCCCGAGGCGGCGCGGCGCGTCATCGGCGCCTTATTGCCAACTGCCGATGTCGGCATTGGGCCCCTCGCCGCCTTCTTTTTTATCCGCGCCGAGCGTCCAGACGTCGACGTCGCCATGCTGGCCCGGCGCGGCGTAGAGATAGGGGCGGCCCCACGGATCGTTGGGCAATTTCTTGATATAGCCGCCGCGCTGATACTTTGACGCGTCGACATCGGCCGGCGGCGAGACGAGCGCTTGCAGGCCATCGGTCGTCGTCGGATAGTTGTCATTCTGCAGCTTGTAGAGATCGAGCGCGCTTTCGATCGTCGCGATATCGGCCTTGGCCTTGGTGATCTTGCCGCGATCGCCGAGCGGCAGGACATTGAACGTCACGATCGCGGCGAGCAGGCCGAGAATGACGATCACAACCATCAATTCGATCAGCGTAAAGCCCTGTTCGGATGGGCGAACCCGGTGAGTAGCGGGGGAATCAGACATAACAGACCTCATTGTCCGGCCAGCGTGTTGAGTTGCAGGATCGGGAGCAGGATCGATAGCACGATCGTCGCGACGACGCCCCCCATCACGACGATGATCAGCGGTTCGAGCAGCGACAGCGCGGTCGTGGTGAAGCGGTCGAA
>NZ_JBBATX010000130.1:0-6681 GCF_040398505.1 Sphingomonas sp. | reverse complement strand
CTTGTAGAGTCGAAAATCGTGCGGCGTCTTGCGGCGCAGTTCCTCGATAATGGCGGCAAGGCCCGGCGGACCGGTGACAGCCGACGCGGCATTGGATTTGGCAAAAATCGCCAGCGCGTGCGGCATTTGCCCGATTCGCAAGGTCTGATCGACCAGCCCGGTATCGATCGCGCTGATCGGCATCGAATTCTGTTGTGCTTCCGCCGGGTCCTGCGCGATGACGAGACCGCCCCGTTCGCGGATGCTCGGCAAGCCATCGCTGCCATCGCCATCAAAGCCCGACAGGATGATCGCGGCAATCGGATGCTCGGTCCCGCGCGCCAGCGATTTCAACAGAAAGTCGAAGGGTTTTCGCACGGCGCGCGGCACTTCCGGCGGCGAAAGCCTGAGGACATCCCCCGACACCGACAGATATGCGCCGGAGGGGATGGTATAGACATGGTCGATCTCGATCGCGGCACCATCGCACGCCTCGATCACGGGCATTGGCGTGTGCTTGGCGAGCAGCTCCGCCATCAGGCTCTTATGCGTCGGATCGAGATGCTGGATCAGAATGAAGGCCATGCCGGGCGCGTCGGGCAGCGCGTCGATCAGCCTGGTGACGGCGTCCAGGCCGCCTGCCGAAGCGCCAACCGCAACGATCGGGAAATTTGCCTTCCCTGAGGACACGATGACACCTTCATCCGAACGGGCATCGAGCCCGCCGGTTTGCCGATCGAGGAGCGCGGCTTGCGCCTTCAACTCACTGGCAGAAACACCCATGAAAAAAGTGTAGCATAAGCCGTCCCCGAACCCGTCATCCCGAATTCGGCAAGACCCGCCCGCGCCGTTATAGGTACTTTCCGACCCTGTTAGTCCATGCCGCGCGCCCGCATCCTCTCCGTATGACAGACTTGCGTATCCTGATCGCCGAAGATGATGCGATGATCGCAATGTTTTTGTCGGATCTTTTAGAGGCGTTGGGCCACAGCGTCTGCGCGACGACCGAGACCGAAGCGGAGACCGTCGCCGCAGCATTGCTGCATCGTCCCGATCTGATGATCATCGATGCGAGCCTGCGCGGCGGTAGCGGCATCGCTGCGGCCGAGGAGATCGCGATAACGCTGTCGATACCGCTCATCTTCGCCACGGGCGATTGCTACCGTGTTCTGCGCACCGAGCCCAATGCCATCGTCCTGCAAAAGCCGTTCAGCGCGCCCACTTTGTTGCGCGCGATCGAGCGGGCCATGCAGCAAACCGTCCTCGTCGCAGGATCGCCTTACGTCGCGGCCAGCGCCGCGACCGCTTCCTTCGCCTTCACCGCATGGCGTGCCGCGGCGACGCTGCTGCAGATCTTGCGCGCCTGCTCTTCCACCTCGTACAAACTCTCGCGCACGAAGCGGGCATCCATCCCCGCGACGATCGCGCCGAAATGGACGTGACCGGCGTCGTGCAGCCCGAAAATCCCCATCAGATAGCGGTCGAACGCCTGGCGGATCGATTCCATCTGGCCGTGTTCATCGAGCCAGATCCGCGTCGTGGCCGAACTTGAAAACGTCCCGAACCATTTCCCCACCAGCACCGAATCCGGCTGATGATCGCGAATATCCGACGGCGTCAGCGCGACGCCGAGCACGCGATCAACATAGCCTTTGATGATCGCCGGCGGCATGCCGAACCAAATCGGATAGACGAAGACGAGCACATCGGCATCGCGCAACAGGCCGATTTCACGCGCAACGTCGGCCGACATGCCAGTCGCATGGCCGGGTCGGTGATCGGCGCGCAGCCGCGGATCGAAATCCAGCGCATACAGATCGCGCACGACGCACTCGTGACCAATTTCGCGCACGGTCTTGCCATAGCGTTCGACCACCTCGTGGTTGAAGCTTTGCGAGTCGGGATGGCCGAGCACGACGATATGACGGATTGGCGCAGATGCCGCAGCGGGGCTCTCGGGCATGATCGTCCTCATTTCGAGTGTTCGATCGCTATAATATCACGGCTGGGGCTGAGCAATGCAGGATCGGAAACTACCTAGCCGACGTGCAGCCGCCGCGCGACGATCGCCAGGATCGCCGACGCGCCCGCGGCAAACCACAGTGCCGCCATCGCGATCTGTGCGTAAATGGCGGCGCCAAGGATCGCGCCTGCGACAAGACCCGCCCATAAGGCGACATAAGACAGCCATTCGAACCCGCCCCGCCCACGCAGCATCGCGGCGATTCCCTGCCCGATCTTGGCGAGCGTCCCGGTCATATAGGTAAGGCCGATGCTGCCCCCGCCCGGCTGCTCGAAGGCGGCATTCTCCGCCCCCATGGCCAACGCGGTCAGCGCCAACGCCCGCCAGGTGGACCCCGCCGTACCGACCGCCGCCGCGCCCGCCAGCAACCCGGCGACCAAGGCAAGCACGATCGAGCGGCGATGCCGTTCATTGAGCGATCCGCACAGCGAGCCGAGCGTGACGCCGATCACGAAGCTGCCGATCAGGCCGCCCGCGATCGCCGCTGCCGTTGTCCAATGCGCCAGGCCGACCGCAAGGCGCGTGGAATTGCCGCTCATGAACGACACGAAAAAGCCGCCCGAATGCAGGAACCCCACGGCATCGACATAGCCCGCCACGCCAGACAGGCAGACGGCGAGCGTCTGGACGCGCTTATCGAGTCTGGTCAGGCCAGCACCGCATCGACTGGGCGTCACGCCGAGAAAAGGGATGTTCGATCATCCCCGCACGCCTATCACCAAGTCCGGTCGCTGCCCATATGCCGCCGATACAAACGCGCTGACCAGCCAGCGCCACCGGATCATTGGACACGCACCCCGATCCACAGCGTGCGCGGGGTGCCGAGGTCGATCGACCCGCCAGCGTTACGCGTGACGACCGCTTGGTCGAGCAGATTTTCCGCGCGCGCGATCAGGGAGACATGCGGGGCGAGCGGCAGCCGTGCCACGGCGTCGAGCGTCGTCGCGGCGGGGAGGATATCGGTCTGCAGATCGTCCTCATTTTGTCGGCCGACATAGCGCGCGGTCAGCGACGCGCCCAAACCGTGGCGTTCCCAGGCCAGCGTTGCGCTTGCCGTGTGCCGCGGGCTTTGTGCCGGACTGAACCCGTTCAAGGGCGCAGACGCCCCCGAAGCGCGGACCGTGCTGTCGCTGAACGCGTAGGATGCATCGAGCGAGAAGCCGCCGCGCGCGGCATGCGCGGTCACCTCCACTCCCTTGGCGACGATCGCGTCAACATTGCGACGCTGGCGCGTGTTGGCGGCGATCGTGACGTTGGAAATCGCACCTTCGAGCCGGTTGTAAAAAGCGGTGATGCCGACCGTCACGCCGCGCGCGGGCGTGACGTCGATCCCGCCTTCCACGCCGCGCAACCGCTCGAGTCCGAGCGCTGGATTGGCTTGCGTGGTGACTGGGAAGACAACGAACGGCCGATATAATTCGTTGAGCGTCGGCACGCGGAACCCGGTATAGCCCGCCCCGCGCACCGCCACCGCGTCGCTGGCGCGGAATAACGCGCCTGCCCGCCCGGTTGCTTCAAACCCGTGGCGGTCAGTGAAGCGCGTGTCGGTGATCGGCGTGCCCACTGCATTCGGCTCGCGAAAGAAGCCGTCTGTGATCGTCCAGCGGTCCCCGCGCAGCCCGGCGGTCAGTACCAACCGACCGAGCGTCCAGTCATCCTCCACGAACAGCCCGGTGGTGCTGGTCCTGCCGCCGGCGTTGCGGCGAGTCGTGACGAGGCCGGTCGCGGCGTAGGCGTCCTCATACAGCACGCCCTCCCCGATCCGCGCATCGATCCCGAGCCGCAGCACATGATCCGGCCCGACCGGAGGGCGCAATTCGATCTTGCCACCAATCCCGGTCGCAGGCGTATTGCGCTGATCGAGCGTCAGTTTGAAACTGGTCGCACTGATGACGCGATTGGTGAAGTTGCGCGCCTGGATATAGGCGAGCGCATCGACTGCCCAGCTCCCGCGGTGAATCAACCGGATGCTCGCATCCTGCGCGTCAGAGCTGCTGGCGGCCCCGGCAAAGCGCAGCGTGCGATTGTCGCGGTAGAGCAGTCCGCGCGCCTGCACCTCGGTCTGCGCATCGATCGGCACGACCGCGCGCAGCGACCCCGACCAGTCGCGATAGCGCGCCCGAACGGTCGCGGCAGAGCGTTGCGCAGATGGTGTGGTAAAGAACCCGTCACCCCGTTCGAACTTGCCGGACACGCTCAAAAATCCGCCGCCGACATCGGGCGAGAGACTCCCCGCCGCTTCGACCGCATTCGCGCTGCCATAGAACGCTTCCCCCGCGAGGTGCGGCAACTCGCGCCGGGTCGCGCTCGCCAGTTCAATCGTGCCTGCGACCGCGCCCGCGCCGAACGCGCCTGCCCCGCCGCCGCGCGTGATCCGCACGCTCGACAACCGGTCTGCAGCGAGCGCGTTGAACGGGATATAACCGAAGAACGGATCGGCCAGCGGTACACCATCGAGCAGCACCAGCGCGCGGCTCGACGCATTGCCACCGAGCGCGCGTAGCGTCACGCCTTGCGCCGAGGGGTTGGCCGAGCGACTGTCCGAGCGGCGGAATTGCTGAAACCCAGCAACATCAGCCAGCACGTTTTCGACCCGGCCCGAGGCATCGCCGGTCAGCCGCACACGCTCGATCGTCACCGACCCATAAGCCGGAACGCCCGGCGGCGGCGGCAAGGGGCGGCCGAGCACGACAATGTCGGGACCATCGGGTGCCGGCGTAGCTTGCTGCGCGAGGACCGGGACGGGAAGGACGAGCACGGCGATCGGCAGGCACAGAAAAAGGCGCATCGTGTGGGGGAAACTCTCAGCGCACGGAGCGACCGGGCAATAGCGACCTCCCTATCACGCGCGCCGCCAAACGCCACCAGGACAAGATCGCGCGAAGATCGCTTGAACGCAGCGTAATCGTTTCAGCTCCGTTCGGGCTGAACCTGTCGAAGCCCCCCTCGCATAAAGCGAGCGGTTCACAGTACCAGAGGTGCCCTTCGCCAGGCTCAGGGCGAACGGCAGGCGTTCAGCTTCACGGGAAGTAACCGTTAGACCGATGGTTCAAGCCGTCCGATCACCGTTCCCGCAGCAGCAGCAGCTTCCAATCTCTATATCCGACGGTATATGGCGAATCGTCGACGCGCTTTGCGGCATTAGAACGGGGATTTTCATGCGATCGACGATCTCCGCCGGGACTGCGGCCGGCGTGCTGCTGGCCTGCTCCCCATATGCGGCGCTTGCCAAGGAAGCCCCCACCGCCACCTCTCCCAGCGACGCCAGCCCCTCCGACATCGTCGTCACTGCACGCCAGCGAGCAGAGGATGTGCAGACGGTCCCGATCGCAGTCTCGGTGGTCGGCGAGGAACTGATCCGCCGCTCCTACACCGTCAACACGCAGCACTTGAGCGCGCTCGTGCCTGCGCTCAATTACAGCTCGGCCAATCCGCGCAACACCGCCTTCACGATCCGTGGCCTCGGCAGCAGCGTCGTCGCGGTGAGCCAGGCGAATGACGGGCTGGAACCCGGCGTCGGCTTCTATATCGACCAAGTCTATCATGCCCGCCCCGCCACCGCAGCGTTCGATTTCTCGGATATCGAGCGGATCGAAGTGCTGCGCGGGCCGCAAGGCACCTTGTTCGGCAAGAACACGACGGCGGGCGCGATCAGCGTGATCTCCAAGGCGCCGAGCTTCACACCGCAGATGGACGCGGAACTGTCGGTCGGCAGCTATAACTTCGTGCAGGGGCGGGCCTCCGCAACAGGGCCGCTGATCAGCGATACTGTGGCATTTCGGCTCTCCGGGCTGGTTACCCGCCGCGACGGCGTGATCCGCAACACGCGCACCGGCGCGAACCAGAACGGCATCGGCAATCAGGCGGTGCGCGGGCAATTGCTGTTCACGCCGACCGCCGACTTTCAGCTCCGACTAACCGCAGACTTCACCAATTTCGCGAGCGAATGCTGCACGCAAGTCTATCTGCGCGCCGCCGACGTCAGCCCGCTGCGCTCGGCAACGCGGCAATATGCCGGGCCGACCGGGCTCGCCGCGCAATTTGGCTATGCGCCGCCGAGCACCAATCCGTACGATCGGCTGACCGACATCGACGCCGCGCTTGGCGTCGACACCAATGAGGGCGGCGTCTCCGCGATCGCCGACTGGAATCTTGGGGGCATTGGCACACTGACCTCGGTCAGTGCGTGGCGCTTCTGGAATTGGGATGCGGCGAACGACCGCGATTACACCGGCATTCCGGTACAGATCACCCAGCACATCCCATCGCGGCAGGACCAGTTCAGCCACGAACTGCGCCTCGCCTCAAAGGGCGAGCACCGCTTCGGCTATGTCGCGGGGCTCTATGTCTTCGATCAGACGATCACCGGCCGCCCGATCAGCATCTACGGTCCGGCCGCTGCGCGCTATCTGATCGGGACCAGCACCGGGGCGGGCGCGGCGGCGGTCACGGTGCCAGCCAATTTGCTCGACGGCTATGGCACCGATGGTCGCATGCGGCTGCGCCAAGACAGCTACGCAGCTTTCGGTGAAGTCACATACCAGATCGTGCCGCGCGTCACTCTCAGCGCCGGGTTGCGCTACACCTATGAGGTGAAGGACGGCTCCTACGACACTTTCACCTTTGGCGGCCCGAGCGTCACCAACCAGACGCTGATCAACGCGCGATTAGGGGTCTTA
>NZ_JBBATX010000129.1:5141-6733 GCF_040398505.1 Sphingomonas sp. | reverse complement strand
TGAGGTTCTGGTTTGCAGGCCGGCAACGCAAAGCGACGCTATAATGAATAAGGTTCTTCCCGTTTTCCTCGCCCTCATCCCGTTCGCGGCTTTGGTGAGCGCGTGCGTGGTGACCGGGTAACAGCCCTCCGCTCCAGCCCCCCCAATCCCCGGGGCGGAGACACACGAAAAGGGCCGCCCGGATCCCTCCGGGCGGCCCTTTTACGATATAGCGAGCGGTAACGCTCAGGCTTGGGCTGGTGCCTCGGCCTGGTTGTCGTCGCTGCCGACTTCGGCCGTCGCGCCCGGCTCGGCGTTCGGATCGTAAGCCTCGACGAAGCCGGCTTCGTCCTTCTCGAACATCGCTTCCATGACGTTGACGCCATCGGCCTGCATCTTCGCCTCTTCGGGCGAGCGTGCGATGTTGATCTTGATCGTCACCGAAACTTCCGGGTGCAGCGACACCTTGATGTCGTACACGCCGATCGCCTTGATCGGCTTGTTGAGCACGATCGCCGATTTCGAGACCTTGTGACCCTCGGCCTCCAGCATTTCGATCAGATCGCGCACCGCGACCGAACCATAGAGCTGGCCGGTGTTTGACGACTGGCGGATCAGCGTCAGCGTGATGCCGTCGATCGTCTTGGCTTCGATCTCGGCATGGCCGCGACGTTCCGCATTCTCGGCGACGATCGTCTCGCGGTTCTTTTCGAAGACCTTGCGGTTGGCTTCGTTGGAGCGAAGCGCCTTCTTGTTCGGCAGCAGGAAGTTACGGGCGAACCCGTCCTTCACCTTGACGACGTCGCCAATGTTGCCGAGCTTTTCGACGCGCTCCAGCAGGATGATATCCATGGGGTGCGCTCCTTACTTAACGATGTAGGGCAGCAAGCCCAGATGGCGCGAACGCTTGATCGCCTGGGCGAGCTCGCGCTGCTTCTTGCCGCTCACCGAGGTGATGCGCGACGGGACGATCTTGCCACGCTCGGACACGAAGCCCTGCAGCAGACGGACGTCCTTATAGTCGATCCGGGGGGCATCCTTGGCCGAGAACGGGCAGGACTTGCGACGGCGGAAAAATGGGCGTGCCATGGTCTATAGCTCCTTATTCGCCGTCAAAGCTGCGACGCGCGCGATCTTCGCGATCACCGCGGTCCGGGCGATCGCCACGGCCTTCACGGCCGCCTTCGCGATCACCACGACGCTCACGGTCGCGGTCCGACTTGCGCATCATGACGCTCGGGCCTTCTTCCGAAGCGTCGATCTTGACGGTCATATAGCGGATGATGTCTTCGTTGATCTGAACCTGGCGCTCCAGCTCTGCGATCACGCTGCCCGGGGCATCGATCTCAAGCATCACGTAATGCGCCTTGCGATTCTTCGCGATCTTGTAAGCGAGGCTGCGCAGGCCCCAATTCTCGGTCTTGACGACGCGGCCGTCATTACCGTTGATGATTCCGGCGGCCATTTCGGCCAGTGCGTCCACTTGCGCCTGTGCCAGATCCTGGCGCGCAAGGAACACGTGCTCGTACAGAGCCATGTTGCTTTCTTTCATTCTTGGCCGATCGCTGACGCCCGCACCATGCGAAACGCCCCTCCGGCTATCGTCTTCCGCT
>NZ_JBBATX010000129.1:0-5041 GCF_040398505.1 Sphingomonas sp. | reverse complement strand
CCGCCCGCGAGCGCGACGAGCACCGCGTCATTGCCCGAGCGGACCCAATGATAGCCACGCGGCGGAGCGTAGAGGCGACGACCGCGATACTGGCGCCAATCGCGGATTTCCTGATAGTTTTGCGCATAGCGACGGTCGAAACGCTGGCCCTTATTCCAGCGACGCTGCTGGTTGGGACGGGTGACGGTGCGCTTCTTGACGACGGTGCGGCCGTTGGGCTGCTGCCGGATGACGGTCGTCTGGCGATCATTACGATTGTTGCGATCGTTGCGATTTTGCTGCGCTTCGGCGGCAATCGGGCTGGCGATGGCCGCCGTCGCAAGCAATGCGATGAAAAGTCTCTTCATGGTTTAAATCCTTATCGGACGGCGCCAAGCTCCCGGCGTCGGACCCTATTTGGGGTGCGATTGTCGCACACCCGTACCGGGCTAAACACAAAAGGGTCGCAAAGTGTCCCGGCCAGCTTCGCCCCGTTCAGGTTGACGGCATACGTCGCCCGCGCTTAACCGCCGCGCCGAAGGAGTTTCAGCGGATGCGTGCGTTCATTTTTTCAGGGCAGGGGAGTCAGTCGGTTGGGATGGGCACGGCGCTTGCCGCCGCGAGCCCGACCGCGCGAGCAGTGTTTCAGGAAGTCGACGATGCGCTCGGCCAGCATTTGTTTCGGCTGATGACCGAGGGGCCCGAGGCCGACCTGGAGCTGACCGAAAATGCTCAGCCCGCGATCATGGCGAATGCCATCGCGACGCTCAGGGTGCTCGAACAGGAAGGCGGCGTGCGGCTGGCCGACACGGCAGACTATGTCGCGGGCCATTCGCTCGGCGAATATACCTCGCTATGTGCGGCCGGCGCGATCGATCTGGCGACGACGGCGCGGTTGCTGAAGCATCGGGGCCTTGCGATGCAGGCGGCGGTGCCGGTCGGGATTGGCGCGATGGCGGTATTGCTTGGCGCTGATCTCACCATGGCGCGGGCGATCGCCGAGGCCGCCGCGGCCGGCGAGACATGTACCGTCGCCAACGACAATGATCCGTCGCAAGTTGTGATCTCGGGCCATCGCGGCGCGATCGAACGCGCGGTCGCGCTCGCCAAGGACATGGGTGCCAAGCGCGCGCTCCTGTTGCAGGTCTCCGCACCGTTCCACTGCCCGCTGATGCAGCCCGCCGCGGAGGCCATGGAAAAGGCGCTGGCGGAGGCGCGGATCGACGCGCCGCTGGTGCCGCTCTTCGCCAACATCACGGCGGCACCGGTTGCCGATGCCGACACGATCCGCCGCCTGCTGGTCGAACAGGTCACCGGCATGGTGCGGTGGCGCGAATCGGTGCTGGCGATGTATGCGGCGGGCGTCGAGCGCTTTGTCGAATTCGGCGGCAAGGTGCTGACCCCAATGGTCAAGCGCATCGCCCCCGATGCGACGGGGACGAGCGTCGTTACGATGGACGATGTCGAGGCTTTGGTTAAGGTGCTTTAAGAAGGGATTGTTCACGCGGAGACGCGGAGACGCGGAGAAGAAGTGAAAGATATAGACGAGATCAGCGGGGACGTGCTCGACTTGGCGTTGCGCTTGCATCGCGATCTCGGGCCCGGGCTGCTCGAAAGCGTCTATGAAATGGTTATGGCGGGAAAATTATCCGCGCTCGGCTATGAGGTAGCGCGCCAGCGCGCCGTAGACGTCGAGTTCGAGGGTATGCGATTCGACGCTGCGTTTAGGATCGACTTGCTCGTCGACCAGCGACTCCTCGTCGAAATCAAGTCGGTGGAGCGGCTCAACATCGCGCATGCGAAGCAGCTTTTGACGTATTTGCGACTGACACGGCAGCCCGTCGGGCTACTGATCAACTTCGGAGGCGCGACGCTGAAGGAGGGAGTGCGACGGATCGTCAACGATCACCACTCCTCCGCGTCTCCGCGTCTCCGCGTGAATCAAATTTGATGGAGAATAGCATGTTCGATCTGACAGGCATGACCGCGCTGGTGACGGGCGCTTCGGGGGGGATTGGGTCGGCGATTGCGCAGGCGTTGGCGGCGCAGGGCGCGCGGCTGGCGGTTTCGGGGTCGAACCTCGCCAAGCTCGAGGCATTTCGTGAAAGTCTTGCCGGCGATCACGTGGCGCTGCCGTGCAATCTTTCGGATGGCGCTGCGGTCGATGCGCTCGTTCCGACCGCGGTCGAGGCGCTCGGCAAGATCGACATCCTCGTCAACAATGGCGGCATTACGCGCGATAATCTCGTCATGCGGATGAAGGATGAAGAATGGGATGCGGTGATCCGCGTCAATCTCGAGGCCGCGTTCCGGCTCGCCCGCGCCGCGGCGCGCCCGATGATGAAGGCACGTTTCGGCCGGATCGTCTCGATTACGTCGGTTGTCGGCACGACAGGCAATCCGGGTCAGGCCAATTATGCCGCCTCGAAGGGCGCGCTGACCGCCATGTCCAAGGCGCTGGCGCAGGAACTCGCCAGCCGCGGGATCACGGTCAATTGCGTGGCACCCGGCTTCATTGCCTCACCAATGACCGATGGATTGCCCGATGCTCAGAAGGATGCGCTCAACGCGCGCATCCCGATGGGTAAAATGGGCGAGGGTGCCGACATCGGCGCGGCCGTGGTCTATCTCGCGAGCCGCGAGGCGGGATACGTCACCGGCCAGACCTTGCACGTCAACGGCGGCATGGCGATGATCTGACGGGCGATTTGATCTGCCCTACTTGCAAGCCCCCCACGCCCGTTCTACGTGCGTTCAGGAATTCCCAAAACCCCCATCATAGAGGGACGATACAATGAGCGAGACCGCAGACCGCGTTAAGAAAATCGTCGTCGAGCATCTCGGCGTAGAAGCCGACAAGGTGACCGAGGACGCGAGCTTCATCGACGATCTGGGCGCAGACAGCCTCGACATCGTCGAGCTGGTCATGGCGTTCGAAGAGGAATTCGAAGTCGAAATTCCCGACGATGCCGCCGAAAAGATCACGACCGTGAAGGACGCCATCACCTTCATCGACGAGCATAAGAGCTGAGCATTCTGCTTTTGGTTGGGGCTCTCGCATAGCCCCACGGCTGAACACATAGAACGGCTCCCCGTCCCAGGCAAAGACCGGGGGCAGGGGGCCGTTCCCATTTTACCCAGCGTTTTATCGAAGACGTACAGAAACGGAGATCGCCATGCGGCGTGTTGTCGTAACCGGATTGGGCCTCGTGACGCCGCTAGGCGCCGATGTGGAAACCGCATGGGCGAACCTTCTCGCGTCCAAGTCGGGGGCGGGCACGATCACGCGCTTCGACGCGACCGACTATAAGTGTCGCATCGCTTGCGAAGTGAAGCCCGCCGATCATCCCTATGGCTTCGATCCGAACAAGCGCGTCGACCACAAGGTCCAGCGCCAGGTCGATCCATTCATCATTTACGGGATCGATGCGGCGGGTCAGGCGCTCGAAGATGCCGGACTGCTCGATATGACGCAGGAGCAGAAGTATCGCGCCGGTTGCTCGATTGGGTCCGGCATTGGCGGTCTGCCCGGGATCGCGTCCGAATCGATCGTGCTGCACGAAAAGGGCCCGAGCCGCGTCTCACCGCATTTCGTGCATGGCCGTCTGATCAATTTGATCACCGGGCAAGTGCAAATCAAATACGGGCTGATGGGCCCGAATCACGCCGTCGTGACGGCCTGCTCGACCGGCGCGCATTCGATCGGCGATGCCGCGCGGATGATCGCGATGGACGATGCCGACGTGATGCTGGCGGGCGGTTCCGAAGGCGCGATCTGTCCGTTGGGCATCGCCGGGTTCGCGCAGGCGCGCGCGCTGTCGACCCATTTCAACGACACGCCCGAACGCGGCAGCCGCCCGTATGACAAGGACCGCGACGGCTTTGTGATGGGCGAGGGCGCTGGCGTCGTCTGCCTTGAGGAATATGAGCACGCCAAGGCGCGCGGCGCGAGGATTTACGCCGAAGTCATTGGTTACGGCCTGTCGGGCGATGCCTATCATGTCACCGCGCCACACCCGGAGGGCTCAGGCGCGTTCCGGTCGATGGAAATGGCGATGAAGAAGTCCGGGCTCCAGCTTGGCGACATCGACTATATCAACGCGCATGGCACCTCGACCCCGCTCGGCGACGAACTCGAGCTGAACGCGGTGCGGCGGCTGTTTGGCGATGCGATCGGCACGCTGTCGATGAGCTCGACCAAGTCGGCAATCGGGCATTTGCTCGGCGGCGCAGGCGCGGTCGAGAGCATTTTCTGCATTCTGGCGATGCGCGACCAGATCGTGCCACCGACGCTCAACCTCGACAATCCGAGCGACAATTGCGCGGGGGTTGATCTGGTGCCGCACGTTGCGAAGAAGCGCTCGGTCAAGGCGGTGCTCAACAATTCGTTCGGCTTTGGCGGCACCAATGCCAGCCTTGTCATGAAGGCGATGTAAGCGTGAACCCCGATCCGTTCGCCTTGAGCCTGTCGAAGGGCCGCTTTCCACAAATGATGCCGGTCATCGTGGATGGCAGTGCTTCGACAGGCTCAGCACGAACGGAGGATTGAGATGCGCAAGCTCGGTTGCCTCGGTCTCATTCTTGGCCTTGCGGCGATCGCGGGGGCGTTCTTCGTCGTCCAGATGTGGGGCGGTCGCGGCCCGCTGGCGCATCCGATCAGCGTCGCGATTGCGCCCGGCAGCAGCCTGGCGAGCGCATCGGTTCAGCTGGAAAAGGCCGGGGCAATCCCCTCGGCGAGCACGTTCCGGATGCTCGCCAAGGTCTTCGGATCCGATGCGCCGATCAAGGCCGGTGAGTATCGCATTCCGGCGCATCTCAGCCAAGCCGACATTCTCAAGGTGCTGCAAGGCAGCAAGACGATCCAGCGCTTCGTGACGATTCCCGAGGGCTGGGCCTCGGTCCAGCTGAAAGACGCGATCGACAAGACCAGCGGGCTGACCGGCACGATCGACGTTCCGGCCGAGGGGAGCATCCTGCCCGACAGCTATGCCTTCCAGCGCGGCGATACGCGCGCGTTCATGGTCAAGCGCATGCAAAGCGTGATGACGCGCTATCTCGCCAA
>NZ_JBBATX010000128.1:3163-6796 GCF_040398505.1 Sphingomonas sp. | reverse complement strand
GATAGACCCCCCAAGACGTTCCGGAACGATGCGACGGCCCGTGCATTCTGATCGGCCATGGTCAAGATCAGCTATCACGACGACAGCGCCCCCGGCATCACGCGCAAGAAGATGCGTCACGGCTGGGGCTATTTCGACGCGAATGGCGCGCGGATCCTTGACCGCGAAACGATCGATCGGCTCAACGCGGTCGGCCTGCCCCCGGCGTACCGCGACGCGTGGTTCTGTCCCAAGCCCAACGGCCATATCCAGGCGGTCGGCTGGGACGAAAAGGGCCGCAAGCAATATCGCTATCACCCCGATTTCCGCGAAACGCAGGAGGCGGCGAAGTACGAAGGCTGCGCGGCGTTCGGCCAAAGCTTGCCCAAAGTGCGGGCGCGTGTCGCCGCAGACATGGCGCTACCCGGCGTCAGCCGCGAGAAAGCCGTCGCTGCCGTCGTCCGGCTGCTCGATCTCGGCCATATCCGTGTCGGCAATGAAGGCTATGCCAAGGCCAATAACAGCTTCGGCGCCACGACCTTGCGCAACCGCCACGTCAAGGTCGCCGGAAGCGCGCTCAAGCTCAAATTCCGTGCGAAATCGGGTAAGGAGCGCGTGATGACGATCACCGACAGGACGCTCAGCCGCTTCGTCAAGAAATGTCAGGATTTGCCGGGACAGCATCTCTTCCAGTGGCTCGACGCTGAGGGCGAACCGCATCCGGTGTCGTCGTCCGACGTCAACGAGTATATCCGCACGGCGAGCGGCGGCGATTTCACCGCCAAGCATTTCCGCACCTGGGCGGCGAGCGTCCTCGCGTTCGAGACGCTGGCCACCGCGCGCGCCGATATCGGACTCAAGGCGCTGCTGCTGCCGGTCAGCGAAGCGCTCGGCAATACCCCCGCGATCGCCCGCAAATCCTACGTCCACCCCGCCTTGCTCGCGCTGGTAAAGAGCGGGCAGGCGGAATTCCGCAGCCAATTGCGCTTACCGCGCCGCACCCACTATCTATCGCGCGCCGAACGCGGGTTGATCGCGTTCCTCCAACCCGGCGCGCCAGCGGCGGTCCAGCACGCCGCGTGAAAGTATTGATATGACGACCGGTAACACCTTCAACGCGATCCTGCCGCCGATCAAGGTGCAGGATGTCGATCAGCAAACACGCGCTTTGTTCGGTTCGACCGTGCAATGGGTCGGTACGCACTGGCTGCAAATCCTTATCGCAGTCGGCGTGGCGAGCCTGCTCGTCATCCTGTTTCACTTCATCCGTCGGCTCGCCCGCACCTATTGCGCGCGCCGCACCGGGCCGAGCGGCTGGGCGGGCGTAATCCTGCGCGCGGTGGAAAAAACCGGCAATGTCTTCATGGTGTTGGCTGCCGCAAAGATCGTCACCGTCGCCAATTTCGCCGCGACGCCGGTCGAAGTGGCCGCGACGATCACGTTCCTGTGGACGCTTGTCGCCTGGTTCCAGGTCGCGATCTGGGCGCGGGAAATCATCCTCGGCGCAATCGAACACCGCACCGCGGGCGAACATTATGCCGGCGAGGCGATCAGCAGCGCGATGGGCATCATCCGCTTGCTCATCAGCTTCGCGGTGTTCGCGATCGCCGTCATCGTCGTGCTCGACAATCTCGGCGTCAACGTCACCGGCTTGGTCGCCGGGCTGGGCGTCGGCGGCATCGCGATCGGTCTGGCGGCGCAAGGCATCTTCGCCGATCTGTTTGCAGCGCTCGCGATCATCTTCGACCGCCCATTCCGGCGTGGCGACACGATCGCGTACGATACGACCACCGGGACGGTCGAAAGCATCGGGCTGAAATCGACCCGCATCCGCGCCGCCACCGGCGAGGAGCGGATCATCGCCAACAAGCAGCTGCTGGAAAAGGAAATCCAGAACATCACGCAGCGCGACTATCGTCGGATCATCTTCAAGCTCGGCGTGGTGCAGTGGACGCCCGTCGAAACGCTCAAGCGTTTCCCGGCCTTGCTCAAGGACGTCGTCGAGGGTTGCGAGCAGAAGTTCGTCCGGGCAGGCTTCGTCAAATTCGGCGAGAGCAGCTATGATTTCGACCTCGAATTCGATTCTGAACATGCCGGGTTCACGGAATTTTTCGACGCGCGCCACGCCGTCGGCGTCGCGATCATCGCGCGTATGAACGATGAGGGGATCGCGCTTGCCTACCCGACCCAGACCGCCTTCACCGCCGCGCCCGACGGCGGGCTGATTCTGCCCTATCACGACGCCCCGGCGACCTACCCCCACGCTTCCCCGGCGGAGGCCGGGGCCCAGTCGTGAAGGTCGCGGCAGGGGAAGACTTGCTCACCAACTGAACGCGCGCGACTGGGCCCCGGCCTTCGCCGGGGAAGGATAGAGATTGCAGCGCGCGTCCGTGCTAAATCCCGCCCTCATCAAGGCTCAACAACGTCGCATTGCCGCCAGCGCTGGTCGTGTCGACCGAAACCGCGCGTTCAACCACAAAGCGGTGCAGATAGTGCGGCCCGCCCGCCTTCGGGCCGGTGCCCGACAGTCCCTCCCCGCCGAATGGTTGCGATCCGACCACCGCGCCGATCATCGAGCGGTTGACGTAGAGATTGCCGACCTGCGCCAGCGCCTCGGTCTCCTCCGCCGCGCGCGCGATGCGGCTGTGGAGGCCCATGGTCAGACCGTAACCCTTGGCGTTGACCGCGCGGATCGTCTCGGCGAGCTTGCCCGCAGGCCAGGTCGCGACGTGCAGCACGGGGCCGAACCATTCCTGCGTCAGCGCATCGATGCGGTCGATCCGCACCAGCGTCGGCGGGACGAACAACCCCTCGGCGGGCGCGTCGAGCGTCTTCTCGATCTTGGCCCCCGCGCGGTACGCCATCAGCCGATCATACGCCGCCTGATCGATCACCGGCCCGACATCGGTCGCCGGATCACCCGGATCGCCGAGCCGCAGCGTGTCCATCGCACCCTTCAGCATCTCGATCGTGGTGTCGGCGATTTCCTCCTGCAGCAGCAGCAGCCGCAGCGCCGAACAGCGCTGCCCCGCCGAGCGGAAGGCCGAGGTGATGACATCCGCCACGACTTGCTCGGGCAGTGCAGTCGAATCGACGATCATCGCGTTGATCCCGCCGGTCTCGGCGATCAGCGGGACGATCGGGCGATTGTCATCCTCCAGCAGCGACCGCGCGATCTTGCGCGCGGTGGCGGTCGATCCGGTGAAAGCGACACCGGCGATGCGCGGGTCGGCGGTCAGCGCCGCGCCGAGTTCGGGTCCGCCGGGGAGCAGCACCAGCGCATCTGTCGGCACGCCCGCTTCATGCGCCAGCTCCACCGCACGCGCGGCGATGCGCGGCGTTTGTGGCGCCGGCTTGGCGACGACGGTATTACCGGCGACGAGCGCCGCGACGGTCTGCCCGAGGAAGATCGCCAGCGGGAAGTTCCACGGCGCGATCGTCGCCCACACGCCCCGCCCCTCGAAGCGCAGCACGTTGCGCTCGCCGGTCGGCCCGGGGAGTTCGACGGGCTGCAACCCGTCGCGCGCCTGTTGCGCATAGTAGCGGCAGAAATCGACCGCCTCGCGCACTTCGCCAAGCGCATCGGGGATGGTCTTGAAGGCTTCCTGCACGCAGATCGCCATCAGTTCGTCGCGGTGTGTCTCGAGCAGGTCG
>NZ_JBBATX010000128.1:0-3063 GCF_040398505.1 Sphingomonas sp. | reverse complement strand
CGATGCCCGCCGACCGGCGCATAGACGCGGCAATGATAGCCATTCTCGCGCACCAGCCGCTCGTACAGCCCGTCGCCCATGCCGTGCAGCCGCTGGAACTCGAAATCGCGCGAATTCCCCGCCCATTCCATGATCGTCGCGACGGTCAGCGCATTGTGGCTGGCAAAGGCCGGGCGAATGGCGGGCGCATCGAGCATGTCCCGCGCCACCGCCAGATACGACACATCGGTCGCCGCCTTGCGCGTAAACAACGGATAATCGGCCAGCCCCTCGACTTGCGTGCGCTTGATCTCGCTGTCCCAATACGCGCCCTTCACCAGCCGCACATTCATCGTCCGGCCAAGCTCACCCGCCCACGCCACCACCGGCCGCGCGCGCTTGCCGTACGCCTGCACTGCCATGCCGAAGCCATCCCAGCCCTTCAGGCTCGGCAAGCCCGCGACCGCGCCAATGATATCTAGGCTCATCTCGAGCCGCTCGCTCTCCTCGGCATCGACGGTCAGCGCGATCCCCAGCCCCGCCGCCTGAACGCTGAGCGCCTCAAGCATCTCGGTCAGCGCGGGGACGCATTCGTCCCACCGCGCGACCTCATAGCGCGGGTGCAGCGCCGACAATTTGACCGAAATCGAATGCCCGGCCGACGGATCACGCCCCACCGCCGCGACCGCATCGGTGTACGCCCGGAAATACCGTTCGGCGTCGGCCTGCGTCCGCGCCGCCTCGCCCAGCATGTCGAAGCTCGCGGTAAAGCCTTTATGCTCCGGCTTGCGCATCCGCTTCATCGCTTCGTCGATCGTGCGGCCCATCACGAAGATTTCGCCCATCATCCGCATCGCGGCGCCCACCGCCTGCCGCACGAACGGCTCGCCGGCGCGGCTGATCAGGCGGCGCAGCGACGACTGCTTTTCCCCCTCCCCCACCAGCGCACGCCCGACGACCAGCCCCCAGGTCGCCGAATTGACCAAGGTCGAGTTCGACTTGCCGGTATGTGCGCGCCAATCGGCATCGCCCAATTTGTCGGCGATCAGCAGATCCGCCGTCTCCGGATCGGGCACGCGCAGGAACGCCTCGGCCAGCGACAGCAACGCCACGCCCTCGGACGAATTAAGCCGATATTCCTGCAGGAACTGGTTGACCCACCCCTTGCCCTGCGCCGCGCGCAGATCCGCCAGCAGCCCGGCGGCGTGCCCAAGGGTGCGCTCGCGCGACTCGGGGGTCAGCGCGGCACGCTCCAGCAGCGGCTTTAGAACATCGGGTTCGCTCGCGCGGTGCAAAGCGCGCATGGATTTGCGGGCGTTGGATGCTACGTCTGGTGTCATATTCCGGTTTCCGGTCAGGTGAGGCTTGCGCGCGGCGGGCCTCGGTGCCAATTGCTACGCAACGCGCCTATGCGACGATTTGTCCTTGAGGGGAATGCCGTGACCAGCATCACAGTCCAGGAAATGGCCGGCCGCATCGGCACCGAACAGGTGTCCGACTGGGTCGTCGTCAGCCAGGAAATGATCGACAAGTTCGCCGACGCGACCGGCGATCATCAGTTCATCCACGTCAACCCGGCGATGGCGGCGATGACCCCGTTCGGCGGCACGATCGCGCACGGCTTCCTCACCCTCTCGCTGATGCCCTTGCTCTCGTCGAAGATCATCGACGGCGTGACGATCGAAGGCGTCAAGATGGGCGTCAATTACGGCGGCAACAAAGTCCGCTTTCTCCAGCCGGTCCGCTCGGGCAAGCGCGTCCGCGGGCGCTTCAAGCTGCTGAGCTTCGACGAAAAGCGCCCCGGCCAGTGGCAGCAGACCAACGAGTTCACCGTCGAAATCGAAGGCGAGGAAAAGCCCGCGATGATCGCCGAATGGATGAGCCAGATTTTCGTTTGAGCCTCCCTTAGAGCCCTCTCCCGCCTTCGCGGGAGAGGGTTGGGTGAGGGTCTTCTTCTTTTCGACGCCAGAAACAGAAGAAGACCCTCACCGACTTCGCCTAGGGCCGCGTGAAGAACGCGACCCAAGTCTCCGTAACCTCTCCCGCGAAAGCGGGAGAGGGCAATAAAGGAAAAGCCCCATGCGTTCCGCCGTCATCGTCTCCACCGCCCGCACCCCGATCGGCCGCGCTTATCGCGGCGCGTTCAACAACACCCCCGCCCCGACGCTCGCGAGCCACGCGATCCGGGCCGCCGTCGAGCGCGCCGGGATCGAAGGCGGCATGGTCGATGACGTCGTGTTCGGCTGCGCGCTGCAGCAAGGCCATCAGGCCGGCAACATCGCGCGCACGTCGCTGCTGCGCGCCGGGCTCCCCGTCACCGTCCCCGGCATGTCGGTCGACCGTCAGTGCGCCAGCGGCCTGATGGCGATCGCCACCGCCGCCAAGCAGATCATCACCGACAATATGCAGATCGCCATTGGCGGCGGCGTCGAGAGCATCAGCCTCGTCCAGACCCCACAAATGCGCGTCGCCGCCGATCCCGAGCTGATCGCGATGCACAAGGATGTGTACATGTCGATGCTGGTCACCGCCGAGACGGTCGCCAAGCGCTACAATATCAGCCGCGAAGCCTGCGACGAATATGCTCTGGAGTCGCAGCGCCGCACCGCCGCTGCCCAGGCCGCCGGCTATTTCGATGCCGAGATCGTGCCCACCAGCGCGAGCATGGCCGTCACCAACAAGGAGACCAAAGAGGTCACCTATAAGGACGTGACGCTCAGCAAGGACGAAGGCAACCGCCCCGAGACGACGCTCGAAGGCCTGCAGGCGCTCCAGCCCGTTATGGGCCCGGGCATGAACGTGACCGCAGGCAACGCGTCGCAGCTGTCGGACGGCTCCTCGGCCTCGGTGCTGATGGAGGAAAAGCTCGCCGAACAACGCGGCCTTCAGCCGCTCGGTCGCTATGTCGGCATGGCCGTCGCGGGCACCGAGCCCGACGAAATGGGCATCGGCCCGGTCTTCGCCATCCCCAAGCTGCTCGAACGCTTCAATTTGAAGATGGACGATATCGGCCTGTGGGAGCTCAACGAAGCCTTCGCCGTGCAAGTGCTCTATTGCCGCGACAAGCTCGGCATTCCGAACGAA